>CP064974.1:370440-740881 GCA_016699385.1 Candidatus Moraniibacteriota bacterium | reverse complement strand
GCTTCATTGGTGTCGAATCATACGGTGGTTATTTCGAAACTGACGCCGTCGAAAGTGTATCACTTGCGTGTTCTTTCAAAAGACAAAGCGGGGAATATCGGGGAATCAATCGATATTGTTTCCATTGCGCCGAAGGCAACTCAGAATGCGCTCGATATCGTATTCTCGAGTCTGAAGTCTATTTTTGGTCAGTAAACTTTGTTATGTCAGAAGTCATTACTCCTCTTTCGCAACAGCCTTTTTCCGGAGGGTATGAATCGGTTCCTCAAGCAGGGGAATCGGTCATTACGGTGACGGATGTGTATAAATCCTTCCATGTTGGGGCGCAGGTCATTGACGTTTTGAAGGGCATCAGTTTCACTGTGGAACGATCGGATTTCTTAATCGTGTTTGGTCCTTCCGGATGCGGAAAGTCGACGCTTCTTCATATTATTCTTGGACTTGAGGGACCGTCGAAAGGGGATATGACATTTCTCGGAAAGAATTTGTATGGTCCGGGAATAGAAGAGGATGTCCGATCGGAGTTTCGCAAAAAACACATTGGCATGGTGTATCAGCAGTCGAATTGGGTGAAATCTTTGAGCGTTTTGGAAAATATCGCGTTTCCCTTGTTCTTGCTTGGATGGGATCGGCTGGCGGCATTTGAACGGGCGAGAGAAGCGCTTCGCTCGGTAGAGCTTATTGATTGGGCGGAATATCACCCGATGGATCTCTCGAGTGGACAGCAACAGCGCATCGCTGTGGCGCGGGCACTTATTACCGATCCGGAAGTGATTATTGCGGATGAACCGACGGGAAATCTCGACTACGATGCCGGTGAAATGTTGTTGAAACTTCTCCGGTCTCTGAATGAAAATGGAAAGACGCTCATCATGGTGACGCATGACCTCGAGTATCTCGCGTATGCAAAGACGGCACTCTCTATGCGAGACGGTCATCTCCTCGGAATTTATCGAGGCGAAGAAAAAGCGAATTTGGAAAAAGAGTTGAAGTATAAACGAGGTGTGAGTATTCAGCAGGGTGCGGGTATCGAAGAAGATCCAAATGCTGAACCAATCGTGTTTTCGTATGGAGGGTCGAGTGGCGGAAAACAAGCTTCCCAGCCTGCGACATAAATTTTCTCAAGGAGCCTTTCTATGCATTTCCCTTTCTTTGGAAAGAAAAAACCGATCAAAGATGTTCAAGATGCTGCCGCACATGGTGTGGCGATTCTTGAAGTCTCTGCTCCTCTTCAACACGTCGCGTTTTTTGTGCGGCTGTGGCGATGGATAGTGGGGATTCCTGAGTTTTTTAAGAGCACATTTCTTCGATTGGTTCTCTTTGTGGTACTTCTCTTGTTTTACATTGTTGCGCGTGGGGTGTTTTCGGCGTATGGTCGAGTGCTCAAGATTATTCGTCGTCCGTCTCCGCGTTCGAGTGAAGAAATGTTTGCGGCACTCTATAGCAAAATTGAGAAACTTTTTCGTATCGAACGACGACAGTCTATCGATCGTATCAGTCTTATTGGTATTGCTGTTCGCAATATGAAGGTGAAGAAGACTCGAACAGCAATTACTATCGGAGGTATGGCACTCGGTATTGCCTCGATTGTATTTCTTGTCTCGCTTGGGTATGGTGTCCAGCGGCTGGTAATCTCCCAAGTGGCGAGACTCGAAGAGATGCGACAAATGGATGTGTCTCCTCAGGCAGGCGGTAAGGTGAAGATAAACGATGAAACACTTGCGAACATGCGGGAGATTCCAAATGTCGAATCGGTTGCACCGCTTGTTGCAGTGGTCGGCAAAGTGAATTATCAGGGATCGGTGTCGGATATGGCTGTCTATGCGGTGACGTCGGATTATCTTCGCCAATCGGCAATCCAACCATCGTCTGGCACGATATTTGAGAGTAATGATCTCTCAGCGAGCCTTCCAACGACGGAAACGGTTGCTGGCGTGTCCGATTCGGCTCCTCTGTCTCCCGAAGGTTTCGGCGATATCCTCGAGCCGGCTTCGGTGCAAACACCTTCGATAGTGTGGGTTCGACTGCGAGAATCTCCTGATCCGAAATCGCGACTTCTCGGATATAGTCGACTTTCTCGTATCCCTATTGATGGTGATATCGTTGCAGGGAAGCCGTATGGGAGCACGGTTTCTCATTCAGGGGAAGCATATCAAGATTCCCATGGAGAGACCTTGGGGAAATGGATTTCAATCGAAACTTCTTTGTGGGAGAAATCTTCCCAGTGCGATTCTTCGGATGAATGTGCCGGGGGCTTCACCTCGATGAAAGGCGCTGATGGATTGGTTCTGGTTGAACAGGGATACTTTGCTCTTGTGGATGAGGATATTGTTGTTACTCCGATAGACAAGGCTCATGAAACATCGCTTGATGACTCGGGTCTTGTGCTTGGTGAAAGTACCGAGGCGACAGCGTCTACAGAGACTGCTGCAACAACAGAAGCCTCTGCTAGTACAACTGATTCCGCGACCGATTCATCGTCGACGGTGAACAATATCAAGGTATCTGCATCCGATGGTGAGTGGGTGGAAATTGATCTTGGCGATACGTCAAAGGGAGACAAAACGGTTGAGCAAGCGACGCTTGGAGAGGCGGCAAAACGTGAGGCGGTTGTGAATCGCGCGATGCTTCAGGTACTTTCACTTTCTGAATCAGAAGCAGTTGGCAAAAAGTTCAATGTGTCTTTTGTTATTACCGGAGCATTGTTTGGTGGTAAGGCGCAAAAGATTGAATCCGTCGAGTCGGAATATTCGATTATCGGCGTTATCCCTGATGACAAGACTCCCGTATTCTATATTCCTTTCATTGATGTGCGGACACTTGGTGTGACCAACTATTCCCAAGTGAAACTGACGGTTGCCACTCAAGAATCGCTCGCAAATGTTCGTCGACAAGTCGAAGGTACGGGATATGTGACGACATCTGTTGCGGATACGGTGGAGCAGATCAATAACTTCTTTGGAACAGCTCGTATTGTGCTTGCGCTTCTTGGTATGGCAGCGCTTGGTGTTGCAGCGCTCGGTATGTTCAATACGTTGACCGTTTCACTTCTTGAACGAACACGCGAAGTCGGACTCATGAAAGCAATGGGCATGAAGGCGTTCGAGGTGCAGGAGCTTTTTCTCACTGAGTCTATGGTGATGTCGTTTTTTGGCGGTGTCCTCGGCCTTTTCTTGGGATTTCTTGCTGGCAAATCGATTGGCGTGCTTATTTCTACTGTGGCATTTTTCCGTGATAAAAATCTCGGTGTTCTTGATGTGGCATATATACCAAATCTTTTCGTAGTTACCATTCTCATATTTTCTCTCGCTGTCGGCGTGTTGACTGGGCTCTATCCGGCGCGACGCGCGACGAAAATATCTGCGCTAAATGCCCTTCGATATGAGTAGGCGCCCGGTGTTTTTTCGAACCTTTTTCCTCAAGAAAATAAAACGAAGCAATTTTTTATGACTCTGCAAAAGAAAATATTTTTCATTGTGGCATATGCATTGGAAGGTGTCTTGATTGCTCTCTATGCGTGGCTTGGCATTTTCTTCTTGGGGCGACTTGTTGAGAATGAACAGCATGCTGTTCAAGAGAATGTTGAGTGGACGGGTCGGGTGATTGCGAGAGATATGCGGACTCTGGATCATCAGCTTCTTGATTGGTCGCAATGGGATGATATGTATTCGTTTGCAGGTGCGCCAACGGAAGAGTTTGTCAAGTCGAATCTTCCAACGGACTCCCTTGATGTTCTTGGTGTGAACTTCATCGTTATCGCCAAGCGGGACGGGACGGTGCTTGCGCGACAGGGAGTGGACATGAAGACTCGGGAACAGATTCCCGTTCCTGATGATGTTGAAGATCAACTTAAACCGGGTTCTCTCCTTTCGACATTTGATTCCAATACAGAGGTGCATTCGGGGATTATTCAACTTTCATCAGGACTTGCATTTATCGCGACGCGACCGATTATGACGTCGCATGGAGAGGGACCATCTCGCGGGACATTGGCGTTTGTGAAGATGATTGATGACTCATATCGCTATGGAATATCCAATTTTCTCGGATACCCTGTTTCATTCGAGTTGTATGGATCAAAGAGTTTTCCATCGGATTTTGCGAATATTGCGGGTCAACTCACATCTTCCAATAAACCTAAGACTTTTGTTGGAGAGGCAACTATTTCTGGCTACGGATTCGTTGCGGATGTATTTGGGAGTCCGCTGCTGTTTTATAAGATTGAACGGGCGATACCCACAGCATTTGGTGTATCAAAGATAATTGTCGTACTTTCTTTGATTGGCTTTTTCTTGGTCTCAACATTACTTATTTTTTTCTTACTTCATTGGGCAGTACTTTCTCGTGTGAACTATCTGAGCCGCTCGCTCGCTCATGCAAGAGAGAGAGGAGTGTCGAAATCGGGTATAGAATTCTCTGGGAGCGATGAGATTGCAAAACTCGCCGAAGAGATTAATGCGATGCTTCGATCGCTCTTGCAGGTGCGTGAGCGAGGTGATCTCGCTGAGCGTCGGTTTCAAACGATTGCGGATACCATGCCGGCGTTTCTCTGGATGATTGATAGGGAACGGAAGTGTCTCTATGTAAACAAACAAACCTTGTTGCTCATCGGAGAGACTTCGAAAGAACATTTCACGGAGGTGTGGCAGAAGAGTATTCATCCTGATGACGAGCCTGGATATCGCGCGCAGTGCGTCTCTGCATTTGAGAATCGGAAGCCTCTTCGGATGGAATATCGTGTTTCGCTGGCGAAGAATCAGTATCGATGGATGCTCGACAATAGCGTTCCATTTTCGAATTCATCCGGTGTCTTCTTGGGATTTCTCCATACGGCGGTCGATATAACTGAACGGAAAGAGCTAGAGGAGGCAGAGGTGCAGAAGCGAAAAGAGACCGAGCGTTTGAATGCTATCATGGTGAGTCGAGAGCTTCGCATGATCGAACTCAAGAAGGAAATAGGCGAGTGTCGAAAACTCATCGACAAGAAACATAACTGATCGAAATTTTTTCTATGCCACACGCTACGAAATCACAAGGGGTATTGGATTTGGAAAGCACGCCTGTTTCGGCAGAGTATGTGCGTGATCTTGAGAAGAAAGTTCATCAGCTCGAGGATACGGAGAAAGCGATACTCAACGTACTTGATGATGCACGTATTCTTGAGGGTCAGCTTCGAGATCAGGCTGATGAATTGAAGAAATTCCGTATGGCGGCGGAAGGGAGTTTTGACCATATGGTCATCACTGATCCGGATGGTACTGTACTTTATGCCAACCCAGCAGTCGAACATATTACGGGCTTCTCGATTGATGAAATACTCGGGAAAACTCCGGCGTTGTGGGGAGGTCAAATGGGAATTGATTTCTACAAGAATTTTTGGAAGACTATCAAGGAACAGAAAAAACGATTTTCGGGTGAGGTGACGAATAGGCGGAAGTCAGGCGAGCAGTACATAGCAGAAATCGGCGTTTCTCCACTTCTCGATGAACAAGGAGACGTTCGTTTCTTTGTTGGTGTTGAACGAGATATTACCAAACGGCGTCAGTATGAAAAGCAACTGGTGGCTCAATCGGAGGATTTGAAAGTTGCGAATGAATCACTTGGTCGAGAGAAAGAAGAGCGTGATTCGGTTCTTCGCTTCTTGCAATCTATTGGTGATGGCGTTATAGCTGTTGATCTTGGTGGGAATATCCTCTTTCTCAATGAGGCGGCGGGGAGTATTCTCGGTATTCCGGAGTATGATGTCAAATCTCAGTCTGTATTGGGGAACCGATGTCAGGATTTCTTTTCGCTTGCAACTGAGAAACGTCCGAATGTCCCGATAGATTTTCTCGAGCAGATAATTACGAAGAAGTCTTCTCTGGAGGACACTCGCGGTTTGTTGGTTCGTAAGGGTTTGGAGACATTGCCAATTTCGTACTCTATCAATCCGATTCACTCCGACGACAATCGGTTGCTTGGATGCATGATTGTTTTCAAGGATATGACGGAAGAACGCGCGATGGATAACGCCAAAGACCGCTTCCTCTCTGTTGCAGCGCATCAGCTTCGGACACCGCTTTCGGGAATGCGATGGAATATGGAGATGCTGCTTGGTGGTGATGTTGGAGAGATTTCTCCGGAAGCCACGGAAACTGTGAAAAAGATACACGCGAATACGCTTCGTATGATCGGACTTATCAATGATCTTTTGAATGTTGCACTGCTTGATGCGGGGCAGGATCCTGAATCATCCGAAGCGGTTGGTGTTGTCGAGACAATATCGACGGTTCTTGGGGAATTGCAATCGCTCGCTGAGAAATCCGGCGTGCATATCGACTTTGCTCCATCGAAAAAATCGAATAGTTGGAAAGTGCTGTCGTTCCCACGGCGTCTTCATGAAGTGTGTGAAAATCTCATCCATAATGCCGTGAAATACAGCCCTTCGGGATCAACAGTTACGATTCATCTGGATACAACTACAGAAGACAAGATTGTCTTCTCGGTTTCCGATACGGGTATCGGCATTCCGAAATCAGAGCGCGAGAAAATATTTGGGAAATTCTTCCGAGCCTCGAATGCGCTTCGTTGGAAGACCGAAGGATCAGGATTGGGACTTGCTGTAGTAAAGAATTTTGTTGAAGAGATGGGTGGTCGCGTTTCATTTGAAAGTAAAGAGGGAAAAGGAACAACTTTTCTTGTTGAGCTTCCACTTGCTAAAAAATAATATTTTGCTAGTTTTCCTATGAACAATAAGAATGTGCAGCAATCTATGAAATATATACTCATTGTCGAAGATGATGAGTTCATCTCGGATGTTTACGAGAGAAAGCTAGTCCTTGAGGGATTTGAGGTTGACCTTGCGCGAGATGGTGAAGAAGCGATTCGAAAGGCTCATGAACGGAAGCCGGATCTTGTGCTTCTTGATATCATGATCCCACTCAAGGACGGCTTTCAGGTGCTTGCTGACTTTCGTGCGGATGCGGCTCTGTCAGATATTCGTGTGATTGTGATGTCGAACTTGAGTCAGGGAAAAGATATTGCGCACGCCAAAGAGCTTGGCGCGCTTGATTATATCGTGAAATCGAATATTGCACTTCCTGATATGGTAAAGCGAGTACGTCAAGCTCTTGCATCTTCATAAATCACCGATTTTCAAACTGGATTCCATCGCACGAAAATATTTGGAGTGCGAATTGCTTTCGCGACAGATTTCCTTTCGAATGAGTGGTTTGATACGAAATCTGTTCAGCAATGGACTCGGGGAAAGTGGCGATGGATTGTCTATGACATGCTCGCTCGCATTCATCACCGACTTCACGGTTGGATGTAGCCTCTTGGCGAAATAGAAAGTGCTGATTTTTACTCTTGCTCTCGTCCCATACTCTGTGTATAGCGATATGAGCAAGAGTTTTTTATTGCCGAAAAGGCAAGGTGCCTGACTTTTGACAAATTTGGGTTTCTTTGGTAGTCTGTCAAGACTTCTGCGGCAAGAGCCGTTTTTTGTTGGTTTTTTTGTTTTCACTTCTTTCGCGCTAAAGTGTTGCTTATGGAAATCCGAAATATCGCTATTATCGCGCACGTCGATCACGGGAAGACAACCCTGACCGATGCTTTGATGCGCCAAACAGGCATGACTGAGGAGGGGGCGAGCATGGATTCGAATGCGCTTGAGCAGGAGCGTGGTATCACGATTTATTCCAAGAACGCGGCGTTGTTTTATAAGGAGACGAAAGTAAATATTGTCGATACTCCTGGGCATGCGGACTTTGGCAGTGAAGTAGAGCGTGTGCTTCGCTCGATTGATTCGGTGCTTCTCGTCGTCGATGCGCAGGAGGGTCCGATGCCTCAGACGCGATTTGTGCTCAAGAAGTCGCTTGAACTTGGGCTCAAACCGATTGTCGTCATCAATAAGGTGGACAAGCCGGCGGCGCGCGTCGAGTGGGTACTCGACCAGGTGTTTGAGCTTTTCCTTGACTTGGGAGCGACGGATGAGCAGTTGGAATTCAAGACAGTGTATGCGATTGCCAAGCAGGGAATCGCCAAGCGGAATATGGCTGATGAGTCGTCGGACCTCTCGCCGCTCCTCGACACGATTCTCGAAGCAGTGCCGGCAGCGGGGCAGGATACCGCTTCGCCGTTTCGCGCTCAACCGTTCAATCTCGGCTATGACAATTTCCTCGGGCGACTCGCTATCTGTCGTGTCTACGAAGGCTCGGCAAAGGTGGGTGACACCGTATTTGCCAAGAAGCCGACAGGCGAAGTTTCTTCGGGGCGCATTACCAAAATTTTCACCTTCCGTGGTATGAATCGCGAAGAATCGCCGGAAGTGTCTGCGGGTGATATTGCGCTTATCTCCGGCATTGCGGATGTGTATATCGGCGATACGATTGCTCATACCAAAGAAGTGGAAAATCTTCCGTCGATTGCGATTGATGAGCCGACGATTACTCTGCATTTCCTCGTGAATGATTCGCCCTTTGCTGGACGGGAGGGGAAGTTTGTCACGCGAGAGCAAATTCGCGAGCGTTTGCGTCGCGAGCTCGAGATAAATGTGGGGCTCAAGATTGATTTTGATTCGGGCGAGAATTTCCTCGTGTCTGGGCGTGGCGAGCTTCATATCGCGATTCTCTTGGAAACGATGCGTCGCGAGGGCTATGAATGTCAGGTGTCTCAGCCAAAAGTTATTATGAAGGAAATCGACGGCAAGAAATGCGAGCCGTTTGAAGAGGTGACGGTGGATGTGCCGACGGAATACTCAGGTGTGGTTATCGAGCGGATGGGCAAGCGCAAGGGCATCATGATCGATATGAAGCAAGGGCAGGGAAATGACTCCCGACTCCTCTTTGAGATTCCGACGCGCGGACTTTTGGGGTATCGCGGGCAATTTACCGTTGATACAAAGGGTGAAGGAATACTTTCTTCGCGATTTCTGGAGTTTCGTCCGCATGTGGGGAATATCGAACACCGAAGCGTCGGTTCGATGATTTCGATGGCGACAGGAAAGGCGCTCGGTTTCTCGCTTTGGAATTTGCAGGAGCGTGGTGTGCTCTATATTGGCGCCGCAACGGATGTTTATGAAGGACAGGTAATCGGCAATGCCTCGAAGGGGGATGACATGAGTGTCAATCCGACCAAAGGCAAACAGCTTACAAACATGCGTTCTTCTGGCGCTGATGATGCGATACAGCTCACGCCACCATGGACACTCTCTATCGAGCGCGGACTCGAAGTGATGTCTGGCGACGAATATCTCGAAATCACTCCCGAAAGTGTCCGCCTCCGCAAGCAATTTCTCACGGAGAACGATCGCGTGAAAGCGGGACGGAAGGGGAAGTGAGCGAGTGCCTAGTGATGAGAAAAAGGGAGCAAAGAAAACAGTCATGACTGGCTGTTTTCTTGCTTTTCTCTCGAGAAAATACCGCTGATATGCCATTTATGTCGGTTTATATTGACAGAATAGTGGTCTTGTGCTAGGATAGAAAACGTGTGGTTCTTTGACAGGGAATGTTTGTCAGAATTTTTTCTCACCCGAAAGGAGGGTGGTATGAAAATGAAGTGCAGTTCTACCCCGGGAGCCAAAAAAGGATCCCCTCACTCTTTTTCTGAGGTGGATGTTTCGGAGGAAGTTTACGAAGTCAAATGCTCTGAAGAAGAGGCAAGATCTTCTTGTTTCGGAGAACTATTAGGGCGTCGTCTCCGTGTTATTTTGACGGAAGATTCTCATTATATCAGAGATCCTGAATATTTTGTTGTAACGCCAGAAGATGTAGAATACGCATTGTTTTATGGCATGAGGAAAGAGTATTTAAGAATTATTCAGTCCTGATGTCTGATGCCACTTTGTTTAGAGTCTTGAGCTGAGGAGTTCGAGATTTTCAAACGGTCGGAAGTTTTTTTAACAGGTCGCCAAAAGACGACCACTTTCGGAGGAAGAGAAATGCTGCAAATAAGAACTGGTGGTAATGTTGTCTCCATCAACGTTGGTAGCTCTGCTGAGTTGCAGAATGTCGCCATGGTGATTGGATGGACAAAATCTGATTATTCTCATCAGAGCGGGGGTAATCATAAGTCTCAGAATCGTCGTCAGAATAGCCTTGTCCGTCCAGGACAGGGTGGATTCCGCGGCAGTTACCGGTAATATTTTTGGGCGGATGTGGAAATGAATTCCCATCCGCCCCCGATTTTTTATGGAGCTCTTTGAGGGCTTTTTTGTTTGTTCTCTTGGGTGGCGGGTGATATGCTTTTTGGTATGGGTGAACGCGTCAAAAATTTTCTGTGGTACACTTTTGTCTTTCTTTTGCCGTGGCAGACGGTGTGGATTTTTCGCGAGGTGTTTGTTGATGGGGAGAAATGGCAGTATGCGACTATTGGGATGTATGTGTCGGATATAGTGCTCGTGGCGTTTGCGATTTTTTTCTATCTGTGCGCGTCGCGTGAAACGTGGCGAGAATTGTCTCGCGATGTGTTCGTGCGGATTTTTGTGGCGCTCCTTGCATGGTCGCTTCTTTCGACACTCTGGGCAATCAATCGAGAACTCGCGCTCCTTTCGGTGTGGCGCGTTTTTCTTATGACGCTTGTGTATGTGTGCATGCGGTATGGCGGCGTTTCTTTTCGGAAAACGATTGCGATGTTTCTTTTTTCCATGACGGTACAGGCGGGACTTGCGCTTTCGCAGTGGGTTTCGCAATTCGTTTTTTCCTCAAGTCTTTTTGGTATTGCTCAGCATGATCCTTCGCAATGGGGGACGTTTGTATTGAAGACGGAGAGTGGGCGGTTTCTCCGGGCATATGGCGGATTCGAGCATCCGAACGTTTTGGGGGGAGCGCTTGCAATGGCGATACTTTTTGGCGTGTGGCTTTCGGTGACGGCACGGCGACTCTGTGTACGAGTTGCACTTCTTGGCATGACGGTTGTGTCGAGTTTTGCATTGGTTGTCACCTTTTCGCGGAGTGCGTGGATGGCACTTGGTTGTGGTGGAGGAGTATTATTTCTTGGCTTGATAAATTTAAATAGAAGAATAATCGCCGTTCGGAAAGTGGCACAGCGTCTTGCTATATCGTTGTTTTTTGTAGGAACTTCTTTCTCTCTTGGATTCCTTTTGGTTCGAGATATCGCAATGAGTCGGTTTTCGGATGAGACACTTGCTCGTGAGGGGTCGCTTTCGGATCGGGCAGTCTATATGGAGCAGGCGCTTGTTGCAATACGCGAGCATCCAATACTCGGTGTGGGCGGGGGGAATTTCACGGCGTTTTCGATGGAGCGCTTCCCGGATGCGGGGGCGTTTGTCGGAGCATTTCAGCCGGTCCATATGGTGCCAATACTGGTCTTTGTCGAGCTTGGCGTGATTGGTTTTGTACTTTTTCTTTTGCTCTTTGCTTTTGGATTTGCTCGGGCATGGAAACAAAGGAATGTGCTTTCGCTTTCGATACTCTTTGCGCTTGTGCCAATGCTTCTGATTGATCACTGGTTGTGGAGCGGGCATTTTGGCGCCCTGTTTTTAGGGTTTCTTCTTGGTGTGTGTGCTCGAGATGATGCGCTTCTCACGTAAGGAGAATATTTTGCATCGCCACTAATCTGATTACTTACCTCGTGCGAAATGAATCTTTCTCTCAATATAAGCCAAAACTCCTCACTCGTCACACTCGCGAGGGCGGGCGTGTCTAGGTTCCACCAGCTTTCAGGGGGCATAATACAGGGTTTGTTTGTAAATCGGTTATATTGAGCAAGTGGTATTTGGATTCTTCTCGCCCTGGCGGGACGGGAATGACGAGGAATCAGGTCTTTTTATACGTGTAGATTTTATCGGTTATTCCAAATGTACGTTTTCGGTCATTTCTGCGAGGGCTTTGCGGAGATGAGGGTGCTGTTCGAGGGAGGGGTCAGCAAGGAGGAGTGATGAGGCCTCTTCTTGGGCGATTTTTATGAGGCGGGCATTGCCGAGATGACTCATTGCAATATCGGGGATGCCAGACTGTCGGAGTCCGAAGAATGCGCCTGGACCACGTATTTCGAGGTCTTTCTCTGCGAGGAAAAAGCCATTGTTGCTCTCGACGAGGGCATCGAGACGGTCATTGTTGGCGCCGTTTTTTCCAGGGAGGAGGAAGCAGTAAGATGGGTGAGCACCGCGTCCGACACGACCGCGGAATTGGTGGAGCTGAGAGAGTCCGAATCGGTCGGCGTTTTCGATAATCATGACGGTGGCATTGGGCACGTCGACGCCCACTTCGACGACGGAGGTTGAGACGAGCACGTGTATTTTTCCATCTTTGAAATCGCGCATGACTTTTTCTTTGTCAGAAGATTTCATTTTTCCGTAGAGGAGTCCGACAGAAAATTCGGGGAATACTTTTGCGGAGAGCTTCTCGTGTTCGGTTTTGGCAGCTTTGACTTCGGAGAGAGCAGCGGATTCTTCGACGAGTGGCAGGATGATGAAGACTTGTCGACCTTTCTTTATTTCTTGTCTTGCAAATCGGAAAACGGTTTCTCTCGCATCGCGCGATGCGGCGATTTTGGTTGTAATGGGGATGCGATGCTTTGGCATTTCGTCGAGTACGGAGATATCGAGATTGCCAAGGAAAGTGATGGCGAGCGTGCGTGGTATGGGAGTCGCTGTCAGTGTGAGGAGGTGTGGCGTCGTGGCGGGGAGACCGTCTGCCGAATGTCGTGTCGCTTCTTGCAGAGCGGCGCGCTGGGAGACGCCGAAACGGTGCTGTTCGTCTACGATGACGAGTGCGAGATTTTTGAATGACACATCTTCTTGAAGCAGGGCGTGCGTGCCGATAACGATGCTCGCGAGTCCGCTCCGGATGGCATTTTTGAGTGTTTCTTTGGCGACGGTTTCAGCTGCAAGTATTTGCGAAGAGCGTGTGAGGAGGGCAACTTGAAATGACGATTGGGCGAAGAGTGTGGAAAATGTTTCGAAATGTTGTCGGGCAAGTACTTCTGTCGGCGCAAGGAGTGCTACTTGGAATCCGCCTTGCACGACGCGAAGTCCAGCGAGTGCCGCAATAGCGGTCTTGCCGGAGCCGACGTCGCCATTCACAAGGCGATTCATCGGCATGGTGCGATCGAGGTCGAGGAGGATTTCTTCGAGAGCTTTGTTCTGCGCGTTGGTGAGGGGGAAAGGGAAAAGTGAAGCGTTACGTTCAGTGAACGTGATGTCCATTGGGAAAGAAACGGCGGCAGATTGTTTCCAGAGTGATTTGAGCTCGAGGCTTTTGAGTTGTGCGAGGAACATATCGTCGAAGGCGAGTCGCTTGCGAGCGATCTCCACCTCATTGATGGATGTGGGGAAGTGAATCATGCGGAGGGCACGAGGTAGTGTCGGGAGATGGAGCTTGTCAGTGAGTGTTTCTGGAAGTGGATCCGGTACACCAATTTTCTTTTCGAAGAGACTTTCGATTTGCCAGCGAATGAATTTTGACGTCAGACCATACGTTTCTGGATAGATGGGGACGAGGCGTGCGGTGTGTGTCGGGCGACGATTGGCGCGCTCGAAGGCGGGTGAAACCATGACGAGTCCATCGCGGTCGCTCGAGACTTTGCCGGAGACGCGAATCCGTGTGCCCGGCACGAGGCTGTTTGCAATGAGCTTCTGATTGAACCAGACGAGGCGAATGGTTCCCGATTCGTCAGTCAGGTCAGTTTCAAATATCGTCATCTGTCGCTTCCACGTTTTCTTTTCTCGGAAGGGCGCAACCGTTCCTTCAAAGGTTGTCTTTTCTTCCTCGATCGCCTCGGTGATTTTCTTTATTTGCGAGAAGTCTTCGTATCGTGAAGGGATATGGAAGAGGAGGTCGCGAACGGTGTATATCCCGAGTGTCGCGAATTTCTGGACGAATGTTTTCTTAATCGTCGGAAGGGCAGTGATGGGAGTTTGATAGGATGTCATACTTCCAATAGAGCGTTTTTTTGTTTGATTGTAAAGGCGGAGAGGAGTATTTGTCTCGCATATTGACACGGGTACTTTACATTCGATTTTGCGAATGGAGAGAGAATAGTTTATACTGTGAGTACTTCCTCTGAAGGAATATTTTCTATATATTTTCTTGCACGTATGAGTGATTCTGTTGTGAGGGATATTATGACCGTTTCGGTTATTTCTGTTGAACCGAATGAACCTTTGCAGAAGGTGGCGTCGATTCTTACTGAGAATCGCATTCATGGCGTTCCGGTGCTTGATGGAGGGAAAATAGTTGGTATTATTACGGAGACGGACTTTTTCACGAAAGATTCGTCGAATATCTATCTCCCCTCATATATAGATTTCATGCGGAAGATGCGTGTTGCGAGTGAGATGAATGGGAGTCGGCGAGAAATGGTGGATCGTCTTATGCAAGCAAAAGCAAAGGATATCATGAGTTCGCCATGCCAGGTAGTGCTAGAAAGTATGTCGGTTCAGGAACTTATTGGGAAATTCAAAGAAACAGGGCTCAGTGTCTTCCCAGTGACGAGTAGTGATGATATTATGGTAGGTATAGTGGCAATTGCAGATGTATTGAAGTCATTTGATTTTCCAGTATCGTGAAGGCTACCATCTCGGGCACTTTCTTGAGATTATTTTTTACGGAGATCATAATTTGGTATTGCTAACTTAAAATAGAAACCACCATTTCCCGATACTGAAAGAGCAAAAGCGTCTTCAGCACCATGACTACACTCTTCGAATAGCAATGCGTCCTTCTTTTGAAACGAGCGATGAAATGCCGGAGCAGATTATTCATTCCTTCAACTGAAAACGTTTCCGCTTTTGAAGTGATATGCTTATCCTGTGGCAAAAACTTCCGATAGGCTTCCCAATAATCCGACGTATGAAGCGAACAATCCAAATGCCGTATCTTCTTCCAGAGCTTTTTTCCAGTACTCGCTCCTCGGCTTCCTACCGCAAAATCAACTATGGCCATTGTTTCTCTATCCACTGCCAGCCAGATCCAGAGTTTTGACTTTTTTTTCGAACAAAATGCCACAACTCATCCCATTCCATCACCGATATTTTCTTCGATTGTTTCGGCATTTCCCGTTGAAGATGCATCCGCAAACGATCGGCGGCAAGATTCATCCACTTCAAAACCGCCACATTGCTTACTCCGAGAATCCGTCCGATACCCCGAAATCCCATTCCCTCGAGATACAGCCGAAGTGCCTGACGCTTCATTTCTTTGGGTTTACCGTGACCGTGAGGTGTTGAGTAGGTGTACCCGCATTCTTGGCAGAGATACCGTTGGCGTTGTTTCAGAAAACCGTTCTTTGTGAAGCGTTCGGAGGCACATTTGGGACAGGGCATAGATCGTGGAGTTATGGGTTATGACTCCAGTATCTAATACCTATTCGAAATTAGCAATACCCATAATTTTAAATATCTTTTTGCAGCACTATGGCTGAAGAAAAACAAAAAAAAGATCCACTTCAAACAGGTGGGACCATGAATCGGCATATTGATAGTGTTGCAAACGATACCCTCCCGCTTCTCGGGAAGTCATGGGTTTTTGTGTCGCGTGCACGTGTAAAGACATGGCAAGGGCTTTTCATGCTTGCGTTTGTGTCCGGCGCCTTTGTATCATTTGTATGGAGTGTGTCACTGGAAATCGAGAGTCTCTCCAAGGCAAGTGGAACGGCGACGCTTTCTATGACGTCGCCGGATGCATCGGGTGACGGGACAACGGTCAATGTTGCGCAAGACGATACGTTCTCTGTAGATTTGGTGTTGGATACGGGTGGTGTTGATGTGGTGGCGACGCGCGCTATTGTGACCTATGACCCGGCGGATTTCCAGCTGACCGGATGGGATACGAGTGGATCTATATTTGGCGTCAGTAATAGCTGTGTCTATCAGGGAAATCCCTGTCAAATCGTAGACAATGATACGGCTGGTGGGACGATTTCTTTGACACTTGCCAAGCCGGCGCCGGGTGTTCGGAACAATGCCGGTCTTTTGGCAACTTTAACGTTCAAAGCGCTTCGATCGGTATCTTCCTCGACGAATAATATCCGGTTTACTTATGTGGGAGCAGATAATTCAACTGATTCAGATGTGATTGAGGAAGGGGCAAATGGCAATGATTTGCTCGCGAGCGTCTCTGGTATTCGGGCACTTGTTGGTGCGCCAGCGTGCACTGATTATGTCTATTCCGGATGGGGCGCGTGCCAGCCCGATGGTACGCAGACGCAAACGGTTGTCTCGACTGTTCCAGATGTTTGTTCGGGTGGTGTGGCAGCAGTGACAACACAGTCGTGTACCTATACGCCGCCAACCTGTACGAGCTTTACGGAGTCAGGATGGGGAGAGTGCCAGCCGAATGGCACACAGACACAGACGGTGACGGGCGTCCCAGCTGGATGCTCCGGCGGTACTCCACCAGCATCGACGCAGAGCTGTACCTATACCGGGGGAGATACAACGTGTACCAGTTTTACGACGTCTTCGTGGGGTGATTGCCAGGTAGATAATACGCAGATTCGTACGGTGTCCGGTGTCCCGGCAGGGTGCTCCGGTGGTACTCCGCCGTCCTCGAGCCAGAGTTGCACCTATACACCTCCGACAGTGGTTTGCTCGAGCTTCTCCTATGGTGAATGGGGGTCATGCTTGGGAGGGAAGCAAAGTCGTGATTCAGTAGGGATTCCCAGTGGGTGCTCGGGTGGCAATCCAGACATTGAGCAGTCCTGCACGGTCGATGTTTCTTCAAATGATCGCGGAAAGTTCTCGCGAGATTCTATTGAGGTAGTCGGTGAAAAAACGAAGTTTGGAAAGCGCGATAAGATTATGACAAATGATTCGAGACTCTCTTTCAAGGGGTCAGATGATGATATAAAGAATGGGAAGGTTGAGGTTTATCGTGAAGGAAAATTGAAGGATAAAACCAGTGTGAACGGTAATGGAGACTGGTCGATTAAGGTGACGGAAAAAGAGAACGGATCATTCCGATACTCCATCCGATACCTTGATATGAATGGAAATGAGATTGATAAATCGGCCACTTATACCATTTTCGTAGATGATAAGGATCCGGAGATTACCGATCTCCCTCTGTTCCTCTCCAAGGCGCGTGGTGAAAAAGTATGGTGGGATGCCGTAGACAACAAGGATATTGACCATTATCGCTATCAATTCCTTGGATACTGGAAGACGACAAAGAGTAAATCTTTCAATATTCCAGCGAATACACCAGTCGGTATTCACATGTTCGAACTCAAAGTGTATGACGATGTCGGCAATAGCACATCGAAGACTATTCTTATCCGCGTTCGGTAATTTTCTCTAGCGAGTGCCTTTTGAAGCAAGTCTTAATTCATCCATCGCAGAATCTTATGAAGCGAAAATCGAGCATCTTTAAGAAGAGGGGGAGGCGAGCATTTAGAAGCGTGCTCCTTGGAGTCCTCTCGATTGCAGCATTATCTTTTATTCCATCAGTGTTCGCTGCGCTTCCACCTCCACCTCCACCGCCATCAGGTGCACCGCCAGTGCCGCAGAATCTTGTTGCATCATCTCCTTCAGCAACACAGATTAACCTGTCATGGGATGCGGTGACGGACGGATGGCTTTCGGGATACAATATCTACCGATGTAGTGGTGCTAGTTGCACGCCGACAACGAAAATCGGAACAACAAATGCAACAACAACCACCTATTCTGATACCGGACTCTCATCCGGAGCATATGTTTATGCTGTGACAGCGTATAGTGGATTTGGAGAGTCGGCGCAGTCGACGGTTGTTTCCGCAAATACTCAGGTTAAGACCTATTCTATCGCCGATTTTACAGCATTGGTTGTTGACTGGCTGAAGACAGGGTCGGGATTTGCCTCCGATGTGAATGCTGATAATGTGGTAAACACCCGTGATCTCGGCATTATGATGAGCTTCTGGAGCGGTGCGTAGTCTCATGTAGCTTCTTTGCAAGAGAAAAAGACAGGCGACTTGCCTGTCTTTTTCTTGCTTCTCCCTTGATGATTTGTCGATAGTGCGCTCGGCAGGAATCGAACCTGCGACCTTCTGGACCGCAACCAGACGCTCTATCCACTGAGCTACGAGCGCGCAACCTCGTTTAAATATGCAGGAAACGAGAGAGGGTGTCAACCAGTGTCGGCTCGTATCGGACTTCTCGGATGTATTTGAGCAGCGTATCTCGAACGGTGTTTGGATTCATAGTGCCGAGCGGGATGCGGACGGAAGCAATGAGTGAACCGCGTGTTTTGAGGGAAAGACTTTTCTCATCTTCTTCGTAGATAATCCAAAATGACTCAATATTTTCGAACATGTACGCTTCTTTTTCGACAACAACGCTTTCTGATGCGATAGCACAGTCGAGTGTTTTTGGAGGCTTCCGGCTGTGGAGGAAGGTGATAGTTCCAAGGAGTACAAAGGTCATTGCCATTATGGAACTGTTTTCGATTAGCGCATATATAATGATGGCAAGAAAAACCACGAGGAGTATAAGGAGCGCTCGCTGGTGTATGGGCGACTCATCGAATTCCGGTGCCATCCAGATGAGTTGTGAAGAATCGTGTTCCATAGGAAGTCACGCTTTTTTGAAGATGAGACTGAAGATGAATATAGTATAGCATGTTTTACAAGCCGTTTCTTTCTTGGTAGTCTGGGGAGGGAAGAAGTTTTTTGGTGTTGCGGCGCGTCGTATTTGGTGGGGTGACCGAGCGGTTTAAGGTAGCAGTCTTGAAAACTGCCGTACCGGAAACGGTACCGTGAGTTCGAATCTCACCCCCACCGCCACATTATTTTCTATAAGAAAATTTCTTTTCTATGCAAAATTTCATCCAATCTCTTGTGGAGAATGTGACGCCGTGGTTTCTGGATCATGGGGTTAAGGTACTAGCTATCGTTGTTTCAGCGCTGATTATTCAGCGGTTTACGGGAATATTTATCGAGAAATCTGTGCGGAGGCTTGTGGTGCCAAGTCGATTTCTGAGTAAGGAGGCCGAGCGAAAGCGCGAGGACACGCTGATTCGTATTTTTACGACGTCGGTTGAAATATTGCTGTGGATGCTCGTTGGGCTAATGGGACTTTCAGAACTGGGCTTTGCGGTAGGGCCGCTTATTGCGGCAGCCGGAGTAGCGGGACTTGCGTTTGGATTTGGCGGGCAGTACCTTATCCGCGATCTCATCAGTGGGTTGTTCATTATCATGGAGAATCAGTATCGGATTGGCGATGTAGTGTGTTTCGATAGTACCTGTGGCTTGGTTGAAGATATCAGTCTTCGTATGACGACGCTCCGCGATATGGATGGAACCGTCCATCATGTGCCGCATGGCGAGGTGAAGCAGGTGTCGAATCTTTCCAAAAATTTTTCGCGGGTCAATCTCAATATAGGTATCGCCTATAATGCCGATTTGGAGCATGTCATTGCGGTGGTGAATCGCGTTGGTATGGAACTTTCCAATGACCCGAATTGGAAAGATATGATTATCGCACCACCACAATTTCTTCGCGTCGATGACTTTGGCGACTCGGCAATTGTTATCAAAATTCTTGGTGACACACAACCAATAAAGCAGTGGGATGTGACGGGCGAACTCCGCAAGCGAATCAAGATTGCCTTCGATAAAGAGGGTATTGAAATTCCGTTTCCGCAACGGGTTATTCATCAGCCGAAACAATAAGAATCTATCAAGAAGGGTTGTTTCTTTGAAAAACAGTGTGAGAAGTTTGTTTTGTGGCACTTCTTTTGTGGGCTTTAAGAGTCTTTTGGGGGGAGATGCTTGTGGTGCATAGACCTCCCGCATCGTTCATATTTGTGGTATAATTTTTGCAGAAAGCGATGGCATAATTATTTACGCACATGCGTATGAAGATGATGCATATGGCAGCCTTCATTCTCCTCATTGTTGGGGGAATCAATTGGTTGCTTGTTGGGGTGTTTGGTTCGGATATCGGAGATTTTCTCTTTGGCGGGATGGATGCGCCGGTGTCGCGACTCATCTATGTATTGGTAGGTGTCGCAGCCCTCTATGAAGTTACAATGCACAAGAAGGGTTGCCGGGTGTGCGGAACAGATATGTCACAAATGTAGAGGGGAGAGTCCTTTCGGAAGTCATTCTGATATACTCAGAATGACTTCTGTTGGTAGGAGAAGTCGAAAGGCATTTTGATTACAACGCGTATTTCCGTATTTGTATGACCTTCAATTTTTTGTCGAGAAAACAACAATCAAAAAAGAGCGGGAAGCGAGGTGTGCGATGGGGCATATTGCCTCTTTTTATTATCGGGCTTTTCTTGATGTCAGCAGGTGTCTATGGATTTCGTGCCTATGCTCGCATTCTTGAAGCGCGACCGTCATTTGATACCATAATTGCAGACGTGAAGCCTGAGAGCACTCTTGGCGTTACCTTTCCTTCTTCGGTTGATACGGATGGATTTACAGAGGGCGTTCACCTGACGCCGGATATTCCGGTTGTTTTTGAATGGAAGGATGAAAATCGAAAACTTCTCATTAAGCCGGCAACATTTTGGGTATCGGGAACTCGGTATGCGCTTTCACTCCCAGCGGGGAAAACTGTATGGCTTGGAACGATTCCAGCGACAACGCTTTCTTTCGAAACCTGGTCGCCTCCGGTCGTCATGTCGGTTTCTCCGGAGGATGGCGCGCAAGATGTGCTCCTCGGGGCGGAAGATCCGGTTGTCGTTCGTCTTGACCGATCAGCAAAGGACTCGTTTCTTGATTTTTCATTCAATGGAGAAAAGGCAGTGGTGTATGGTATTGATTCAGATAAGCAGGAGTTTCGCATTCTTCCGAACAATGTTCAGTCGGGTGTGACGTATTCGCTCGTGGTTCGCGTGCGGAATCGAGAGTCGTCGGATGCCTCATTTGAAACGGCGTATACGGGAAGCTTTGCGACGCTTCCACCTGCGCCCTCTGTCATGGCGGCGGATTTCCCGACGCGACTCCTCAATGCAAAACGCTACACTGTGCCCACAGTGATAACGGGAAAGTATATCGATATCAATACGGAGACTCAAGTTATGACGATATTCGAAGATGGGAAAGTGCTGGACGCCTATATGGTATCGTCCGGCAAGCGGGGTATGGATACGCCGAAAGGGGACTATACTATCCACAACAAGGCGCCGCGCGCCTGGTCCAAGTCGTATGGTCTCTATATGCCGTATTGGATGGCGCTTGTTGCGAGTGGGAAATATGGTATTCATGAGCTCCCTGAGTGGCCGGGCGGGTACAAAGAGGGCGCGAATCATCTCGGGACACCCGTCTCACATGGTTGTGTCCGTCTCGGCGTCGGTCCTGCCGAACGCGTCTATACCTGGACGGATATCGGCACGCCCGTGACAGTGCACTGAAGCTGGCGGAGTGCAATGAAAATGAAATTCTAGAGAAAGAGGAAAAATAAAGACTCCCCGATTGCTCGGGGAGTCTTTTGGAGAACAACTGTCAGGAGAGAATTACCAGTCCCGCTTGTTGCCACCGCCGTAACCGCCATCATTTCCACCTTGGCGCGGGCGGGGTTCGAATGGGCGAGCCTCGTTTACAACGAGGGTACGACCATCGAGATCCTTTCCGTTCCACATGGAGATCGCCTTTTCGGCATCTGCATCACTAGCCATTTCAACAAAGCCGAAGCCTTTTGAACGACCAGTAGCGCGATCGGTAATGACGCTCGCTGACGTGACGGATCCTGCTTCCGAGAATGCTTCTCGGAGGCTGTCATCCGTGGTGCCATATGAGAGGTTTCCGACGTAGAGCTTCTGTGCCATAGAGATTCTAATCCTATAGGTAAGAGTAACGCGAGTAAGTCGACCTTCTCCTTTCTCTGCTCCCGCTTTCCCTAAAAGCTCGAATATCTCGCCCTTAGAACATCCCACCGAAGCGGGATTTCGCTAGAAACCCATTGAGAGAAAACTTACTACTGGCGCAAGTGTAGCATGCTTCTCATCTTTGTGCAAGAGGTGGGGCTTGCGGGCTGACATGTGCATTCTCGCCTTGCCAGAGGGCGTTTGGCAGTGATACACTGCTCCTATGCACGCCTTGTGCCTCCTTGCACCTGGTTTGTGTGCATCTTCAGAGGGGTTGGTGGATTTCCGAGAGGCAAGTTGTTTGAAAAATCGTTACCAGAGAATTTGGAGAGGTGGCTGAGCGGCTGAAAGCAGCACACTGCTAATGTGTTAAGGGGGAAACCCCTTCCAGGGTTCGAATCCCTGCCTCTCCGCAGTCAGCAGGTAGCATGAGATGCTTACCTGCAATATTGGTCGGTTACAAAGTAAAAAGCACGGGATTTCCGTGCTTTTTACTTGCCTTGATCTTTGGTTACCTTTCTAGAGTAATCTTCTTCTGAGTGGGATAGATCCGACTTTTTAAACAACCGAGTATTTCTCGCTTCTCCTCGTTTGTTCCTCTTCGGAGAAGGTACTTGGCATACCCTTGAATATCGATACCTGGGATACTGACCTCTTCTTTCGTCCCCAGAAAGAACTTTTGCATTTTTGAAAACCTCTGAATCTCGAACTTTATTGCATAATAGTGAGCCCGTTTTCCGGCCTTTTCTTGCTCCCAAATTGTATTTGCAAAAAGTTATATTGTTGTAGTAAAATACAACAAGTGTGATATATTCTTTTTATGGAAGACTACTCGAAAAAGCTTGGAGAAAATCTCAAGGAAATCAGAACAAGGAAAAATACTACTCAGACCGAGATTGCCAGACAACTCGCTGTTGATAAATCTTTTATTAGCAACATTGAGAATGGGAAGACAAATCCGACGCTTTCGACTATTGCGAATCTGGCCAAGGCTCTAGGTGTTCCGATTAACGAACTTTTGAAATAATTATGACCACGCAAAATCAAACAAGTACCAAGATAGTGATATTTCAGAAAAAGGAAGTTCGAAAGATTCTTTATAAAAATGAATGGTGGTTTTCTATAATTGATGTTATCGAGGTTTTAACAGATACCGCGCGCCCCCGAAAATATTGGAGCGACCTCAAGAAAAAACTTATAAAAGAGGGCTACTCTGAAGTGTCCGAAAATATCGGACAGTAGCTAAAATTTGGAAACACATGAAGCTGACTTTTGATGAAAATTTAATAGCGAACTATACCAGCTCCTCTCAAAAAATCCGAGTTTTGAGTGAGGGCTGGGTTTTGCGAGAAATTTATTGTCCAAGTTGCGGCGAATCAATTTTTGAATATCAAAATAACAGGCCTGTTGCTGATTTTTATTGTGTGAAATGCATGGAAGACTTTGAACTTAAATCAAAACAGAGAAAGTTTGGAAAAAAGGTATCTGCAGGCGCTTACTCAAAAATGGTAGAGAGGATTAACTCCAATGGAAAACCAAATTTCTTTTTCATGAACTATCTTTTGGAGATGTTAAGCGTTAATGATTTTTTTGTTATTCCAAAGCATTTTTTTGTTTCTGAAATTATCGAAAAACGAAAACCTCTAGCAGAAAACGCAAGGCGAGCTGGTTGGATTGGTTCAAATATTTTATTCTCTAAAATACCAAAAGCAGGACAAATTTTCTATATCGAAAACGGGAAAGAGCTTGCCAAAAAAGATGTTTTGGAAAAATGGCAAAAGACCGTATTTCTGAAAAAAGTTAAAAAAACTGATGCTAAGGGTTGGATTTTGGATATTATGAATTGCGTTGATTCAATTAATAAAAAAGAATTTACATTGCAAGAAGTGTATGCTTTTGAGAGTGATTTATCTGTAATTCACCCTGAAAACAAGAATATTAAGCCAAAAGTAAGACAGCAGTTACAATTTTTACGGGATAAGGGGTATCTCGAGTTTGTGGGGGATGGAAAATATCGCTTGACATAAGAATAGATTCGATCAAAGATCTGGGCATGAAGAGTGAAACAAAAAAATACCCAAAACATGCGTGCCAACATTGTGGGGCAGAGCGCAAGTTCGTTGAAACACTTATTGATGACGAGTTTTTTTGGAGTGATAAGGAGAGGATGTATCAGCCAAACGGCTTTACCGACATGTTTGAGCATACTGGAAATAACCGTTGTGCTGAATGCGAGGAAGAATGGACGGGATCATAGATCTTGTTGGCGTGGAAACGGGTCGCCAGAAGTCGCTCGAAATATTATTTTTCGTTACTCAAATGCAAAAACCTTTAAAGATTTAATTTATCCAGAGAGAAACACTGTTATGCGCACTACCCTGAAGTGTGTGGCTATGGTGTGAGACAAGCTCGCTGTGGATATGTGAAAGCGAGAATGTAATGAAAAAATGTTGTTAAATCTTTCAATTGAACATTAAGCAAGTTCGCTCTTATTTCATCTTACTCTTTCTGTATCAAGCCTGTGGTATTGAGAAATCTCCATCACCGGTTGGAATCAAAATCTATGACTCCATACAAACACACGCAAATTGGATATCTGATGTTGGTTGTTCTGTTGGCCGTGCTGGGGCTCTTTGTGAGGGTTTATATTTCGGCTTTGGCTGAGCCTCCTTCAGTTGACTCTGGTCCAAATTTCGCCATTTCTGCTGTAATGGTGTTTATTCTGTTTGTGCTTGCATCGTTTGTCACGCTAACAGTCTTGATTGATGAAAATTTTCTTCGGATCAAATTTGGTTGCGGAATTTTTTCCAAGAAGTTTGCGCTGGATCAGATAGCTTCAGTCAGATCGGTAAAGAATCGTTGGTATTATGGATGGGGAATACGATTGTGGCTGTGGCCCAAAATGTGGATATACAATGTTTCGGGTTTTGATGCGGTTGAGATAACTCTGAAAAATGGAAAAGTCTATCGCATAGGAACGGATGTTCCCGAAGAACTTGAAGCTGCAGTGAAGCGATCTATGAATTCCTCTCAGTGAAAACGAACGATGAATAGTGGAGTGGATGCTTTCTTTGGCAATTTCGAGTACACTGGTAATGGATTGTGTGCGCGATGAGGAGAGTGACGGACGGGCGCATAATTTTACTCATCATCGGAATGGCATTGCTTCTTTGGGGTATCGCGATCACATGGAGCCCCATCTTCATCTTCTTTTCCGGCTTCTTAGTCTTTAGTGGGTGTATCTTTTCTGTCGCATGAGAGAAAGACACCTACCTGGTTGCATAAGTAGACTATTAAAATAATAACTCTATGAATACATACAACTGGTATTCACAATTAATAAAACCAACATGGGCTCCGCCGAGCTGGCTCTTTGGACCAGTGTGGACAGTTTTGTATGCGATTATTGCCGTCTCCTTTGGCACTGTTTTTTATAGGGTGTTCACCAAGCAGATTCCTTGGGTTGTGGCTTTGCCTTTTGCACTCAATTTACTTTTTAATTTTGCTTTCACGCCAATTCAATTCGGACTCAAAAATAACCTACTAGCGGCAGTGGATATCTTGTTCGTTGTTGGTACCCTTATCTGGGCATTCTATACAGTTTGGCACAATGTACCTGAACTCCGTTGGGTAGTCTATGTCAACATCCCGTATCTTCTCTGGGGCACCTTTGCCACTTGTTTACAATTAACTATAACGTATCTCAATAAATAGAATTATGAATAGTGTCCTCATCGCTCTGGTCGTCATTGTCGTGCTCTGGTCTATTTGGGGATTTTTTGGTTCTCGTGTCGAACAGGCCGACTATACGGTGGTGAAGAAGATGAGTGGTTATGAAGTGCGACAATATCCGGCGCATATTGTCGCTCAGACGACAGTGCGTGGTTCCTATGGAGAATCGATGGCTAATGGTTTTAGAATTGTGGCGGGATATATTTTTGGCGGGAATGCCAAGAAAGAAAGCATTGCCATGACCGCGCCGGTGGTAGCACAAAAAGAAGGAGTGAAGAATGTTTCGGAAAACATCGCTATGACCGCGCCCGTTATGGTGACGGGGGAGGGAGACTCGCAGACGATATCTTTTGGTATGCCACGCTCGTATACCCTAGAAACACTGCCGACACCAAATGATTCGAGAGTTAAGATCGTAATGATTCCAGAAAAGAAATACGCGGTGATGAAGTTTTCTTGGTATCGGTCGGATGCGAGAATAAAAAGTATGCAAGAAAAATTACTCTCACTCCTTGCTCGTGACGGAGTCGTGGTACAACAGGGCGCTTCATACGCCGGATACAATGCGCCATGGACACCACCGTGGATGAATCGCAACGAAGTGTTGGTGGAAATGAGTAACTAATTTCTTACATTTTATGTTTATAAAACTATACGCAATTGCATTACCGGTATTCCTTGCTATTGATATGCTTTGGCTTGGAGTGGTTGCCAAAGGATTTTATGCCAAACAAATTGGTTCGCTCTTGAAACCAGATGTGAATTGGACAGCGGCAATTCTTTTTTATCTCTTATTTATCGTTGGTCTTGTAGTTTTTATTATTACACCAGCGATTGAGAAAGGATCATGGACTCACGCGCTTCTTTTCGGCGCTTTGTTTGGCTTAGTTTGCTATGCTACCTATGACCTAACGAATTTGGCAGTTGCGAAAGATTGGCCACTTCTGGTGACAATGGTGGATTTGGTGTGGGGGGCAGTGCTTGCAGCTTCTGTATCAACCATAACCTATTTCATCGCGATTAAAACTGGTTTATGAATTATTACCTAAACATCATTTTGGTATTGTTTGTATACATGAGCCTATGGTTTGTGGTGTCTCTCGTCAAAAAGAGAAATGATGTGGCTGATGTAGCGTGGGGCTTGGGGTTTGTGCTTATGACATGGACATCCTTTTTCCTTTCGGGTGATTTCGGAATACAGGGAGTCTTGGTGGGCGTATTGGTAAGTATTTGGGGATTGCGCCTCGCGTGGCATATTTACAATCGAAACAAGGGTAAGGCGGAGGATTATCGGTATCTTGCGTGGCGTAAAGAATGGGGCACATGGTTTTACCTGCGTTCGTATGCGCAAGTGTATCTTTTGCAAGGTCTACTTTTATTTCTCATTGTTCTGCCGGTATTGCTTATAAACAAGAGTGCGGGAACAGCACTAGGTATACTCGATATACTTGGTGTTGCCGTGTGGCTTTTTGGATTTTATTTTGAATCCGTGGGTGATGCACAGTTGGCACAATTTATTAAAAATCCAGAAAATAAGGGAAAGTTGATGCAAAAAGGACTTTGGGCATACACTCGCCACCCGAATTATTTTGGTGAAGTAGCGCAGTGGTGGGGTTTGTGGTTCATCGCCCTCTCTGTTCCAAATGGTTTGCTTGGTATTGTTGGACCGATCACGATTACCTTTTTAATTTTGAAGGTATCTGGCATTCCAATGCTTGAGAAAAAAATGGCTGAGAACCAGGAATTTGCCGAATATAAGAGAAGGGTGAGCGTATTTATTCCAATGTTTCCAAAGAAATAATGGTATGCGTGTATGGGATATACATCCGAAACATTTGTGTCGGAAGCACTTGCTCGCGGAGCATAGAGAACTCCATGGACTTTGGAATATTCTGACCAAGCATAAAGGCAAGGGTGGATATTCTAGACATCCGGAGACTTTGCGCTGGGTTGGCAAAGAAAAGGCACTCTACTTGAGACACGAAGCGCTTGTAAAAGAATTTGATCGTCGCGGATACAAGCATCACACCCCGCTTAATAAGCAATTTGCTATTGGTTCTAGTAGCCAGAGCGTGTTTATTGATACCTTAGATGAACAAAGAGTTATTCTTAAGCAGAAACCTTGCGAATGTCTGTGTATGTTTGAAGGCGACGTGCTCAAAAATGGTAGGACAAAATCTGTTTTCAGATAGTCGGGAATTTGGAAACAAAAAGAGGGCGGCTTAAAGGACTATCCACAGTCCTTTCCAAGCCCCCTCCTATTTCTCGGAAAAATAGTTTGTTTTACCCCCTGTTTTTTCTTTGGAAATAGGGAGACTGCTATTCCTCGTCTTTTTCTTTGGTTTCGAGTTGTTGAGTACGTATTTCTTCTTGGAGGGTGGCGGTCGCGACGGAGCGCTTGATGTAGAAGTTCATGAGAGAGAAGACAATCATGGTGGCGAAGACAATGCCGACGATATTGGTGAGGAAGAGGAGAAAGGCGCCGCTTGTGATAGCCCAGTTGAGTCGGGCGATTCCCATGCCGATGACGGCAAGTGGCGGAATGAGGGAGACGGAGACAGCGATACCGGGGATGGTGTCGCTCATGGTGGGATTGACGCGAGCGAAGGCGACGGCGAATCCGGCGACGAATGCGATGGAGAAATAGATGAGCGAGGGGAGGGTGCGACTCATGACTTCTGCGCCGAAGGGATTCGAGAGAAAGAGTGTTGAGACAGCGGCGAGTCCCACGCCGAGCGCGGATGAGAGGAAGAGTGTGCGGACGGATCGCATGAGGAGTGAGCTGTCGGACATGACGATACCGAGAGAGAGGGAGAGAATCGGAGAAAGAATGGGTGCGATAAGCATACTGCCGATGACGACGGCGGAGTTGTTGAGCGCGAGACCGAAGGTCGCCATGAGTACGGAGAGTCCAATGAGGAGGAAAAACGATGGTCGCGGCATTGACTCGTGAATGAGATCTTTGACTGCTTTGGATTTGTCTTCTTCTGTGAGATCGCTAAAGAGTGATGTCATAAACATGGAGAAATAAAGAGGGAATCTCTGCTCGATATCGAGCACACTTGCTTTCAAGATACAGTATATCGCACAAATCTGTGTTTTGCCACGATGTTGGTGATTTGTGTCCGGTGGAATGCGAATACTCCCGCAAAAGTGACAATTGCGGAAAATTGCGGTACAATGGGTGGCAATGCATCGTTTTTTATACCTGTTCCGCTATGCCAAAAACTGCTGTGGCACGAGTCGACTCGGGAGTGAAGAAGAAGTCCAAACGCGCGGTAATCGAGATTCGGGGTGCGCGCGTAAACAATTTGAAAGGAGTGGACGTGGATATTCCGCGTGAGAAATTTGTGGTGATTACGGGGTTGTCGGGGTCGGGGAAATCGTCGCTTGCCTTCGATACTATTCATGCGGAGGCGAATCGTCGGTACATGGAGTCGGTCTCGTCGTATGCGCGGCATTTCATGGAGGCTCTTGATCGGCCGGACGTGGACTTTATCTCCAACCTGAGTCCATCGATATCTATCGATCAGAAGAGTATCACGCGCTCGCCGCGATCGACAGTGGGGACGCTCACGGAAGCGTATGACTATATTCGCGTGCTCTTTGCCAAGGCGGGTGCGCCGCACTGTCCCATGTGTGGGAAGCGTCTTGACCGACGAGAGTCGCAGGATATTTTGCGAGAGATTCTCGACTTTCCCGATGGGACGCGGACGATGTTTCTGACCAAAATGGAACAGACGCGCAAGAAGACAGAGAAAGAGGCGCTTCAAATACTACTCCAAGCGGGCTATGCGCGCGTGCGTTTTCATAATCAAATCATGCTCATATCCGAAGCGACGCCACACGCTTCCGATATGTTGCTTTCTGAGATGGATGTTGTGATCGACCGCATAACGCTCAATGCAAAGCGTCCGGATGTCGAGCGGGTGCTTGATTCGATTGAAACGGCGTTTAAGTTGGGGCATGGAACGCTCACGGTGGTGGTGAATGGATCGGAGGAGCGTCACTATAGTCGCGAATATCTCTGCGCATCATGTGGCACGGGCATCACGGATATCACACCGCATACGTTTTCGTTCAATAATCCCGAGGGTGCCTGCAAGGCCTGCGCCGGTCTTGGGAAGAAGCTCGAGCTTGATGCGGATTTGGTACTTCCAAACAAGAAACTCTCGTTTCTCGAGGGGGCGATTCGTCCGTGGAGTCGGACACCGTGTGCGTCGCCGTCGAATGGATGCGAAGATGATGACGACGATGCGGGTACGCTCGAGAGTGCCGGGCATGGCAATGGAAACGGGAAGCGCGAGTCTGGCAATGGGAGCTTTGAATTGTTGCGTGCATTTGCCGGGCGGCGACACATTGCGCTTGATGTGCCAGTATCGAAACTCAAGAAAGCCGATTTCAATGAAGTGCTCTTTGGCGAGTCTGGCGAGCGTCGTTCGAAGAAACCATTTTTCCCCGGGGTAATTCCGATTCTCGAGAAAAAATATCGCGAGACAAAGTCTGATCATATCCGCTCGAGCATCGAGAAATTCATGTCATCATCGCCGTGCCCATCATGCAAAGGGAAACGTTTGCGTCCGGAGGCACTTTCGGTATTGTTCGATGGGAAGTCAATTGATCAGCTGTCTGATATGCCGGTCGATCAGTTGGAGCAGTACCTTCTGGGTCTTTTGGCAGAAGCGTCTCTTGCCAAGGGAAATCGGATGACGGCGCCGCTTTTGCGGGAAGCGACGGAGCGACTCGGTGCGGTGCGGCAGGTCGGACTTGGCTATTTGGAACTCTCTCGAAGTGCCGAGACACTCTCGGGTGGGGAAGCTCAGCGTATCAAGCTCGCGACACAGATGAAGTCGGAATTGTCCGGTATACTCTATATTCTCGATGAGCCGTCAATCGGGCTTCACAACCGCGATACGGAACGTCTCATTGATACGCTTCGTGCGCTTCAAGGACAAGACAATTCTTTGGTGGTCGTGGAGCATGACCCGGCAATTATGCATGCAGCGGATTGGGTGGTTGATATGGGACCTGGCGCTGGGCGCGAGGGCGGGGAGGTGCTGTTCTCTGGGACACCAAAGGCTTTGTGGCAATCCAAGACGGAGACGGGTGCGTATCTTTCCGGTCGACGCAGTGTATCGACGAAGAAATCTTTCCGAAAATCCAAAAAAATGCTTTCAGTGATCGGCGCAACAGAACACAATCTCAAAAATGTTGACATGCATATTCCACTTGAGACATTCGTTGTCGTATCCGGCGTGTCCGGGTCGGGGAAGTCGACGCTTATTACGGATATTCTCGGGAGAGCGCTCCTCAGAGAGTTTCATGGTGCTCGCGCTTCGATTGGGAAGCACCGAGCGATTCGCGGTATGGAACATATCGATAAGGCGATTGTCGTTAACCAGGAAGCAATCGGGCGGACGCCACGCTCGAACGCGGTCACCTATACGGGTGCATGGACGCCGATTCGGGATCTTTTTGCCGCGACGGCAGAAGCGGAGAAGGCAGGGTTTTCGGCGAGTCATTTCAGCTTCAATATGCGTGGCGGGCGATGCGAAGTCTGTCAGGGAAGTGGTATGCGGAAGATTGAAATGTATCTCTTGCCGGATATGTATGTGCCGTGCGAGACCTGTGGTGGGACACGCTACAATGAGCGGACACTTGCAATCGAGTATCGCGGTATGAACGTGTCCGAGGTGCTCGATATGACGGTGACCGAGGCACGCGCGTTTTTCTTTGACCAGTCGGCAGTCGAGGAAAAGCTCCGTGCGCTTGATGAAGTGGGGCTGGGCTATCTTGTTTTGGGACAGAGCGCGACCAATCTTTCGGGTGGCGAAGCACAACGTATCAAGCTTGCGACCGAGCTCGCGCGGAAGGCAACTGGCAAGACGCTGTATATTCTCGATGAACCGACTATCGGTCTCCACTTCGAGGACATTCGTCGACTCCTCCTTATCCTCGACGCACTTGTCGATAAAGGAAACACCGTGCTTGTTGTTGAGCATAATTCTGAAGTGATCCGCCATAGTGACTGGGTAATCGATCTGGGACCCGAAGGGGGTGCTGCTGGCGGTGAAATTGTCTTTGCGGGGACGCCTACCGATCTCAAGAAATGCAAACGCAGCTTGACGGGGAAGTATTTGTGATGTTTCTCATACTATGACCTCTCTTCATCGCGCTCTTCTCGAGACGGTTGCGTACTATGATGCGTTTGACTATCCGCTTACGGAATTTGAGGTGTGGAAATTCCTCTTGATGTCCGATGGTGAGGGAATGACGATGGAGCAAGTGTCGTTTCGCGAAGTGAGGGAGACTCTCAATGGAAGTTATTTGCGGAAGCGCTTGGGACGAGAGTATGGGTTTGTGTTCTTGCGCGGGCGGGAACGCCTCATCGCGACGCGCCTTGAGCGGCAGAAAATCGCCGATCGGAATATCCGAGGCGCGCGGAAAATTGCGAGCATTATGCGATTCTTTCCTTTTGTGCGCATGGTGGGGTTGACGGGGAGTCTTTCCATGAAGAACGCCGATCGCGGAAGTGACTGGGATTTCTTTATTGTGCTTCGAAGTGGCTCTATCTGGACGGGGCGCGCGACGGTGACGGCACTGCTTCATCTCTTCGGATTGCGTCGGCACGGCAGACATATTGCGCGTCGAGCCTGTCTCAATTTCTGGGTGACGACGCATTCACTCGAGATTCGACTCAAGGATCTTTTTTCATCGAGCGAGTACTTTTTCATTATTCCATTTTTCGGCGAGTCTGTTTTTCGGAAATTCCAACGCTCAAACGGATGGATACGCCGGTTCCGTCCGCATTTTGAAAGCGCGCGACTCCCTCACAGCGCGCTTCTCCCGGACACTTTCTGGGCGCGACTGTCGAGGACGATAGGGGAAATACTTTTGGTAGGCATTGGTTTTGAGTCTCTGCTTCGCCGACTTCAGAAGCAGAAAATTGCCGCGAATCCAAAAACGAATACATCCGAAGGCATCATTGAGGCGACCGATGAGGCACTCGTCTTCCTCCCGCATCCTCGCGGTCCCCAAGTCTTCGAATCCTTCCGCCGCCGCATGAGCGACGTCGAAACCGCCGTTTTGTAGTGAGAGTACATTTTTACATTTGACAAAAATACGTACATAAACTATAGTAATTCACACATTTATGAAACTCCCAAACAAGTACGTGCTTTTCGGTATCATTTCAGCAATTCTCATCGCCACCATTGTCGGTGCGTGGTGTGTTTTCCGAAATCAGAAAACGACTCAGTCTGTTCAGGATAAAATTTCTTCTTTGGAACAATCTAATTCTCAACGGAGCACCTCTCAAAGTGAGATTGAAAGCGTTAAAGATCTCATTGATGGGGAGTATACTTTTGCACCGGTTGATACCTCCACTTGGCAGACCTATCGAGACGAAGAATTAGGATTTGAGGTGAAGATACCAGAAGATTGGAGCGGAAAGGCGGATGGTGAAGGGGTTTGTTTGCAGGAAAAGGAAAGAAAGTACTTTGTTGAAGAGACATCTGTTTGTCCGATACGGATTTCTTTTTCAGACAGGGAAAATCTGCAAGCATCGAGATTTCATGATATTCTCTCTCGTCGAATAAAAACTCCTGAAAATAAGGTGTGGCACACGAGAGTTGATGGTTATGATACTATTGTATCTTATGGATTTGGCAATGTGTTAGCATACATATTTTATGGGAATAAATATTATCTTGTTTCCTCTGAATTAGATGGGACATTTGAATCAGGCGAAAATTTTTATCCGTCGGAATTGGCTACACTGTACCCATGGATTCTTACGAGGATGGCATTTCTAAAGTAGTGTTCTACAGATTTCACGTTATAAATTTGCGTGAAATCTGTAGGGCGTGACTTAACGTTTTGTTGGTTTACTCCTACATGTGAGTTCTTTGAGATAAGAGCTCTTTAAAAATACGACATGAGGTATCTTTGCGATGAAGAGAATGTTGAGTTTGTTCTTTCTGATAGGCGAAGGATTACTGTTGAATGTAGTTCACGCGGCTGACCAAACTCTGAATGGACTCTACTACCCCACCGGAACATCTAAATTTAGTGTCGGTGGTGACTACATGGAGAAAGATTATCTTGGCGATGGACTGTGGGATCATCTATCTGTTGATGTAATAGCACCTCTTAATTATGAGGTGCTGATGGTGGCTGATGGTATCATTAGCTATATCTCATGTAATGGGTGGGGCTCTGGAAATGTCGGTGTTGTGTTTCGTCATTACACGGATGATGGCAGGCCATTTGCTTCTCTTTCTGCTCATATGCAATGGGAAGATTTTTACGAGCGATTTGGAAAGGATTCAAATGGTGTGGAGCAAATAAAGAGGAGCGAAAAAGGAGGTTGTTTTCGGCAGGATATTTCTGGAAAAAATATCTTAGTGAAAGCAGGGAAGCCTGTTGGCAAGGTAGGGTATTATATCGGAGGTGATCATGTTCATGAGACGGTGTGGGATACAAAGGATGAGTGCATAACCATCCCACCAAAACATTTTGGACGAGTGCTGATTTCTGATCATCCAGACAGGAATGACCCGTTATGCACTGTTCATCCGTTTCAAAATTCTATTCACCCCGCCACCCTCATCCCCAAAGGCACACAAGATTTTTACCGAGGAGGTGACTATATCTACCAAGGTTCCGACCTCTGTGCTACGGCGAATGCTCGCTTCAAGATTGTTGATGGATTGAGGAGTGACTACTGGGTGACGAAAGAAGTGAGTCAGAGTGAGGCATGTCCCGGAATCGAGAAAGCCATCGAGTCCACACTACAAAGCGCTAGGGACAATGGTGGAGTCGTAAAGGTTAGCGATATCGTTAGCGTGGAGAAGGCTCCATGGTGGTCATCGTGGTTGAGTTTCTTGTTTTCCAGATTGGATTCGCTCTTCAGTCTTGTCCAAACGCCAGCGGCGCTTGCTGCCGATCCATCGGTTCAGCGAGATCTCGTGGTGCACAATGCGGGTGAAGTCTATGAGATCAAGGGAACAAATAAGCGGGTGGTTATCCTGACTGACGGTCCCGGTATGAACGGAGACAAGGCAATTGACCTGGGCAGCTATGCCGAGGCGGATCCTGCCGAGACCTTTGCTCCCATCACAGGGAACAATGCGAGCGGGAAACAATCCGATCTCGTCGTGACCAAGCTCTGGACGGAGCGAAGCAGTGGTCATGTATGGAATACCATTGGCTTTGGCGACACGGTGTGTATGGTTGCCGAGAGTAAGAATGCCGGAAACAAGGATGTATCGAGAGATGTGAAAATCACTTTCTATGTCTCGAAAGGCAATCGAGAAGACAAGCATCCCGATCCGGTTGGATCCGAAATGATTCCAGCGAAGTACCTCAGCAAGGTACGGACAGCCAAAGCAACTACGAGGCACTGCGTTGATATCCACGGAGACAATTACCCGTCCGGGTATCCGGGCGCATTCAACTTCGGGGTGCACATTGACCCCGACAACAGGGAGCCTGAATCGAACGAGAAGAACAATTGGAAAGGTGAGCAGGTCTTTACGCTGACGGAAAACCCGCATCTTTCCATATCGCAGCTGTGGTTTTCCAACCCGGCAGCGCAACCCGGAGAAGGTGTGACGGCGTATGTGCGAATTCGGAATTCGGGCACGCCCTTTGGTTCCGACAAGGTGAATACCGAGTGGAGAGTGCAAGGACCGCAGTACGGTCCCGATCCGATTGTCATTGGTTTCGACCAAACGAGACATGATCATCTTCGTACCAATGACGAGGCTCAGGAGGAAGTTTCATTCGTCATGCCGACGATGCCGGGAGACTATGTGTTCTCGGCAGAGGTGGACTACGACTTTCGTACAGCGCAGTCTGATCGGAGTGTGATGACTGCCTCAATATCGTTTACCATTTCCGAACCGGAAAACGATGACATAGAGGACGGAACGCTCGTAGATCCAAATGCTCCGATTGCTTGCCCGCTGATCACTCCCGATACGTGGGAAAAATGGAGTGTGCAGCCCTACTCACCGCCCTTCGATTGGTTTTCGGGGAATCGTCTGGTTATTTCCCCGATATGCTCTCCAAACCAACCCGATATGCTTGATCTGATATTCGGGACGGAGGGTGACCCGAATGTGCTTGTCTACAAGACGGTGCATGTTCGCAACAGCAAGACGGGGGTGGATACAACGCTCACCGTTGAATGCTCTGAGGGTGAACTGTGGGGTGACTACTGCCGGGGTGGTGCGAGGCTTACTGTCTCGGGTGCTCAGGTAGATACGAGCTCGGTAGTACAACCGACGCTCATTCTCGCCTATATCTGTCACCAGGTGGACGATGTATGGAAGTGTGGGTGCAAGGATGTGACATGTACGGAACAGGGTTATCAGCAGCAAGCAGCAGCGATTGCTCACTGAAGTGAGGAGTGTAAGTATGGATGAAATGGAAAGGATTGATTGAAGGGAATATGAACCCCCGCAGACAGGATGTCTGGCGGGGGAGTTTTTTTGGTTGGTGAGATTGTTTGGTATACTTTCTTTGGTGATGTGAGTGTTCCAACTTTTGATATTTTTCTATGACGCAGTCTTCGCAAGATTCTTTGTCTCGGCAGGTGAAACAACTTTCGGAATACAAAACGGCGATGTTTGCTGGGGGGTGTTTTTGGTGTGTGGAGGCGGATTTTGAGAAGCTCTCAGGCATCGTGAAGGTTGAGTCGGGATATGCGGGCGGGACGACGGAGAATCCGACGTATGAGAATTATGCCAAGGGTGGACATCGCGAAGTGGTTGAGGTGACGTATGACCCAACGAAGACTTCGTATCGGAGTTTGGTAGAGCATATTATTTTCTATAGCGACCCAACGGATGCGAATGGCTTGTTTGCTGATCGTGGAGAGCAGTATGCGCCGGCGATTTATTTCGACACCGAGGAGGAGAAACATATTGCCGAGAGGGTAGTGCGAGATGTGGAGGCGCAGAAAATCTATGACAAACCGCTTGCTCTTCTCATTGTGCCGAGGGTGAAATTTTGGCGAGCGGAAGATTTTCACCAAGGCTATGCCGCGAAGAATCCGCTTCGGTATCAGGCGTATCGAACAGGTTCTGGGCGCGAAGCGTTTATCGCGGCGCATCACGACGGAATGTCTGCGGTTTTTGAATCTGCATCGAGTGAGGATTCCTTGGAGAAGCTTTCGAAAGAAGAATTGCGTGCGAAGCTTTCTCCGCTTCAGTATGAAGTGACGCAGAACGCCGGAACGGAACGACCGTTTGAAAATGAATACTGCAACAACAAAGCGGAGGGGTTGTATGTCGATGTGGTTTCTGGCGAGCCATTGTTTCTCTCGAAAGATAAATATGATTCCGGGACGGGCTGGCCTTCATTTGTGAAGCCGATTGATTCGGATGCAGTTTCACTTCACGATGATACGGAGCTGACTTCAGTGCGAACGGAAGTGCGATCAAAGAAAGGAAATTCACATTTGGGACATGTTTTCGATGACGGTCCGGCAGACAAGGGCGGCAAACGCTACTGCATGAACTCCGCCGCGCTCAGGTTCGTCCCCAAAGAAGAACTCGAAGCAAAGGGTTATGGATTGTATCTGAAATTTTTTGACAAAACTGTGGTATAATTTGGGCATATATCTTTGTGTGAATTATGCCGAAGTATCTTTATACTGCAAAAAATCTCAAAACCGGAGAGTCGAAAGGTGGCGAGGTTACTGCGAAGGACGAAAAAGGTGTTGCCGCGGCACTTGCTGCTGAGGATTTCGTGCCGACTTCGATCAAAGTGATTGAAGAAGAATTGCATGGTGTTCATGTGAAGTTCTTTGATCGTTTCACATCCGTGTCTCTCAAAGAGAAGATGGTTTTTACGCGGAATCTCGCGGTCATGGTGTCATCGGGGCTGACAATGTCTCGTGCTCTCAAAAATCTCAGCACGCAGACAAAAAATAAAAAATTTCAAAATATTCTCGAGTCGGTTCATGCTGATATTCAAACCGGAAAGACGCTTTCTGAAGGTATGGCGCGCTTCCCATCCGTTTTCAATGAGCTCTTTGTCAACATGGTATATGTCGGTGAGGTATCGGGAAACCTGGAAATGGTACTCGAAATTTTGGCGACGCAATTGGAGAAAGAGCATGATATCACGAGCAAGGTGAAGGGCGCGCTTATTTATCCGGCAGTCATCTTGGTGGCGATGGTTGGTATCGCCATACTCATGCTCACATATATTCTGCCAAGTATCGTGGGCACCTTTAAAGATATGGATGTCGAGTTGCCAGCAATGACAGTTTTTATTATTGGTATCAGCGACTTTCTGCGTGGGCACTACATTGCGAGTATTGCTCTTGTTCTTGGTGGTATTATCGCGGGGAAGATGTTTCTGAGCACGGCGGCAGGGAAGCGTGCGTTTAGTATTTCGCTCCTCTATATGCCCATTGTGGGAAATATCGTTGTCAAAGTGAATTGCGCTCGGTTTGCACGTATTTACAGTTCACTTCTGCGAAGTGGTGTCTCGGTAGTTGACGGACTTGGCATCGTTTCGCGCGTGCTTTCAAATGATGCATACAAAAACTCCATTACGCAGGCAATCGGCGAGATACAACGCGGGACGGAATTGAGCGTGGTTATCTTGCGGTATCCGCGGATTTTTCCACTTCTTGTCCCTCAAATGATTGCGGTTGGTGAGGAAACAGGGAAAACTGAAATGGTACTTGAGAAGCTTGCGACATTTTATGAAGACGAAGTGACGCAGATTACCAAGAACATGTCTTCTATTATCGAGCCGATACTTATGCTTTTGATTGGTGGTGGTGTCGGATTTTTTGCGGTTGCGATGTTGCAGCCGATGTACTCTGTGTTGGAGAATATCAAATGACGCTTTCTTCCATTGTGACTGTCACATGCAACAGAAAAAAAACCAGAAAGGCATGACGATTATCGAAGGACTCCTCGTGCTCGCAATTTTTTCGATTATTACCTTGTCTTTCTATGAGGTCTATTCAAATGGCGCTCGACTCGCGCTTGACTCCAAGCGCCGGCTTGCTGCTGTTTCTGTAGCCAATGAACAGTTTGAAAAACTTCGAAATCTCGCCTATACCGATGTTGGCTTTGTAGATGAGATATCGACAGCGCTTCGTGGGACGCTTCCGGCGAGCGAACGAGAGAAAACGGTCTCTTCTGCTGGATCATCGTTTACAGTGAAAACAATTGTGCAGAATATTGATGACCCATTTGATGGGACGGCAGGGGGGTCGCCAAATGATATAGTGCCCAATGATTCGAAGAAAGTGACAGTGAAAGTATCGTGGGGAGCGACAGATACAGAGGCCATTACTCTGACGACGCGTTTTGTTCCCGATGGTATAGAAACAACAGCTGGTGGCGGCAATCTTGTTGTTAATGTCTCTGATTCGAGTGGCACAAGCGTGTCTTCGGTGACAGTAACGGTGACTGATCTCGATAGCAGTAATCAGACACAATGTATTACCGAAAGCGGCAGCTGTTTGTTTGTGGGTCTTGATGAAAGACTCACGCCGCGGTACAAGGTGTCGCTTTCGAAGTCCGGATATGAGCCTGTTGAAACGCTTGATGCGACGTCAACGCTTGATCCGATTTATAAGCATGTTTCTATTCTGTCGGGTCAATTACAAACGGTGTCGTTTACGATGGATCAGTCATACACAATTGCATTTTCTCCAAAAGAAGTATTGTCTGGGGACACACTGGATACCGTAAGTTATTCGATTGCGGGTGGACGACTTCTTGGGACGAATCCTTCTGATGGAAATAGCCCGGTATATTCACTTTCTCCAACAGCTGTGACGGGTGAAGTATCACTTTCAAACGCACCGCCGGGAGCGTATTTCGTTGAGAGTTCATCGATTTCTCCTTCAACCTACCGGTACTGGAAGCTTGATCCAGCAACGGTTTTGGATGCGTTTTCTGTATCAGTCGGTACAGATGGGACTCCGAATACTTTTACACTGGTTGCGATAGACGATGCCCGTCCGGGAGCATTCTTTACAGTGACCGATGGTACGTCTCCAGTGCCGGATGCTTCAGTGAGATTTTTTGATGCGCTTAATCCGAGTGGGTATGACCATACGTCGACGACGGATCAGTTTGGAAAGGTGTATTTCCCACATGATGAAAGCGAAACACTTTTGCTTCAGGACTACTCCTATGAGATAACAACAACTGGATATCAAAACAAGAGCGGAACGGTGACAATCTCAGATGGACTTGTTGAGGAATCGGTGACACTTATTGCTTTATGATACTGAGTGATACTTGGTAAGGAATGTTATTTTGTTTGGAGTTCAATATGGCGCGAGCATCTCTTCGAGGTATGTCCTTGGTGGAACTCATTGTGGCAATGGGTATTCTGTCGATTGTTATGCTTGGCATGTCGACGTTCTTGGCAAGTGTCTGGCGAACACAGTCATTTACAATGCAGACTGGACAGGACTCGTTTGCAGCATCACGTGGTGTTGAGGGAATGGTGGATCTTATACGTAATGCGCAAACAGGTGCTGATGGCTCGTTTCCTGTTGCGCAGGCAACGGCAACAGAATTTTCATTTTTTGCCGATGAGAATCATGATGGAATAATAGAACGAGTGCATTTATTTTATGATACATCCACTACGCCAAAGACTATTAAATATGGAGTGACTAATCCATCGACGACGACGCCACCAACATATCCAGCAAGTGATGATTCAGTATCTGTTGTTGCTACTTCTGTTGTGAATGATGGTTCTGAACCAGTTTTTTCCTATTATGACAGGACCAACGCTGCACTTTCAGCAACACCAACACTCGCAGATGTCCGTATGGTTCATGTTTCTATTTTAGTTGATGCAACTCCTCTCGCGGGTTCACATGCTGTTGAAATCTCATCATTTGCTTCCTTGAGAAATCTCTGGAGAAAATAAACCTATGTCTCTACCATTTTCTTTCTTGCGTACTATATTTTCTCGGCGTCTGTCAAAGATTCGTGGGTCTGCACTGGTGTTTGTGCTTGTCGTGACGACGATAGCAACGATTATATTCTCCGGTGTTATTTCGTATGTTGTGTCACATTTGAAATACGGATTGTTTGTAGCTTCTCGGGAGCAGTCGCTTCAAGTAGCGGAGGCGGGGGCGCATTTCTATCGATGGTACATTGCTCATCAGCTTGATGGGAAAAATACGGAGCAGATTAATGAATTTTGGCAATCTACGAGTCCGTCGCCACTTGGTGTCGGGAGTGATTATGAAGATGATTTCCAGGGATTGGGGAAATATCGCATTACAGTGACACCGCCCGTGGCAAATTCAACGCTCTTCACGCTTGAGTCGACCGGGTGGACATATCAATACCCGAGTCATACGCGCACTATACGGGTTCGATTTCGTCGACCAAGTTGGAGCGAGTATATGATTCTTGGGAACGATCCGTTTCGATTGAGTAGTTCAACAGAGATTTTTGGTCCGATGCATGGGAATGGCGGTATCCGTTTTGATGGTGTGGCACATAATGTTGTGTCTGCTGGGGTGACATGCTATGACGATCCTGATACGTCGACTGTAAATAGCTGTGAACGTCCGGGAGTTTGGACAGGTGATTGGCCGGGGACGGAATACAATACAACGCTTGGTAACTCAGTATTTCTTGGTGGAAAAAACTTTCCCGTGACAACTATTGATTTCAATAGTGTGACTGCTGACCTTTCGTACATGAAGGATATTGCAAAGAATAGCGGGTCAGCAGCGCACTACTACGGACCAAGCGGTCAGTATGGATATCTTGTCACTTTCAAGCCAACAGGATATGACATTACTGAGGTAAAAACAATTAACAGTAGTCGAAATACTATTACCAAGCTTGATAACTCTACAAAAATCTCTAAAGATTTCCCTTCTAAGGGGCTTATTTTTGTGGAAGATACTGTATGGTTTGACGGTAAGGGTGTATCTGGAGTGGAGGTGGATGCTGAACGAATGACTCTTGCTGTTACTGACCTTGAATTTGGAACCGATCCCAATCTTTACATTATTGACGGCGCAGTATATAAGAATGGAAGTGGCGGACAAGAAGCGCTTGGATTTATTGCGGAGGGATCGATAGATTTTCCTTATGATTCTGCAAATAACCTAGAGATAAACGGGGCGCTTCTTGCTCAGAAGGGTGCGGTGCAGCGGGCGAATTACGGGAATATAAAAAATAAGATTACTATCTTTGGTGCTATAGCATCGAAAGGACGTATTGGATTTGGATATACGGACGGTACAGGGTATCAGGATCGCGAACTTCATTTCGATGAAAATCTTTCTATTTCGCCACCACCATATTTCCCGACAGGAAAGCAGTATCTGATAGATTTGTGGGAAGAGCTGTGATAAAATGAATAGGCATTGTTCGTCAAAACAAATTCAAACAAAATGTCTCTTTGGAATAGAAATATCTTTCGACTCACGCCACGACCGTTTGGGTTGGATTTGAGCGACCTGTCTCTTAAGGCAGTGTTTCTTGATGAAGAGGGCGAGCGGGATAAGATTGTGAGTTATGGCGCCGTCAACCTCCCATTTGAATCCGTGTCTGATGGAAAAATTTTGAAAGAAGAAGCGGTTATTGCTGGCGTGAAGGCACTTCTTCAGGTGGCAGGTCCAGGGAAGATTCATTCTCGTCGCGTTTTTTGTTCATTGCCGGAGACGAAGGCGTTCTTGCGTATTGTGAGTTTGCCGAAGATGGATGCGGACGAGGTGACGGAAGCGATTAAATGGGAAATTGAGGCGAATATTCCACTTACGCTTGATCAGGTGTACTACGATTATCAAATTCTTGATCGCAATATCACTCGAGATGCGGGAAAAATGAGTGTTCTGGTTGTGGCAGTTGCGCGATCGGTTGTCGATCAGTTTGTCGGTGCGCTCGAATCCGCCGGGCTTGAGGTAGTGGGCTTTGAAACGGAATCGATTGCGCAGGCGCGTATTCTCCTTCCTGAAGAAGAAAGCGATGTGACGACGCTCATTATTGATATCGGCGATCGGCGAACGAGTTTTTTGATTGCGCTTGGGAATATTCCTGTTTTTACATCAAGTATTCCGCTTTCGTCTCAGATGATTACTGACTCTATTGCAAAGGGAATGAATGTGCCGTTTGAGGAAGCAGAACGTATCAAGATTTCTGAGGGTATTGGTTCACAGACGAAAGGCGACCCGCTTTTTTGTATGGTGGAGCCAGTGCTTTCGAGTCTTACAGCAGAGATGGAGAGGTCGGTGGACTTCTATCTCAATACGCTTCGGTATTCTTCGGCGGTAGACAAAGTGGTTCTATGTGGTGGTGGCTCCAATATGCGTGGCATACTCCCGTATCTTGCAAGGAAAATGGGAAAGCCTGTTGAATTTGGAAACCCTTGGGTCAATCTCCACATTGGGAAATCTATCCCTGTAATCAATAAAAAGCAGTCAGTGCAGTACTCAACGGCGCTTGGACTTGCGCTCCGCGGTATACGAAACTATGAAAATCCTGCTTAATCTTCTTCCAGCTGAAAAAAAATCAGAGATGCGAAAGCAAACGCGCTTTCGCATGGTTGTTGCGCAGGGTTCTGGTATTATTTTCCTCGGATTTTTCTATTGCTGTGCGCTTCTTGGTATTTCTGCGCTCCTTTCTTCACAGTTGTCGGCGGCGCAGGGTCTCTTATCCAATGATGGGACGTCCACTGTTTCTGGAAAGAAAGAAATCGAGTCATATGAGAAAACTTTTCAAGACACCAATAAACAAGTATCAGAAATTTCCCGACTTCTTGGAGAGCATGTTTCATGGACACATTTCTTTCAGGTAATTGATAGAGCGACACCTCTTGGAGTGTTCTATACAAAGGTGCTTGCCGGAAATGATCTTTCATTTTCAGCAAGCGGTACGGCGCCGAATCGTGAGGCACTGCTCGCTCTTGAAAATTCTATGAATAACTCTGATTGTTTTTTGAATGCGACGGTACCGCTCTCTGACAAACTTGTGAAAGAAGATATCGATTTTCAGCTAAGCGCCACTATACGGAAATCGTGCCTTGTTGACACTCAGAAAGAGTAGAGATTGCGAGGTGTGCTTGCTTCTTGTTAAAGATTTCTTATCTTCCTGGTATGTTAATTTTTTGGAAACAATCACGGGAAATTATCGTCGCTCTTGGTATGACGGGGTTTTTTGTGGCGCTTATCTACTTCGGTGTCGTTCGTATCTTGGAGAACAATCAAGGAAAGATGGAGTCGATTCAACAGGCGATGGTTGATAGAAAGATGCTCGAAGAGCAATCAGCAGGGATTTCTAACATGCGTGAGACGTGGGAGCGTATCCAGGCGGCGGACGGAAAGCTCGAAGTTTTTTTGCCGAAAGATCATATTGTTTCGCTGGTAGAGTCTCTTGAGTCAATTGGACAGGAGCTTGGTGTTTCCGTACTCTCTGAGGCTTCTCCAACTTCACTTCTTGCGGCTCCTCCGGCAAAGAAGATGTTGGTGAAGAGTGTTGTACCAACGAGTGATGAACCGGCGTCCTCAGAAAAAACGGGGGAGGCACCGACAAAAGATATACTTGTGTCGTTGTTGCCAGAAGAGCGATCTATCTTTATCACGTTCAAGGTAACGGGTACGTATAATCATGTGCTTGCATTTCTTCAGAAGCTCGATACGATGCCGGTATTGCTCGATGTGTTGTCTGTGGAGATTTCTCCAGCAGAAACAGCGGATGATGGGCAGTCAGTGCCGGTTTCTGTGTCTGGTGTTTCATCGAGTCCTTTTGCTGTGAAATCGTCCTCTGTGTCGGTAGCATCTCCTCAGGATGTGCAAGTATCTCCAGAGCGTCCTCCAGAAGTGCAGGCATCTTTTTCGACGGTTATCTATACCACTCCCTAGTTTTATCATACGCGCTATGTTGACACTTTCTCTTCCGAAGAATTTTTCTCTTTCGAGGTCGCTTGGAGTTGCAGGGCTTTGGTGGCGGCAGTGGAGCTCATGGGTATTCCTCCTCCTTTTTCTTGTTGTTGCCGGTTTGGGAGTTTTTTCGTGGTATCAGAGTCTGTATGCGTTTCACTGGAGTGCCGATGAAGAACAATCCTATCGGCTGTCCAAGAACAAGCAAGTGAAGTTTCAACAGGAACGATTCAATTCAGCGCTTGGTATGCTTGATGCGCGAGTGGCGGAACACGAAAAGACGCCGGAGACCTTTCGAGATGTGTTTTTTGGTCCATAAGATTTTCGATGTTGTTTGATAGAGGTGAAGAGGGAGGACTGGAAAGTCGCGGTGAGGAGGCGCGATTTTCTTTGTCTAGTTTGACAAGGGTGGTTTTCTGGGGTATAATGGATGTGTAATCAATGAGGAAACGGGTGAACAACGCCCGTTTCCTCTTTTTTTAAGCATTTCCCCTGTGGGGAAGCCCTATGAAACACATTTGCCTTCAATTTGCCACATGCTTCACAAAAGGTGTCGCTCTCGCCATGCTTCTTTTTGTTCCTATGCAGGCTTTTGCGGAATCAGGGACGTTTTCCTCTCAAGAGGTTGCTGATCAGGTCAATCAGGATCGTGTGGCAGCCGGACTCTCTCCTCTTCGTCTTGACGAGACTCTTTCTGAGGCGGCAGCAGCGAAGGCAAAGGATATGGCGACAAAAGAATATTTCTCCCATACGTCGCCAGATGGCACGACGCCTTGGTATTTCTTCGAGAAGGCAGGGTATACCTATCGCTATGCCGGAGAGAATCTCGCAATTCATTTTACAAACGTGGAAAGTGAAGAATCAGCATGGATGGCAAGTGAGAAGCATCGAGAGAATATTCTTTCCCCGAAATATGTTGAAACGGGTATCGCAGTTGCCGAGATTCCTTGGAATGGGAAGACAACGATTCTCACGGTCGAGCTTTTTGGAACTCGATTTGGTGAATCGATTGCTGATACGTCTCCTTGGAAGAATATCTCGAATGATTCTCCAGTGGTTTCAGGAGCAGTAGCTTCTCGTGAGCAGACTGAAGCAATGAATCATCCTTCTCATGTGGATATTTCAGCAGCTCCTCTTGCAAGTCGTACAGAGACGACTTCACTTCCTCGCGATGATTACTTTTTAACAGCCTTTCCGACCTTTCTGTTGTCGGAAACAGTGGTTCGTACGATTGGCATGATAGCGCTTGGACTCATTGGATGCCTCGAAATTGTGGCAGCAGGTATTGTATATCGCTTGCTCCTTCATCGTGTTCATCTCAATTCTTCACGAAACGCCACGCCTATGTAAACACCAATACTAATATACAATTTGCCACCACTCATCGCTTTGTCCTTTATCGGACGAGCCCCTCAATACAAGAGGGACGGAGATCTCCGCCCTTTCTCCCATACAGGGAGACATCCTCTCAACAAGAAAATCCCGACATATTCTGTCGGGATTTTGCTTGAGTGGACAAATTGCTTTCTTTTCCCTACAATGGAGGCACTTTTAAAGAGCGCATTTTTCGCTCTTTGAATTTTGAATATCGTGTGTTTTTTGGGCTGTTAGCTCAGTTGGTAGAGCACCGCATTTGCAATGCGGGGGTCAGGAGTTCGAATCTCCTACAGTCCACCACAGGGGATTTTTCCCAACAAAAATCTCATTCATATCGAAAATAAGTCTCAATCACCAATGGATACCGCGGATTTCGTGTCGGAGAAACTTGTCGAACTTTTGCGTTCGGGTAATGCTGAGATGGATTTGTAGTAAGGGAAGATTTCTATGTCGTCATTTCCTTATACACTCGTGCGCTCGAAGCGAAAGAGCGTCGCGCTTTCTGTGACGCGTGATGCAACACTTACGGTGCGAGCGCCAATATGGACGTCGGTCGGATGTATCGAATCATTTGTTGAACGCAATGTTGATTGGATTCGTCGGACGCTGGAACGGATGCAAGCTCATCTTCGTGTATCTTTGCACCAATACGGTGAAGGTGAACGCTTCTGGTATCTTGGAGAGCAATACCCACTTCGAATATCGGCAACAGGGAAGTACTCTCTGAATTTTTCGAATGGCGAATTTGTTCTTGCAGAGCGATTTCTGAGCCGAGCAAAAGATCGATTGCTTGCGTGGTATAGGCGAGAGGCGAAGAAAGTTCTCTTGGAGCGCGTCGCATTTTTTGTACAGAAGCACGGGCTCGTGTATCGCTCAGTCAGGATAAATACCGCACGGACGCGCTGGGGGTCATGTAGTGGGAAGGGGAATCTCAACTTCACTTTTCGTTTGGTGATGGCGCCGATTTCGGTTATTGATTACGTGGTTGCTCATGAACTTGCACATCTCGCGCATCCCAATCATTCGCGGAAGTTTTGGCAAGCGGTCGCGGTTATGTGTCCCAACTTTGAGCGAGAACGACGGTGGCTCAAGGAGAATGGTCATCTCTTGGAGTGCTAGCCTTGCATTCGGAGTGTTTTTCTGGTAAGTTTTCTCTGAAGTGCTTCGGCGCGTTTGTTGGTTTTTGGGCGTGTAGCTCAGGTGGTTAGAGCGCGACACTGATAATGTCGAGGTCCCAAGTTCGAATCTTGGCACGCCCACATTGACTTTTTTGAGAGTTCTCTGTACTCTTGGGAAGTATAGCGCAGTATTTATCGCGGGGTGGAGCAGTCTGGCAGCTCGCCTGGCTCACCTGCCTGCCGGCAGGCAGGTAACCAGGAGGTTGCAGGTTCAAATTTATGTACACAGTGTATGCACTTTACTTTTTGAATGGAACTGTGTATGTTGGAATGACTGATAACTTCGAAAGAAGGCTTAGTGAACATAAAAGAGGAAAAACTCAATCAACAAGACAGAAGGAGATTTTGTCCGTGAAAATTATTGAGTATTGCGATGACAGGTTAACAGCAAGAAAAAGAGAAAAATATTGGAAATCAGGTTGCGGAAAAGAGCAACTCAAATATCGCGGGGTGGAGCAGTCTGGCAGCTCGCCTGGCTCATAACCAGGAGGTCGCAGGTTCAAATCCTGCCCCCGCAACTATGGAGAACGAGGAGTATTGAGTTGATTGTAGGCTCATCCGGTCATTCAACCGGATGCTCCGTCGGATGACTGGGAAAATCTTTCCCCCACAACAGTGTTTAGAATAAAGCTTTTGAAATATCCCCGTCTTTGGATGGGGATATTTCGTCCGTAGAAATTGTGTATGTCAGAACGAAAGTCGAATAATTTACTCGTGAGAGTTTTTTTATCGTATGCACCTTCATTTAAGGGGTATCGCTTTTGGATGTTTTTCATGTTTGTTGCGTATGGATTCGCGACATTGATTTCCAATGCGATTCTCCCATTGGTCTATCGGAGTATTATCGATACTGTGTCTACCGCGGATGTTCGAGGCGATGTTGTTGAGCTTCTCTTCCAGAATTTCCATTGGCTCGTTGTTTGTATTGTGGCGTACCAACTGTTCTATCGAGCGGGAGATTATTCTATAGTGTATGCGCAGAGTCGGATCATGAAGCATGTGTCCGATCGGACATTTTCGGCGTTGGAGCAACATAGCTATCATTTTTTCTCGGGGAATTTCGTAGGGAGTTTGGTAGCGAAGGCAAAACGATATGTGAAGTCATTCGAGGATTTGTTTGATCAGTTTGTTTTTTCGATATGGATGACGCTGGTTAACTTGATGGGGATTCTTGTGACATTATTTATCTTGTCTCCTTTCCTTGGTGGAGCATTTCTTGTATGGGTTATTTTCTATCTTCTTGCTGCCTGGTGGGTGTCGAAGAAGAAAGCGCCGTATGATCTTGCTGTCGCAGAACAGGATTCTACGGTGGTTGGGCGACTCTCCGATGTTGTCTCAAATATGCTTGCGGTCAAGATGTTTTCTGCCGGTCTTCGTGAACGGTCTCAATTTGAGGAAGCAACCGATGTCGAGGAGCGATTGCGTCGTCGCGCGTGGAATTTTCAGAATTTCACGTTTATTGTTCAGGTTGGTCTTTTGAGTATTTTGGAGATTGGCGGTATGTATGGGGCAATTCGGTTTTGGATTGCGGGATCGATTTCCACGGGGACGGTTGTTCTTGTTCAAATCTATATTTCTTCTATCGCGCATACGCTTTTTGCTGTTGGACGGGTGTTTTCGAAAATGACCGGGAGTCTTGCTTATGCTGATGAAATGATAGAGGTATTTGATTCGGCGCCGGACATTTTCGATCCGGAGCATCCGGAAGTAGATCGAATGAAGAGTGGGCGGATTGAATTTTGTAATGTTTCTTTTGATTATGCTGATGGTGAAAATGTGTTCACAGATTTTTCATTCGCAATACAAGATGGAGAAAAAGTGGGAATCGTTGGTCCATCGGGCGCGGGGAAGTCGACGGTGACGAAGCTCCTTTTGCGATTTGTCGATCCGCAGGTAGGGAAGATTACTATCGATGGGCAGGATATTCGTGCGGTGCGACAGGATGATCTTCGACGGCACATTGCCTATGTTCCGCAAGAACCAATGCTGTTTCATCGTTCGATCCGAGAAAATATCGCCTATAGCAAGCCGGAGGCGACGATCGAAGAAGTGATTGCGGCGGCGAAGAAGGCCGAGGCGCATGACTTTATCTCGCGCCTTCCTCATGGATACGACACCTTGGTTGGTGAGCGCGGGGTGAAGCTCTCGGGCGGGGAGCGCCAACGCGTGGCGATTGCACGCGCGATACTGAAGGACGCGGAGATCTTGGTTTTGGATGAGGCGACGAGTTCGCTTGATTCGGAGAGTGAGCATGCGATACAGGAGGCGCTCGATGAGTTGATGGTTGGGAAGACGGCGGTCGTCATCGCACATCGCTTGAGCACCATCCGCAAGCTCGACCGTATCCTTGTTCTCAATCGTGACGGGCAGATAGAAGAAGAAGGGAAGCACGACGAGCTTCTTACAAGAAACGGGCTCTATGCAAATCTCTGGAATCGGCAAACAGGAAATTTTTTGAGCGAAGGAGAATAGATTCTCTTGGCGAGCGCTTGAAGAGAGGGGGGAAGAGCGATACACTGCCAGTGTGTCGCGCTTTGTTTTTTTGCCTATGTATCATCCCGAAAACGTGGAGAGATTTCAAAATACAGTCGGAGAAATAGCTGAAGAGTCGTCTCCGGAAGAACGCATAGAAAAAAACGTTGAAGATCACCCGGAGTTTCTTGCGGAAATGATGAATGATATGCGGAAACTCAAGGATACCTCAGGAGAGAATTCACTCTTGTCTCCCGAGGATTTGGAGGATCTCAATCGGTGTCTCGAACCGCATGATTGGAAACTCCTCGCATGTATGTGGCTCTATGAACCGAAGACGCTCTTTCGGCATTCTCTAAGTACGTTCAAAATCGCTTCTCGGAAGTTTAAGCGCGTTTTTCTCCTCAACGGTAAGTCGATTGCTGGTTTCGATATCACTCTCGGAGAAGAGATTGGACAGGAGGCATCTGTTGCTGTGAGGGAATTCCTTCGTGCATGTGTCCTTCATGATGTGGGGAAGATTACTATTGCGTTATCAGTTCTTGAGAATTCAGTTCAAGATAGTGAAAGTTTCGAATTTCTGGTACAGCAAATGGTCTCTGAAGACTCTGCAGATCGGAATCGCGCTGCGAAGATACTTATGCGTCTTTCCTCTCATCATGACGAGAGCGAAGGTTCTTCAGAAGCCTCTTCCGGCGAAGTCGTGAGGGGTGTGGAAGAAAATGATTCTCTGGAAGGAAAAATGCAGAAAGCGAGGGCGTCTGTCGAGGCGCTTCTTGATGGCAGACGCATGAACATGTTTATGCCCATAAAAGATCTCTTCCATATTGAATATCGCAAAAAGCGCGCATCAAAACCCGCGGATCAAGAAGTGGACATTTTTGAAGAAAGCTGGGTAAGCGAACAGGTTCGTGCTCTAGAACAGGGCGGCTTTAGCGGAGATATGACGCTCAAAAGTATTCTTGATACACATCAGACTCGTTCTGAGCGGATTCTTATGAATCACGGAGATTATTTTTCGGCGCTTTTTGCTGGTCATCACCACCCTCGTCCCGATGTCTTGGCGGGTGTGCGAGGGGAGGTTGTCGCAACAGGAGCGAACGAACACGCGGGAGAATCGCAAGCACTCATGCGTGAATTTTTTGAGAAAATCGGGAATCACGCGCAAGCGACGCAAGAAAAGACGCTCACGCACAGGCGTAAGCATCAGGATGACGCTCATGTGATGCGCGTGGCCCCAGTAATCATCCGCTTCTGTGATACACTGGATGCTTTGACTGATCCGACCCGCCCATACAAACGAGGGATGGCACTTGAGGAGGCACTTGATAGCATACGAAACGACTCGCAGCGCGATCCTGAGGAGTTTTCTTCTGCTGTGGTAGCATTGTGCTTGTTCGACGAAATTGCGCATGATTTGAGTTATGAAAAACCGCTCAGCATTGACAATTTCAATGAAAAAGCGGATGCTCAAGGTATGACCCTCGGGGAAGTTCTTCGAGAATGGATTGCCCGAATTGAGGTGTCTCGGGGGATAATGGCAAGGGAAAAGGCCGAGAGAATTTCTCGATTTATGGCAGGTGAGATTGGTCAAATGCTTGGGAAAATGGAGGAAAGCGTGGAGATGATAGGGAATGCCCTTGCTTCGTTACCAGGGAAAGATGACTCATCTCCGGTTCATTAACATACCAGCTTTTTTAAGGAGGATACTATGACACTTTTAGCGAAAAACATAAAGAAGGGAACGACGGTCTCGGATGTGGAAATTCACGAAGGGCTCGTCTCTCCTCTTGTGAAGCAGTACAATCTTTCCAATAGCCAGAAAGACGATTTGCTCCTTCTTGCACGGCGGTATTCGTCTCTGTGGTTTGGGACGATGGTATCCCAACCGGATGCCGATGAATATATCGCAGAGGAAATTGATGACTTGATGGAGCATATTCGTAGCGAAGGGGAGCCGTTTCATGAAGCCTGCATAGACCTCATGAATGCGGTGGCTACGTGTCTTCGAGATATCGCGCAAAACGCGGAGGTGGAGGCTTGAATGCGTATACGTAGTTGGCGCCTGGAGTATCGAGGCGCCTTTTTCTTTCCCAACTTGAAACAATCGAGGCTTTCTGGTAGGCTCCTCATAGGGAGCGGGTATTTCTCCGCCCTTGTTTTCTTTCTCAATACGTGATATTTTTTGCCAGGGTAGCTCAGTTGGTTAGAGCACGGGACTCATAAGCCCGGGGTCGCGAGTTCGAATCTCGCCCCTGGTACCATGTGGAAGGAAAGAGCCAGAGAAGAATATATTGGGGGCGTAGCTCAGTTGGTTAGAGCGTCTGCCTGTCACGCAGAAGGTCGCCGGTTCGAGCCCGGTCGTCCCCGCCAATACAGAAAAGCTGCCTCATGGGAGGTGGTTTTTTTTGTTTTTCCAAAGGCATAAACGCCGGCTCGAAGGTGGAGTTTATGGGCGCAAGAGACAATGAAAGGTCTATCAATGATTCAGAGAATGAACAAGTAGTTTTGAAAGCGGACTCTTCGTATGATTACGAACCCATATATCTTCATCCATCTGACGAATTTTTGTTAATGGAAAAGTTGTTGCTATAGTTAAAAAGCCATCTTGAAATAGAGCTGTCATTGTTAGGTTAATACAGAAAACTATGTTCTGGATTATCTTGTTGTTCATTTTTCTTTTGATAGTTATCGCCATCAAGCCATTTCTTCGCAGAAACGGTCGGTCGGTTGATTTTTCTCTCTATCGCAAAAAAGATCGAGTCATGAACGAATCGGAGCAGGCGCTTTTCATCAACCTGCAGAAAACTCTTGGCGACCGATATATTGTCCTCTCGAAAGTTCGCATCGAGGACTTCGTCGAAGCCACTCATGGAATCGGCGGGTACGGCGCGCGCGGACGGATCAAGTCGCGCCATGTCGATTTTCTCATATGCGATCGCGCCACGACGAAGCCGCTTCTCGCGGTAGAGCTCGACGGGAAATCGCACCAAGGAGAAGACCGACAAAAGCGCGACCGATTCGTGGATGAACTCTACAAAACAATAGGTTTGCCGATACGCCATATACCGGTAGGAAGCAACTTTTCGGAATGCGCGCAAGAAATCAATGAGGCTCTGAAAAATTTTGGATATACCGCAGAATCTATAGTAGGAATCCTTGACTAAAAAACAATACCATGCTACGGTTTCTTTACGAGGAGAAATCATGGTGATTTTTCCCGTTGCAGTACCTTAAAGAGAGGAATCAAAGATGGCTAAGGCTAGAGAAAAAAAGCCCTTGGTTTTGTCCAAGGTTCAGCGTGAGAAGGTTCGCGGAGAGAAGCTTTCTGTCTCGGCCGGTCACAGCGACCTCAAGTGTTGCTATACCTCCTGCACGCGTTGCAACTAGCAACGAGTAGGTCGGTTCATTAACCAAATTGGGGACGTCTCTTGACGCCCCCTTTGAAATTTTGAGGAGCGCATTTCATGATCGGCGAAAAGTTTCGCGTAACGCGATGGAACAAGAGGTTTCGGAACGACGGCATTGTCGCCGTTCTTCATACGCTCTCGCTTGCTGTGCTGTATCTGGATGAGCAAATGGGAGAAGTTTTGGAACGCCTTAAAACAGCATATTCCAAAGAATCGATTATCGAAGAGGTGGGCGAGGAAGTTTTCAACTGTCTGGTCGAAGAGGGCTTGCTTGTTCCAGATTCGACAAATGACAGAGACGTGCTGATCCGTCTTCGGGAAGGTCTTGTTTCGGATATTCGTCTGAATATCATGTACCTCCTTTTGACCGACGGATGCAACTTGAAGTGCCGGTACTGTTTCGAAGACACGCCGAGCGTACATGATTTCAAAGAGCGCGTTATGTCTCTGGAGACAGTCGAGCAAGCTCTGCGATTCTTTGGTCGTCTTGCGAGTCGGTACGGACGGAAGGATTCGAAAAAAATCGTCCATATGTACGGCGGCGAACCGCTTCTCAATCAAAAAGCTTTGCGAAGAGCAATGGAGTGCGCCGACCCTCTGAAGGATCAGGGCATTCTTCCCCAAGAGACGGAATTTGTGGTGGTGACGAACGGCGTTTTGATGACCAAGGACTTGGCGGAGTTTTTTGCCAAGCACCGTGTCTCGGTGGGAATATCGATTGACGGTCCGCGCGCGTTGAACAATCTGCACCGCATTGCGAAGAAGCGCGGCGTTGATGTTTTCTCTTCAGCGAAGCGAGCGTACGATATTGCCCGTTCAGCTGGCGTCTCTGTTGGACTGTCCGCCACGCTCACGCCGGAAGTTGTGGATAATTTCGATGCCGTGCTCTCGTTCTTTGTGGATGATCTCGGCATACAGGATGGAGTCAGCTTCAATATTCTCCACTACAACCCCGCGGTAGGCGTTGATGATCGATATTTCGAACGGGCGGCAGAGTGTCTCATACGAGCATTTTGCTTGTTTCGCGAGAAAGGCATCCACGAAGAGCGCATGATGAGGAAGGTCAACGCTTTCGTGAATCAGGAGCCGATGCTTGCCGATTGTGGCGTGATAGGAAACCAAGTGGTTATAGCTCCAGATGGCACCGTTGGCGTGTGCCAGGATTTCGTCAAGCCGAGGACGTACTTTCAAGGTTCGGTGTACAACGAAGGATATGATCCTGTCGAACAAGGTCTGTTCGAGTCATGGAAGCGGAGATCGCCGCTCTTTATGGAGCAGTGCTTCGACTGCGAGGCGGTTGCCATGTGCGGCGGAGGATGTCCCGCGAGCGTCGAGCTAAAAACCGGCGATCGCTGGAATACGGATGAACGCATCTGTCCGCACAGCAAACGTTCCTTGGAATGGCTTATATGGGAGTCATATCGAGCCAGCGCGTAAGCGATATGATGTTCGCGTTTCTTGGGCAAGGACTACCATCCTTGCCCTTTCTTTTTGTCCGCTCTCCCGCTAAAATGCTCATAACAAGCCCAATAAAACTCTGATATATTTCTATGTCCAATATCCCGCGCCTTTCATTTTCGATACTGCCCGAAAAAGATATTTCGACCTTTTTCTCCTTTGTAGAAGAAGCTGGCTTTGATGGCGGGCGAAATTTAGAGTGGGCGGTGTTCAAGAATCATCTGAACCTCAAAAAGTTTTTTCGAGATCACGAATTTATCGGCAAAAAATCCGATATCGCCTCATACGTTTCGGAAATTTACAATCGCGATCGAGATGTTATGAAAGATCGACTGAAGCAATATGAAGAAAAGTGGCGGGTTGCCGAACCAGTCTACTTCGCGGGTGTGCACGCTTTGTTCGACTCCTCTTTCTGGCCGGAAGGGAAATACATTGCCTTTCCAACCGTGTGGGGTATGTACCCGCGTTTTTTGGAAGACAAGACCTTTCAGCTTCCCTATGAACCGGCAAATCGAGCGGATATTCTCTTCATCATCGCCCACGAAATGCTCCACTTCATTTTCTACGAATATTTTCTTGCCAAACACCAAGAATATCGAAATGAGGACAGTGATTTTTTTCTGTGGCATGTTTCGGAAATTTTCAATACCATCGTTCAGAATTCTGCCTCATGGCCGCAGGAGATGAACAACCGAGAAGCGGGGTATCCCGAACATGAGAATATCGTCAAGGAGCTTTCCAAAAAATATGGATCCATATCAAAAGAAAATTTGGACGCGTTTATTTTAGACATCGTACAGAGTGTAAAGAAACAACCCGGCTTTTAGTTGAACTTTGTTCCGTTCTTCTTTTTCACGGAAAGACCAATGCTGCAGACTCTACCGTGTCGCCATCACCCGTTCTATTCGCTCCCGCATTACCTCAAACCGCGCACCCATGCCGAGGAGTCCCATCAAGATTTTCGGGCAGAAATTGTTCGTGATTACGTCCCGCAGTCCCCGTGCTGATAAGAAAAATGGCTTAAGCAAGCCATCTTTTGTTGTATGTGAAATATTGACAAAAGTATATAGATATGATAAGATATTCCGGTACGAAGGTGTACAAATATCAAGGGGGATGTAATATGTTCGTAAAAGTCGCTCTGAATTACCAATGGTATGGTTTGAGAACCGATATTGCGTTTGTTGGGCCGTTTGAGGAAGAATCGTCGGCTGTGACCTTGAAAGATGCTCTCCATAGGTTAATTTCGGAACATTCTCTCTCCGGATATGCTGAGCTAACGTTGTTTTGTGACAAAAAAACTGGTCCTTGTCTTGATGTCACATGTAGCGCCGACGACGTATACAGCGCTATGAGTGAAGCTCTTCAAAAATATGCGAATCGGTGTTGATCATCAACATTGGCACTAACGAGGGGTACTCTGAATAGATGTGCCCCTTTAAAATTGGAAAGAAGTATTTTTCATTAAGAAATAAACTCGAACATCGTCCAGTATGTCCCGCCAATACAGAAAAGCTGCCTCATGGGAGGCGGTTTTTTTGTTGGGGATGACCGCTCTTTGGCTTCATAGTGTTTCAGGGAGGGGATGGTGTATACTGGGGAATGCTGGCGCTTTAAAATATTTGTATGGAAGAAACAACATCGAATGGTACAGAAGCTGAGACGAAGAAGAAAAAGGGAATGATGATTGGTGTGGTGGTGGGTATCCTTATTCTTCTGGCGGGATTTCTTGTGGTGAGCGGATCGGGGAAAAATAAGACAATGATGGATGGAGTTGTCAGTGATGAAAAGGAAGTGGGAACGATGCCGTCAAAAGATGCGGTGAAGATGTCTTTTCAGGATCTTTTGGGAGGGGGGAAATCGCAGAAGTGTACTTTCTCCGATGAGAGCGATATGTCGAAATCGGAAGGCACGTTCTATGTGTCGGACGGAAAAGGTCGAGCAACTCTTTTGAGTACGGATCTTTCTGACAAGAATGCAGGAATGACAACCAGATCAAATATGATTTTCGATACGGGGAGCAATACGACATATTTTTGGAATGAGGCGACGAAACAGGGTATGAAAATGGCAATGAACCAGAAATTGGATTCTCCTGCAATGGAAAAGGATACAGCAAATGGGACGACGATTCCTTCGCGTCCGGAGGATGTTGCCAAAGATTTCAATCATAAATATTCGTACGACTGTAATCCATGGACGGCAGACGAAGCTATGTTTGCCATTCCGTCGGACGTGGTGTTTACCGATGTTGCGGAAATGATGAAGGCTTTGCCAGTACCGAGTACTTTGCCGGGAACGGCTCCTCTGGAATCGGGCTCGCTTCCGATGTCGGGAACTGACACAAAGGCTCTTCAGTGCTCCGCTTGCGAACAAGCGGGTGACCAAATGGCGGCGTGCAAAAAAGCTCTTGGCTGTGAGTAATCTTCTCTATTTTGTTACCGATTGATTCGCAGAAAGCAAAAAGCACATCCGAGAGGGTGTGTTTTTTGTTTGGTTTTTGGCTTGAAATGGGAAGAAGAGAGGAGTAGGATGGAGGGAGTGGGTTTTGGTATTCTTGATGGCGCCGATATTCCCCGATTTGGAAATAATGATATGGCAAATAAGAATCTTACAAGTGCAAAACGGGCAAAGAACGATGAGTTCTATACGCAATATGACAATTACGATGCTATTGAGGTGCCGTTTATCGGTGCTATCTTGAGCGATTATATGATGGCGTGATGGGCGTGCCGATCAGTTTTCTCGATAAGTATTCACCCGAGCAGTTTGAGATTGTTGGAATGTACGAAAATGAGGATTTGTATAAACAAAAAATAAAGGTATACACATCCGCTGAATGTAAGAATGCTTATTTAGATAAATTCGGAAGAAAAGGAACTTATGATTTGAATGCAAGCGGGGTAGTCATCCGGGAGGGTTTATTAGAAAAAGTTTATCAGAGAGTGCTCATTCAGCATAAGAAAGAAATAAGTTTTTAGAAATATGAAAGAATTAATATCACAAATAAAAGAAAGCACCGTGTTTTTTGGGCTTATGCGAAATAACGAGCCGGTATTTTCAGGAACTGGTTTTCTGATTCAGGTAGATGATGTGTTTTATGTTGCGACCGCTAAACATGTAGTTGAAAATAATTATCAGCAAATGTTCATATTCCTAAATAATAAAAATTTTGGAGTAAACTTTAAACCCATCGAAGAGATATTAAGTCAGGGATTCTCTTGGAAGAAACATGGTAATAATAATGTTGATATTGCCTTGTTGCCATTTCCACTCGCGCCACAGTTGGATAAAGCTAAATTTATTCCAAATAGTCTCTTTATAAACGATATATCAGAAATTCAAGAGCTAGTTGATTTGTTCTTTCTATCCTTTCAGCCAGGCATAAATGAATTAAAAAACGACAACTCGATAAATCCCATAATACGAAAGGGAGTTATTTCACGGATCAATCATGATAAAACATTTTTCATGGACGGTTTCGCTTTTCCGGGAAATAGCGGTAGCCCGGTATTTTTATTACCAACTCCAGTAAAAATAAAAAATAACTCGATTCAAATTGGAGGTCCAGTAGAGATTAAATTGGCTGGTGTTATTGGCGCATATGTACCTTATAGAGATGAAGCTATAAGTCGACAAACGGGTGAGGTGAGAGCAATTTTTACTGAAAATACTGGAATTGCACTCGTGCACTCAACGGCATTACTGCAAGACATCATAAGAAGCGATGATTTTCAAGAGCAACACAAAAAACTTACTAAAGCTAATAAGATAACACAAGCCCAGAACCCACTTCAAACATCCCCTGAAATTTCGCAAATGTAGTATTTTCTCAAGAAAAATATCGATGAATAATTTACCTCTCAATTTCTATGTCCCCGAAAATCCAGATAAAAGATGTAGCGATGGATGAAGTGTCGCACATGCTATCATAAAGCTATGACCACAACGAAGAAACCTCTTATTTATCAGGCGAAAAACGGTGCGCTGGAATTGCGCGGGGATGTGAACGCAAAAACCGTTTGGGCAACGCAACGGCAAATGGCGGACGTTTTTGATGTGAATGTTCCCGCGATTAACAAACATATCAAGAATATTCTCAAGGAGAAAGAGTTGAATGTGTCAACTATTTCCATTTTGGAAATAGTCCAGAAAGAGGGAAAAAGAGAGGTTATTCGTAAAGTCGAGCATTATAATCTTGACGAACTCTATGCCGATCCGTATGTCAAAAACCGCAAAGGCGTGTTTGAATTTATTTTGGGAGGCGCTATTGATACCAAATTGCTCAATGTGCGCGTGTTTGATGAGGCAACAAAAAAATCAGTGTATCGAGAACAAACAGTGAAAGCTGAAAAGAAAGAAGAATCAAATTGCCCTCTTTGTGCGCTTGGGCATGATGCTAACAAGGACAAAATATGGAAAATTGACGAAATGGATGCAGATCATGTGGCGGCTTGGAGTAAGGGTGGTACAACGGATGCAAAGAATTGCCAGATGCTCTGCAAGACACATAATCGCGCGAAAGGAAATCGATAATGAAAAATCACTATGAATGAAATTATCTGTCCGCATTGTGAAAAGGCTTTCAAGGTTGATGAGGCGGGATTTGCCGATATCCTCAAGCAGGTTCATGACGCTGAATTTGAAAAAGAATTGCATGAGCGCGTTGAAATGCTTGAGAAAGAGAAAGAAACAGCCGTCAAACTTGCCGAGGCAAATATCAAGAACATACTGCAAGCGGACCTCGCAAAAAAGGACAGGGATTTGGCTGAGCTCAAGGCCGAGAAGGAGCGGGAACTTCTCGAGATTTTGGCAAAGAAGGAAACGGAGATAGCCGACATGAAATCAAAAATCGAGAGTGCGGAGATTCAGAAAAAACTCGCCATCAGCGAGGCGGTCAACCCGGTCGAAAAAGAGCGAGATGATTTCAAGATCAAGCTGCAGGGCAAGGAACACGAAATGCAACTTCGCGAGGTTTCCTTGAAGGATAAGTATGAAAATGAACTGAAATCAAAAGACGAAATTATTGAGCGGTACAAAGACTTGAAGTTGAAGTTGAGTACCAAAATGGTAGGTGAAACCCTGGAACAACATTGTGAAATTGAGTTTAACAAGCTTCGGGCAATAGCGTTTCCGCATGCATACTTCGAAAAAGATAATGATTCCAAGACCGGCAGCAAGGGGGATTATATTTATCGTGAAACGGATGAGGCCGGCAATGAAATTATCTCTATCATGTTCGAAATGAAGAATGAAGGCGATGAGACGGCTACGAAGCATCGAAACGAAGATTTCTTGCGCGAGCTTGATAAGGATCGCACAGAGAAGAAGTGCGAGTACGCGGTCCTTGTTTCACTTCTGGAAGCAGAAAACGAGCTCTACAATGCGGGTATTGTCGATGTCTTCCATAAGTATCCCAAGATGTATGTTGTTCGCCCGCAATTTTTCATCCCTATGATAACGCTGCTCCGCAATGCGGCTATGAATTCGCTTCAGTACAAAGCCGAGCTTGCGCTGGTAAAGAATCAAAATGTCGACATCACCAACTTTGAGGAGAATATAAATAAATTCAAGGATGGTTTCGCAAGGACGTATGATCTTGCTAGCCGTAAATTCAAAACCGCCATTGAAGAAATAGACAAAACTATAGATCATCTTCAGAAAACCAAAGACGCGCTCTTGTCATCCGAAAACAACCTGCGCCTTGCAAATAACAAAGCCGAAGACCTAACCATCAAAAGACTCACCCGCGGCAATCCCACCATGACCACCAAATTTGCAGAACTTTCTGAGAACGGGAAAGTTGCGGAAGGATAGCACTATCATTATCTTCCTTCCTCAATCATCTTCCTGATTGCGAGAAAGTTTTTGTTCCATACATTCAATCTTTCTGCTTCGGGATATTCGGCAAGGGTGCGCGACTCGCCTTCGAGTATGATGATTCTATCCCATCCTTTCTGAAGTGTCCCTCGCTCCTCGGTTGCAAATGTGCAAGGGACTTGAAATGTGAATTCTTTTGTTGCTCCGTCTGGCTCGGCGTAAGCCGCTGCTATTTCGAAATATCCGCTGCGATCTTTGAATTGCGAAAGTAGAGCGAGAAGTACTGCGACAGAAACTTTTCTGTTGAAGAAATTCATATACGGACCCGGAATACCCAAGGCATTGACGTACAAACTATGGTCTTCACGAATCGCTGGAGCATGGTAGTCTCGCGCAACAGCGAGTGCAGTGAAGTGGGCGATCTCGGCGCTGGTGTCGGCTTGAATTTCCGGGTACTCACGCGTGACGGGTAAGAGTGTTATGCCCGTTCCATCAAATGCGGACTGTGCCGCCATAAGCTTTCCTGTATTCCTGGTTGCAAGATAGATATTCATAGGAGTGTCTTCTGAAGAATTCGTAACCCGTTTTTATCGTCATCAAATTTCATCATCTGGAGAGTCTCGCCAAAACTAACCCATCTGTATTCGGTGTGTTCCTCATTGATTACTACCAATTGATCAGTGGCTACTTCTGCGGCGTAGACTACGACGACAAAGGGAGACTCATGGTATTGAAAACTAAATCTATTGATTTCATCGCTCCACCGCAACACATTTCTGATGCCCGCTTCTTCGGAAAGCTCTCGCGTACGACACTCGGCTACTGATTCATCACGTTCAAGTGTTCCGTTTACCGCATTCCAAAAACCACCGCGCTCCTCTGTTCTTTTGAGAAGGAGGACTTCAAAATCCCCGCCTCTCTTTCGGTACACTATTGATTGAACTATTACGGGTAAATTTTTAGACATGGGTTAGAGAGAAAATGACGACTGTCTTTAATATACCCGATAGACAGCTAAAGAAACAAACAGGAGTGCCTACTACGAGTATTCCCCAACACCGCCATATTCAATAGTGTTATTTTGCCTGTGCTGGGCGGTGATGCTATCATTCCTATCATGGAATCCATATCCCTCTCACTCGCCAAGCCATACCTCGGAAAAGAAGTCGAGGTTATCATCGACCGCCCGCTCCGGAGCAAGCATCCGAAACACGGCTTTGTGTATGAGGTGAACTATGGATATATTCTCGGCACAAAGGCTCCAGATGGAGAGGAGCTCGACGCGTATGTTCTCGGCGTTGAGAAACCGATAGAATCCTTCAAAGGAGAATGCATCGCCATTATTCACCGCCTGAACGATGACGATGACAAGTTAGTAGTTGTTCCGAAATCACTTGAAGATATGAGTGATGAGGAGATTCGAAAGGCGACGAGTTTTCAGGAGCAATTTTTTCAGTCGGAAATAATACGTGTATTGTAAAGGAATCCATGAACATCGAGTACGAGGCGACTTTTACGAATATTGAGAAAGATGATATTCGCGAGCGATTGAAAACAGCGGGCGCTGTTTTGGTTCGGCCGGAATATCTCCAGAGGCGCATACCATTCTTTCTTCCCAATAAAGAAGATGCTGAGAATTCATGGCTTCGTGTTCGCGATGAGGGCGACAAGGTGACATTAAGTCTGAAGACAATTGATGGAAAGAATATTGAGAATCAGAAAGAGCTGTGTCTCGAAGTGAACAGCTTCAATGATGCGGTTGAGCTTCTCGAATCAATTGGGTGCGTGCGAAAATCTTATCAAGAGTCAAAGCGCGAATTGTGGACGCTTGACGGTGTGGAGATTACTCTTGACGAGTGGCCATTTCTCGAGCCATTTGTGGAAGTGGAAGGAAAGAGTGAAGATTCTGTGCGAGTGGTATCGGAGAAGCTCGGGTTCGATTATAGTAAGGCGCTTTTTTGTGCAGTCGGGGATCTCTATGTTTTGAAATACGGCATTCATCCGGACAAGATAAACACTCTCGACAAGCTGATCTTCGATATGCCGAACCCGTTTGTTTCGTAAATGTTTTCATAGACGTATGAAAGAAATACTTCCTCTCAAACCGTTCCAAGAAACCTTGCATGCCGGCATGTGTGGTCCAGCTTCTTTGAGAATTGTTTTGGAATATTATGGTGTTGAAAAAACAGAACAGGAACTGGCACGGCTCTGCGGAACAAATGATGATTTGGGGACAAGTGATCAGGGGTTAAAGAATGCTGCTGAGCAGCTTGGCTTCATGGTAGAAATAAAAAATGAGAGCACTTTTGAAGATATTGAGAAGTGGCTTGACAAGAAGGTTCCCGTAATCGTGAACTGGTTTACACGAGGACGAACGGACTACACCGATTCGGATGTGGCTGACGGACATTATTCCGTGGTAGCAGGATTGGACGGTGACTCTATCTACCTCCAAGATCCAGAGGTAGGTTCGATGAGAAAGTTGGAGCGAGAAGACTTCATGACCGTGTGGTTCGATTTCACCGGAAAGTATATCAAGCCGGACGAACTTATCATTCGTCAGGTTGTTGCAGTGTATCGATAATATTGTATAACGATGAAATGTCTATGACTCTCTTCGACAAAATCATTTCCGGTGAAATCAAATCATGGAAAGTATGGGAAGATGAAAACTATCTCGCCTTTCTGACCCCGTTTCCCAATACGCCAGGAATGACAGTGGTTATTCCCAAAGTGAATACAGGAAACTATCTTTTCAGTCTGAAAGATGAGGATTATCATGGATTGCTTGATGCGGCGCGAACGGTAGCAAAGATTCTTGAAAAGACGTTCGATACTCCACGAGTGGCGATGATTTTTGAGGGAACTGGCGTTGCACATGTGCATGCCAAGCTCTTTCCGCTTCATGGGAAACTCGCCGGCGAAACAGGAGTTTGGAGTAAGCACGTCGAATTCTATCCGGAATATATCGGCTACCTCACGACCGTCGAGGGACCGAGAATGTCCGATGAAGAACTGAATGAGGTACAGAGAAAAATACGGAATGCGCAGAAATAGATTTGAAGGTCATCAATATGGGTTTTCATAAAGGATACAAAACCATCTTCTTTGATTGGCACAACACACTTTCGACGTCGCTCTTTTGGGATCAGTGGAAAAATCCCGAACATCCGCGGCACGAATGGCATACTCCACTCTCTCAATACTTATTTGGAGAGAATATGCCAGTAGTGATGGATTGGATGCGAGGAAGAGTGAACGCGGAAGAGATTTCAGAAATGCTTTCCGATCGATTTGGGCATTCTCGCGGCATTATTTTTCGGGATCTCAAAGAGAGTTGCGAGTCGATGCGTTTGGTCTCTGATGAAATTCTTCCACTTGTGCAGAAATTGCGAGAAAACGGAACGAGGTGTGTCATTGCGACGGACAATATGGATACCTTTACGAGGTTTGCTGTTCCAGCAATGCGGCTTTCGGAACATTTTGACGGTATCATTAATTCTTTTGAGAGAGGTGTGCTCAAGCAAGATATTGATGAACAGAATCCTAATCGAATCCCGTTTTTTGACGAGTATTTGAAAGAGAATAATTTACGATGCGAAGATGTGGTACTTATAGACGATTGTATCTATAAAAGTGGTGTTTACGAAAGGATGGGTTTTGATATTCTACAAATTTTTAGTCCCGATGATTTTGTAGGGAAGCTAAAGCAATTAGCATGAAGAGTACTTTGAATAATAGTCATGAAGAATAGTATGAGTTTTCAAGATCTCAAAAAAGATATCCGAGAGAATGCTTCAAAGGAACGTGCGCGGGCGAGTGCGCGGTTTTTCAAAACAGGGAAGGGGGAGTATGGTGAAGGGGATCGATTTTTGGGACTCACTATGGGGGAAGTGCGGAAGCTTTCTAAACAGTATCGGAATATCGATTTCTCTCAAGTTGTGAAACTTCTGGAGAGTTCGTGGCATGAAGAGCGAATGATCGGGCTTCTGATACTTGTTCTCCGGTATGAGGAGGCGAAAAGCGTGCCAGAGAAGCGGACGGTTTTTGATTTTTACATTGCGCATCGGGAGGCGGTGAATAATTGGGATTTGGTTGATGTGACGACGCCCAATATTGTTGGAGATTTCCTCTCGCAACAGAAAAATCGGGATATATTGTATCGATTTGCACGGTCGAAAAATCTCTGGGAACGGCGGATGGCGATACTTGCGACGTATCGATTCGTACGAAGTGGAGACTTTCATGATACGGTTTCGCTTGCCACACTCTTGCTTCGGGACACACATGATCTGATTCACAAGGCGACGGGCTGGATGCTTCGCGAAATCGGGAAGCGGGACGAATTGACACTTATTCGATTTCTCGAACAATACGCGACAGAGATGCCGCGCACTATGCTTCGATATGCTCTCGAGAAATTCTCGCCCGAGAGGCGCCAGTACTTCTTGAAAAAGAAGTCATTCTCGTGTTGAAGTGAAATAATCTCGGTATGAAAACAAAAAAAACAGCCGTTGTCGGGCTGCTTTTTCGTTCGGCAAGAAATGGAACTCTTCGCTGGGGTGACTAGAGGGAATCGAACCCTCGTTAGCGGTACCACAAACCGCTGTCCTACCATTGAACGATAGTCACCCCGCCGAAGATTTCCACAGATGTCTTTGATTTTGTTTTCTGTGCTCCCAAAGAAAGTGTCCCTGCCCGCAATGCCTGTGCCCTCGGCTGGAATCGAACCAACATCAAAGCCTTAGAAGAGCCCTGCTCTATCCATTGAGCTACGAGGGCAGAGACAGGCAGGCGGGGAACTCTCGTTAAGACATTAGAAGAGCCCTGCTCTATCCGTTGAGCTATCGGGGCGATTTTTCTTTCTTGGTGCGCGCAGAGGGATTCGAACCCCCGACCGTTTGGTTAAGAGCCAACTGCTCTACCAGCTGAGCTATGCGCGCTCCTGTACGTGTGTTCTGTGTCCACAAACAACACCTCCTCCTCGAGGGAGAAGTATTGGAATCCTAGCAAAGTGCACGTCTTTCGTCAACGCGGGAGTTCGCCGGTTTTGGTATAGGCACTCCATTGTTTCTCTGACCAGTCTTTGGGTTTCTCAGTGAAGGTTTCTGTTGTGCTAGGGTGAGGGTATTTGCTCGGGGAATCGTAGGAGCTCTTGAAAGTATCTTCAATCATTGTTGAGCCATCTGCAGCGAGCACTGTTTGCGTGAAAACAGTCTTCATGGCGCCGTCTGGGGATCGTTCGAGAATATGAGGACCGTCTATAGAGACGCTCCTCCCGTCGGGCGTTCCGTAGAATCGGAAGACGAGCTCGCTTCCCTCGATTGCGACCTGGACGAGGATGTGTCCGGAAGTGTTGTTCATGAAGCGGAAATCGGGTTTGGGGATGTAGATAGTAGCGTCCATGCCGTAGGGCTTGTAGTAGCTTACGGGATAGGCGTGATTGCGACGCTCGGTGATTTTTTGTCCGGTGTTGAGTGCCGCCCGGAAGAGGGTCGTTGAAACTTGGCAGATACCACCGCCGAATTCCGGCTCAGTTCTACCTCTCTTGATGACGAGTTCGGGCAGATAGCCATGTTCGCCATCGACTTCACCGAGGCGCTTGACGAAGGAGAAATCTTCTCCAGGCGCGATGAGGGTGCCTTGGAATTGTTCCATGGCTCGTTTGATATTGAAGATGCGATTTTTTGGCGATCCAGCGAAACTCGTTCGTCCTTCGCCGAGAAACTGTGTGATGCCGAGACTATCGGCATCTGTCGATGCAATCTTTGGCAAGAGGGTGACGCTGGGGATTTTGAGTGCGATATCTCTTTCATGAGAAGTGCGAAGAGCTTCTTCGAGGACTTTTAGTCCGGCAGTTGTGTCGAGTTCGGATCCGTTTCGGCTCGGAGCGAAAGCTGAGACAGTATTGTTCTCTCCGACGGTGAAGACGGCATCGATGGGGTTATCTCGATTTTCTTCGCGAATTTGATTGAGGAATTGTTGCGCGGCGGTCTCATCGAAGGCAAAAGATGTTTCGGAACCAATGGAATATCGGGCCTTTTCTGTGAGGGAAAAATTGCAGAAGAATAATTTCCAAGGACAGAGAGTCGGCGAGAATGCCTCAGTCTGATGATCTATTTGAAATCGGAGCGTGTTTGTTGGATGAAACCACTCACTGAGTATTTCTTGTGAAAGCGTCGTCGTTCCATTGTCCCATGACAGCGAAAGTGTTTGAGGTATAGATGAGAGAGCGGGAGTGAGTGATTCGGCTCGGGCGTTTTCGGAGGAAGCAAAAAAGCCTCCTTCAAAACAGCAGAGGAATAAAAATAAAAGTGATAGTGTCTTCGTGGACATATCGAGAGTTACTTTCGGGCAGAGAAGCCCGGCTTGCGAAAAAGACAAGCCGGGCTTTCGGGGTTCGATATTCGGAGAAGAATGATTAGAACCCTCGCACTTGAATTCGCTTGATTCTTGTTGTGTCGGCTTTCGGGAGACGAATCGAGAGTATACCATTTTTGAGTGAGGCTTCTGCTTTGTCTGAGATGATATCGACGGGGAGGAGTATGGATCGAGAGAAGGGTCCCCAGTAGCATTCTTGGTAGTAGTAGTTTCCATCGGGAACGGTTTCTTCGTTTTTGCGCTCGCCCTTGATGGTGACCATGTCATTGTTGATGGCGACGTCGAGGTCTTCGGGCTTGACGCCAGCGATGGTTGACTTGATTACGATGGCGTCGTCTGTCTGATAGACGTCGATGGTGAGCTGCCCCTCGGCATCATCTTGTGCAATAGTGTCGTTTTGACCTTCTGAGGCATTACCCATCCATTCAGATTCTTGGGGCATGGTAGCATGTGTCATAGTGGGTGTTTCGGGTGCGCCGTAGGTCTCGACGAATTCTTCGGAGGATTCTTCGAAGATAGGAACCTGTGATGCGGATTCGTCGACGGCTCGGGCACCGGTCAATCGTTCAAAGAAAGATTGTTTTTGTTTTGTCATATGTTTATTTTTTCAATCAAAAATTATCGATTAGACATATGTGTGTAGTATACCGAAACGGAGAAAAATCGCAAGAAATTCTCGATTATGAAACGTGACTAAAGAGAATGGGAGCAAGGAGAGAGTTGTAGAGAGTGTGAATGATAAAGGCAAGGAGAAAAAATGCAAGGAGGATAATTGGGGATCGCTCCTTGATGCGGGAAAACCAGGCGGCACCAAGTATGCCTCCGGTTATGATGTGAAGGGATGTACTACTCATAGTGCCAAGTACAAAAGGATCTTTTGTGGGACTCTCTGTGTAGAAGAGAATCTTGATGCATATCTCAAAGAGTGCGAATCCGAGTCCAACCAGCAGTCCTTTGAAGATAGCGTTTCGAAAGAACGGTGTCATTTCTTTGCTGATGCCACGAAGCGCAATGAATTTCATGCCTTCTTCGAGGAGAGCGATGAATGCAATCGGGAGGAAAGACGGGGCAAATGTTTCTGATGAGAGAGGGGGAGAAAAACTTGGAGCGAAGAGAAATGCGCCGAAGAGGATTTCGATGAGGAGAACTGCCATGCCGGCAAGCCATCCTCGGATGATGGCGTAGATCATAGAAGAGCTTTGAGGGCAGATTGTATCTCGATGCGCTTTCTCTGTTGTTCTTCGAGGAGTGATTGGGTATTTTTGATGAGCTCTGGGGGTGCTTTCGCGATGAAAGACGCGTTTGCAAGGCGAGAGGAAGTGTTTTTGATAAAGGCTTCAGCTTTATCGAGCTCGGCTTTGAGTCTTGTTTGTTCCTTATTGATATCGATAAGTCCTTCGAGATGGAGGAAGATTTGCGTGTCCGTGATGATTATCTTTGCTGCGTGCGGAATTGGCTTCGTATTTCCATTTACAATTGAGAGCTCGCCGATTCGGGCAAGTCGCTTGAGAAGAAGAGAATTTGTTTCGATAAAGGTTGCATCCTGGCAGACGAATGTGGCGGTTACGGGGCGCTTGGCATCGAGGCGATATGTGGCGCGTATCGCTCGTATGCGAGTGATGATGTCGATGATTGTGGCGAAACTTTTGCCAGTGGAAATTGATTCAGGTGCTACGCCTTGCGACCAGGGCGTTGTGAGAAGAAGCGTGTTTTTGTTGAGGTGACTCCAGAGCGCTTCGGTGACAAATGGCATGAAGGGGTGCCAGAGAGTGAGGAGCGTCTCGAAGACTTGTTTGAGCACGGTGTTATTTCCTTCCACTTTGTGTACCTCGACATACCAGTCGGCGAAATCGTTCCAGGTGAAATCGCGAAGTGTTTCTCCAGCAAGTGAAAACTGGTAGCTCTTAATAAGGTGAGTCACTTCGCAGACAGTTTCGCCTAGTCTCGAGAGTATCCAATGATCGGCGTCTGACAAAGTTTTTGAAGCATCTGTTTTTTCTGGTTGTTGAAGAATATATCGTCCTATATTCCAGAGTTTGTTGGTAAAGTTGCGGAAGGTGGCGATTTTTTCTTCGCCAAGTCGAATGTCATTGCCGGGTGTACTCCCAATAACGAGGGCGAGGCGTACGGCGTCGGTGCCATACTTCGCGGTCATTTCGAGTGGATCAATGACGTTGCCAATTGATTTGCTCATCTTGCGACCTTGCTCGTCACGGACGAGTCCGTGGAGATAGACGGTTTTGAACGGCGCTTCACCGAGGAGGTATTCCGACATGAGTATCATGCGGGCGACCCAGAAGAAGAGAATATCGTAGCCGGTTTCGAGAACACTTGTCGGATGGTACACTTTTTCTCGCTGCCACTTTTCTTCGTCGGAACCCCAGCCGAGTGTCGAAAATGTCCACAGTCCAGATGAAAACCATGTGTCGAGCGTGTCGGGGTCTTGTTCCCATTCGGCACCTTCTGGCGCATCGATTCCGCAGTATACTTCTTTGCCCCGATACCACACGGGTATCCGGTGACCGAACCAGATTTGGCGGGATATGCACCAGTCGCGGAGATTGTCGATCCAGTGGAAATAGGTTTTCTCAAATCGTTCGGGGATGATGGTGACATCGCCGGATCGGACGGCGTGTTGCATGAGTGACTTGAGTGAAGTTAGCCTTCCCTCCCGCTTGAATTCTTTGTTGACATCGACGAACCATTGTTCTTTGATTTGTGGTTCAATAACGCCGCCGCCGCGACTGTTCACAGCGATATTGTGGAGATAGTCTTCGTCGGTTTTGACGACGAGATTTTTCTCTCGAAGCTTCGCGACTATTTTTTTGCGCGCTTGTACGATGTCGAGACCTCGGAAATCTTCTCCGGCGATATCGAGCAATTTTCCGTCGTAGCCGATGATTTGTTCTTTGTCGAGGTTATGCCGAGTAGCGATGTCGAAGTCGGTGGCGTCGTGCCAGGGCGTGATTGTCATGGCACCCGTTCCGAATTCCATATCTATGGCTTCATCTTTAATGACAGTTGCTGTTATCTTCCCATTAATCCACTCAATGTTTTCTATCGTTTGTCCGTGCGCGTAGTCTCTGTATCGTTCGTCGTCGGGGTGTACTACTACATATTTGTCGCCGAATTTGGTTTCGGGGCGCGCGGTGCTGATGACGAATGGACCGTATTGCAAGTAGTAGAGGGGAACCTTTTCTTCGCGACGCTCGACTTCGTCATCGGAGATGGTGGTCTGGAATTTCGGATCCCAATTGACGATGCGCGGACCGCGGTAGATGATGCCGTCCTCGAACATTCGTCGGAAGGCTTCATTGACGGCGCGATTTCTCGCCTCGTCGAGTGTGTATGCCTCGCGTGACCAATCGAGTGAAGCGCCCATTTTTTTACACTGATTGACGATGGTGTCATGCGAGTCTTGCGTGAACTTTTTGACGCGATCGAGAAATATTTCGCGCCCGAAATCATGACGAGTTTTCTGCTCCTCATTCCAAATCGTTCGCTCGACTTTTTCTTGGGTGGCAATTGCGGAGTGATCTGTGCCGGGAATCCAGAGCGTTCGATCGCCTCGCATGCGGTGGTAGCGCACCATGATATCCTCGACAGCGAGCATGGCGGCATGACCCAGGTGGAGTGTGCCTGTGACATTGGGCGGAGGGAGAACAATAGAAAATGGTGGTGCATCCGGTGCAGTGACACCCTTTTCGATGCATGTATCTGGATTGAAAAAGTCGCTTTCTTCCCATGTTTGGTAGATAGCGTCTTCGTGATCTTTGGGTTCGTAGGTTTTGGGGATTTCCGTCTTCATATGGGGAAATAGTAGCACTGGGCGCAGAAAATTTCAATTCCCAAGGAGCATATTTGGGTTTGCGACGAGTGTCTGCCAGTTAGTGTGAGAAAGTTCTTGTTCTCGATTTTCCATGTGCTCCCAGCGGAAGAGGGCGGCGGCGCCGATCATGGCGGCGTTGTCGAGAGAGTATTTGAAAGGTGGCATGAGGAATTTCGTCTTGGGGAAATCGCGCGTGACCATGTCGCTCATGCGGCGGCGGAGTTCGGTATTAGCCGAGACACCGCCCGCAATAATGATGGTTCGTGGATGATGTTCTGCGATAGCGCGACAGGTTTTGCTGATAAGTACATCGAGGGCGGCTTCTTGGAATTCGGAGCAGACGGCATTGATAAAATGCTCGTCTGTTTTTTCTTCTTCGTGCTTTTTGAGAAAATAGAGAACAGCTGTTTTGAGTCCGGAGAAAGAGAATCGGTAGTCACCACTTTCTTTCATTGGACGCGGAAAAGCGAATGTTGTTGTATCGTGATTCGTTCGCGTAGGATCATTTTGAAATATCTCTGCCCTTGTGGCAATTTCAGGACCGCCGGGATAGGGGAGTCCGAGCATTTTGGCGACTTTGTCGAAGGCTTCGCCAACAGCGTCGTCTTCTGTTTCGCCGAGAATGTTATAGGTGAAATGATCACGCATCAAAACGATTTCGGTGTGGCCGCCGGAAACAACGAGAGCAAGGAGTGGGAAGGAAATAGAGGGTGGTGTTTGAAGACTGGAATGGGCGATGTCTGACGGTATTTCGTGTATGAAATTCGCGTAGATGTGCCCCTCGATATGATGAATAGGGATGAGGGGTTTCTTCCAAAGATAGGAAAGTGTCTTTGCAGCGGTGACGCCGATTTGGAGGGCGGGTGCAAGTCCAGGCCCTGCCGTGACAGCAATTGCGTCGAGGTCGCTTGGTGAGACGCGTGCCTTTTGGAGTGCCGACTCGATGACAGAGGAGATGTTCTTGGTGTGTTCGCGCGCGGCGAGATTGGGGACGACGCCGCCAAAGGGCGCGTGAAGTGCGATTTGTGATGAGACGATGCTCGAGAGAACACGAACGGCGTCGCCATTTTTTTCTACAACAGCAGCAGCTGTTTCATCGCAGGAGGTTTCAATGGCAAGAAGAGGCATAAAATATTGGAGGCGATTCACTCAAGCGAGCGCACGCCCTGAGAAAGTGTTTCTAGAAGAATGTTGGTGATTCTTACTTTGACAGGGGAATATCAGACTGTCAATTGGTGGCTACTCGGCGTGAGTGCCATGTATTTTGGTAGAGAATAAAACATCGCCCCGAACGTTTTTGTTTCGGGGCGTTTTTTTGCGTGGCTACTTCGATGACCGTTGTTTCCTCTGAAGATTCTCCAGCTTTCTTTTTAGCTGAGAAATTTTTCTCTCGCCGTCCGCGCTCTCTGTGGCGGAAATAAATTTCCCTCGGTTCTTTTCGTTGAGCGTTTCTACTTTGGAGCGGAGGAAGATGTAGAGCTTTTCCTAGACGATAGTTTTCGTCTTTTTCTTGAGCATCCGATTTATCAGCCATCCAACCACCTTCTCACGTTGCTTTTTGCCAATGTTTGTATTGGCATATATTGCAAGCAATTCTCCGATGATTTTGCAATCCGATTCTGAACGATCCTTCTTACGATACTGTCGGATGAGACTTTTAATCTCTTCCTTTAACGATTCATTCTCATCGTGCGGGTCTTCATCAGTCTTTCCCATGATCTCGCTCCTCGGTTTGCTGGGCGATCCAACCGGAACCGCTGAGATAATAGTGGCAAAGAAGGGAAGAGCTGTCAATGATTTGAAGGATGATTTCTGTGCATATGCTCCATGGACTATTTGAGTAATAAAACAATACAAACACACCGTAGTGTTTGTATTGCGTTCCTTTTGGATGGTGACTAAATCTGTATAAATTTGTGCCAGTACTTTTTCTTGGTAGCCCTAAAGGGGTTAAGCTGGAACACCTTGGAAAACTACGTTTTGCGGTGGAAACAAGCGTTTCAACTATTAAGCCCAGCGTACTCAAATGCTCTGTATTCAGTATAACTCGGGATTCTGTAAAGAAAAAACTGCTTTTGATGATACCTCATTGGTATTGAACCCTAAAGGATAAGAGGGGGAACTAATCGGGGAAAAATTCTGAAAAAAGCGGATATGGGACTATACAGCTGGCAAGCATTGCAAAAAGAGTCTAAAATCCTACAGTTTCCGACAAAAGCGTACACTGTACTTTTTCTATGTCTAATATGTCAGATTTTATATGGAATCTCAAAAAGTGAAAAACGAACAAAAAAGAACTGAAGCAAGGAAGAAGTTATTCTTGGCAGTTTTTTCGATGACTCTCGGACAAATTACGAAAGCTTGCGAACACACTCATATCCACAGAGACACCTATTATGACTGGTACAGTAAGGATCCCCAATTTGCCTCTGCAGTCAAAGCAGCCGGGCGGGAAAGCATGGGATATTTCATTGAGCAGGCCAAAAACGAAATCGTCATATTTTAACTTTCCTCCATATAGAACGATATCGTCCGACTCACACCCAAGGAAATTCACGAAGAGGCAGAATTTGGGAAATGAAAAATGGTTTGATCGGTTCACAAGAGCTTTCAGCATCCTTCTTGTGCATCAGAAACTCTTCAGCTTGAAGCAGAAAACGTTTTCTGATACGCTATTTGTGGAGATCATGATTCATTATAAAACATGTGCAATATGACTATTCATCAGATGAAACTCGCCAAAGAACCCTTTGAGAAAATCGCCAATGGGCAGAAGGTTATCGAGTCCCGTCTTTTTGACGAAAAGCGCCAACTGATTAATATCGGTGATGAAATCGAATTTTCCCGAAATGACAATCCAGTGGAAACAGTGAAAGCAAAAGTGAAAGCGCTATATCGTTATGATTCGTTTGAGAGTCTTTTTTCTGATTTTCCTCCAAAGTATTTCGGCGGGGAATCGAAAAAGTTTCTTCTCGAAGAAATCGGCAGGTTCTATTCGAAAGAAGATCAGGAGAAGTATGGGGTGGTAGGAATAAAAATCGAACTCCAAAAGTAAAGAAAAAAAGAAGCCCAGACGATCCTTGTTTGGGCTTTTGGTTTGCCACTCTGTGGCTTACTCTCCTTACTTGTTGAGCTCGAGTACTATAACGCCGAGCTTTTCTTTGTTGGCGGGGTAGATATTCTTGAGCAGGACAAGCAGTTCCTCTCGTGAGGAGGCGTCGGGAGCGATGTTTTTGAACGGCTCCTTTGCGATCATCGCATCAAAGCTTGCGTATTGCCGAATAGCGTTGACTCGAACAACGAGACTTTCGGTGTGCGTCACGAGGTTGATCTGCTCGCCAACTTGGATGCGACTGATGGTTGGGTAACCGACCCGCACCTCAAGGGTCTTCCTGCCTGATTTGATCAGGTCAAAGAATTTCCGCTTGATTCTGATGGTTCGCATAAGCGTTTCTCCAATGTTGAGGCTCCACTGTTGAGTGACAACCCCTTGGTAGTAGGCATTCGGCAGGGCTGCATCCAGTTTCCACCCGAGGCGCTGAAGTGAAACCACCTCATCCGCAGTTGGGTTGATGTGAATGTAGAGCTTGTGACCGTACGGCACCAGCTGATGCGGGATGTCGATCAGAAGCGCCTCAAATGCAACGGTGCTCGTTGCAATAAAAGGCATAATCTTAATCGGACTTCCTTTTTTCGGCGTTGCTCCGGCTACGCCAATTACACGACCCGTGCTGTCGAGAGCAACGAAGATCAACTTGTACTTGGCATTGATGTCTGCCGTATTCCGTCTGGTGTAGCCATCGAAGAGTGCTGTGACCCATTCATCGGTGATACCTTCGAATGAGCTTGGCAACTTTTCGAGCAAGAGCCGAGCCACCTCGGTTTTCATCTCGGTATTGACTTCGTCGAGGGGCAAGACAGAGACGTGGAGCTGATCCAGTGATCTGATCTTACCCGTTCCATAGAGGGGCTTGTAAAGCATCGCCTCGGTCACGCCGCTCTTGTAGTGACTGTCGGAGCTTCCTGCGCGGATAAATCCTTTCCGAAGAAAAAACTGCATTGCAGAAACATTCTTTTCTGCGACGGTGCAGTAGAGTTGGCGAGCTTGATTACCGCGCGCGTAACTTTCTACATGGTCGAGGAGTTTGCTTCCGATTCCCAGCTGATTCTGGAACTCTGGGGCGACGATGAGCGGGCTGACCTTGTATGTCGACTGCCGCTTACCAACCAAGTGAAGGACTCCGGCTCGTTCCCCGTTTACTTCGAGGATGAACATATGCTGTTCGAACGAGAAGAACCCTACGTGATCGTGTCCGCCCGCTATGTGCGCATCAAAGATGCGTTTTGCGTGGGCGTGATGATCGCCACCGTAATACGGATCGAGCGCGTGGTGCATGAGGTCGGCAACCCATTCGAAATCGCCAACTTGGGCATCTCTGATCGAGGTGTTCGGCATTTCCATGACTATCTCCTTTGTTGAGTACGGACCTGTCAACAAAATGACAGGTTGTGTAACTCAAAGGTTGGTCGAATTGTGAAGTTTACTACGCTAACCTCAATTTTCTGAGGTCTGTATAAAATAGCACCGTACTCCTAAAAAGTCAATATAGGCACATTTTTGTAGCTATTTTTTCCGTTTTTCGATTACAACGACAATCCTTCACAATGCTTGCCAGAGATCGCAGAACTTCTCAGAAACGTAAGGGCAGGAGCTGATTCAATGTTTGCGATAAAAGCGCGAAAAGACTATTCCCAATACAAGGACGGCTCATAGACTCATAGTAAACGACGTGGAGTAAGAGTATGATGCCATACATGACTAAACACTCCCGCGCGAAAAGAATCGAAAAGCAGGAAATCGCCGTATTGAATCTCCTCTTCAACAGCAACTCTTTGCGGACGGAGCTAACAGGAGGCGAAGACGACGTGCCCCTCATCGATGGGTACGTGCATTTACTCGGCGAGCAAGACGAAGTGAGTGGCAATATGCTGAAAGTACAGATAAAGCCCCTCAAGGTCAACAAGGACGGTACGTTTTCCGCGACATGCAGTACTGACTTGCTTAGCCACGCACATAGCTCTTCGCTGCCTGTCATTTTGATAGCTGTAAACATCGAAGAACAACTTGCATACTGGACGTATCTCTCGCCAGAGTCCATGAAGCCTCTGTACAAATCGCAAGTAGCTGCCGGCAGGAAAACTGCAACTCTCCGACTGCATAAAAATCATGTTATCAAAAAAGGCATCGACACATATGTTTCTGAGTGGAAACGTATTTGCGGGCATCACAGGAATACATCGAATGATCGGCTTACTACTCGATACAAAAAGCGCATCAAGAGAGATTTCATAACAGCGAACGAGGGCGCTCTATTAGAGCGGATCAGAACTCTCCACGATCTGGTTTATTACCGCACGAACAAGGGCGAGTACCCGCTGATCGAGATTGTGCTCGAGATGGCGCGTACCATCGGCGGAACTTCCGCAGCCGTAAAGATAGCTTGTATCGAGCTGCTCGAGCAAGTTATCCACGACAAGACAGCTGATGCATTAGAGGTAATCACCAATCTGGCATCCGATGAGAATGAACAGGTTAGAAAAAAGGTAGCAGAAGTACTTAAAAACACTGCGAAATATAATTACCATATCCTCAATGCGATTGGATACAGTCCGTACCGCGCTATACTCGACTTCATCGGAAGTCATAGTGTACCGACAGACATTGCACATGAGATGCTTTGCAATCTTCTCGGTCCTGATTTCGATGGAACTTCCCAGACGGATATGTATACGTTTACTTTCCATCGTGGCCCGCTTGATGCGACGAAGTTCTTGAAAAATCTGCGCCGCGATACAATAAGACTTCTCCTAAACCGATACGAAAAGGAGACTACAACCGGCGAGAAAGCAAAAATCATAACGACAATCGGTTGCGCTACCTGCGGGTCAGACTCACCATTTCAGAGCGACCCTAATTTTCTCGAACGGTCTGCAGAAATGGTGGAAGCAGATACGGGGTTTATTGTCGCAGCGTACGAAAAAATCGTTTTCCCTGCGGGCACAATGACAATGCTATATCCCGTCGTTTACAAAATCGAAGAGCAGCTATCGCTTTTCAATACGCGAGCGCGTAAGATCACAGGCGCTGAAGAGCTTCTACGACGCATACGCGAGGATAAAGGCGGCTACCGACTATACAGTCTTCTCGCCGGAGACGAAATGCGTCTGCGTCGCGATGTGGAGGAATGGCAAGAGGGGCAACGTCAAAAAGAAGAAGAGCTTAAGGAGCTACTCGATTCAATCACTGAAGAAAATGCTGGTGAATGGTACAGGCGCATAGACGCGGTTGCTAACTTTCGTGACTGTGTCGAGGATTGGCTCTATGAGACACTGCGAGGTTTCCTTGCGCAAATCGCAGAAAAAAAACCAGCAGTAGCTGCTGTATTTGTAAGGCACGCCTTCAGAAACAAAACGGGTCTATATTTCTTTTTGCGCGATATACTCTGGGGACTTCGGAAGGGTCCGATTGAACAATGGGACGAACAGGTTGCTCGCATCGCAAAGGATCAGCTCACAGAACAAACCGATGGAATCCTGATATCATATTTCTCCACTGGTGGAATTGACCCATCTGTGGCTAATATCCGCGATGAAGATATAAAACTTATCCTCGAGATTGCGAGAAAAGACGGGCGTTTCTCTTTCTTAAAAGATGGCGAGATGAACAGATCACTCGAGTATCACTCGATTAGGGTACTCGCATTTCTATCGACACAAGACAAAGAAATTCGCAAAGCACTCATAGAAAAAATAAAGGAGTATCCAGAACTGGATGCCATGTTCGCAGATCAACTCGGTTTCGCGCTGCACTGCAAGTGGATCAACTTGGAGGAGTGGGATCAGCAAGAGCTTGAGGCACTCGTAGAAATGTTAGTCAACGTAAAGCGACTCGATCATAAGGAGCTACAAATCCTCCACGCTCTTGGAGCGGTCAATTTTAATCTGATGATGTCGGTGTTTGAACGCCGAATAAAACATTCTTACAACAGCGGCTATGACGCAATCCCGCATCACTTCGAATCTGGTACGGCGACTTTCATTCGCGACAACCCTCGCAGTAAGGAGATCATTCTGGGCTGGCTCCAAGAAATAGATCCAGAGCAAGACGGCATTGGCTATCATTTGGGTGAGTTTTTTCAACATATAGGAGGCGAAGCATTGCATGAGGCTTTATCAGAGTTAATCGCCACAGGTAAAAAAGAAAACATTTTTAAGGTAATAGAGATGTTTCCTATTTCCAATTCTGTCGATCCCTTGCTTTGCCTTGAAATTATCGCCGCGACGGACGACGAAAATATCTTGGATACGATTGACACTCGGATGCGACAGATCGGCGGTGGCAATGGCGCAGTCGACGAAAATATATTCGCGCGCGAGCTGCGGAAAAACGAGGTCCGAATCAAAGAAATAAAATCCAAGGCAATGGATCCAAAAATCATCAAGTTTTGCGAAAGAGTATTGGCTAACCTTGCACGGGACATTGCGACCTCCGAGCAAGATCATGAGCGAGAAATACAAGAAGCGCGACAGGAATACGAAGATGCAAATAGTTGAGCCACAGAAGAAGAAAAATCAAACAACGATGTCTGCTCTGGTAAAAAATGCAACTACACAAGCCACGGCGAGCACCATTTAGAAATAAGCTTGATTTATAGCCATAAATACGGCATAATGGAAATCGACAACTGAATAGCAATGACCTAAACCGTTGGAGCAATCCTCCGGCATGGTCGAAAACCGCATGACTATAGAGATCCCATCATTAGGATCGCAGTCATGCGTTGTGCGGGGAAACTCGTACATGAGTCGAAAGGCTCTACCTGGTGGTGGGTTTTTTGTATGGAAAACCTCGGTCGATTGCCAGATTAAGTACGCAGCTTATCCGTTTATCCATTATTTAGATACAACACTTATGGAAATGCAACAACAGCCGACTGGCGAGGCGCAAAACGATAAGAAGTCATTTTACAAAACGTGGTGGGGAATAATCTTAATTATCGCATTCGTACCAATCTTTGCTCTTTGGTACGTCTGGACAAAGACTCAATGGGGTCGAGCAGCTAAATGGGTCGCTACCGTGGCAATCGTACTCTTCAGTGTGGGAGTGATTGGGAGCAATACATCAAACAACAGTCAAACGATAAATCAGTCTCAAAACAACACACCAGCACCAACACAAGAAGCTAAAAGTGGTACTCAATCTCCACAGGTTCAGAAAGCAGCGTTTGATGTTCCATCCCTGATTGGCAAAAACATTGACGAGGTGAAACAAGTATTGGGAAAACCGAGCATTGATTTGGAACCGACATCACAACAGCTCGCATCCGGAGTTGCCGACGAGTGGGAAAAGGATTTTGAAAAAGACAGTGAGACACTAACAGTTACATATTCTCCAAAAACAAAAGTTGTCGTTGACTTCTTCATTTCCGGAATGGATCAGGGGGCATTGCTCAATGCCGGAAATCTGAATGAAAACGATGAAAACTATGTCGTTGAGTTTGTGAAGGCGATCAAGAACCCGTCCGACATAACGGGAGTGAAAGTATCAAAAAGATTGCCTCAAGAACTGAATGGAAACGTGACCTACAGCACAAACGCCTTCAAAATCGACAACAAGGAGGATTACAACTGGGGAAACTGCAAGATCAGTCTAAACTCGAAATTCGACTTCAAGCCCTCTGATAATATAAAGGCGAATGACAGCATGATAATCCCGTTTTCCGAATTCACTAATGACGGCGAGAGATTCAACTTTTTCACGAATAAGCCGGAAAAGCTCTTTATCGCCTGTGACACTCTCGGACAGCACCGGACTAACTACTTCGCAATAAAGTAATATCCCGCGCCTTGCCAAAAAGTTCGAAGAAGAGCGACAATAGATGTATGAAAAAAGGTGACGAAAGCCGTGGCGATGTCCTGCTTCAAAAACTGATTTTGGGTACAGGATTCCAAGAAGGTATCCGTCGTATTCGACAAATGTTTGATGTACCAAAAAACGGATTCATTGACATGTCCAGTATAGGAAATTGGTACAGCAAGCGGTCTGATATAACCAAGGAGGAAACAGTCGCCCAGAAAGTCTTTAACGCCGAAGTAAAGAGGTTTTTGGTCGATCAAGCCTTGCCTGTAGGAGTATGGTGGGAACACAAAATCATCGAGTATGTCCTCTCCGATGGAAGAATCGAATTCTTGTGGCTTCCTCCAGCTAAGGAGCCATTTGTGGAAGTAATAAACAGACCACTGCCAACCAACGAGGGCTCATACACGGATCTAAGAATCTATGAGGGAGTGACACAACGTGACCTAAGAGCGTTTATGTCGCGCTACTGGCGCATGATAAGTCCGTCTTACAGGAAAGGCACTCACAAACAAATAAGAAGGGAAAGGAATACTTCAATCAATAACGAAGCTGTGGCTATTTATGACCTGTCAAAAGAGGAAAGAAGGCTGGCCGCTGGAACGAATGACTATATGGAAATCACCAAGGAACTCGAGGTTGAAAGAATTCTGAAGGGGAAAGGTTTAGCGATAAGCGGAGATGCGGCTAAGGCTGTCAAATATAGGCGAAGAAAAGCCAAGAGGTAGAAAATGGTGACGCATCTTGAGGTGCAAGTTGTGTCAATGCAAGAAAACTAAAAAACCACGATCATAGAAATGTGATCGTGGTTTTGTTTTATAACAGCCTGATCCAAAAGGTGACGTCACTGCAGCATTGGTCGCTGGCGCGTCACCTTGCCAGCAGCTTTTGTTATATGGGGATGTGCCAAATTATTACAAATAAACAGAAAAAAACGAAACCGAGCAATCAGGTTGGACTTGATGTCTCTAAAGGCATCCCGTTCGAATATTTTAGGAAATCACTTGGTCAGACGGCGGATAAGTACAATGACGAGCAAATTGAGACAATGAGGATTGCATGCGATAGAATAGCGGATATTGCTTTTGACACTTGGCTTAATAGAAGAAATGCGGCTTAATATTGGTATATGGAACAAAGTCATAAAACCAAAAATTGCGTAGTCCAATGTCGGGTAAGTTCGTATGGCCAAGCGCAAGAGGGCGAAAGTCTTGAGGTACAAGAAGCAATCACACGCAAGTTCATATCGGACAAAGGATGGAGGATACATCCGGATGGCAAAGTTTGGAAAACAGCCATTTCAGGACGAAAGAAGATTCGTGACGACTTCGAGGGAATACTGGCATACATAAAAGCACACCCCGGTCTTATAGATTATTATGTGTTCCGATCAATTGATAGGCTTACACGTGCAGGAAACGGTGAGTATGATCGAATGAAGAAAGAGCTGGCCAAGTGCGGAGTAGACCTTATTGATACCTGGGGTGTCATTCAACCTTCGAAAAATACCCTTGAAGATACTGGCTTCGAATACGATTGGAGCAGGCTCTCACCAAGCGAAATTACAGAATCAGTGATGGCGACAACCGCCAATCAAGAGGTAACACATGTTTTGACTCGGCTGATTGGACAAGAAATCAGACTTACCCTCCAAGGATACAGGGCTCGTCGAGCAGCCGATGGCTACGTTAACAAGAAGATCATAGTTGAAGGTGGCAAGAAGAAAACTATTCAGGTGCCTCATCCAGAACGAGCTAAGTTCTATGTCACCATGTTTGAACTACGGGCACAGGGTCTTTCTGATCCAGAAATCGTCGAGAGAGCCAATGCTATGGGATACAGAACTCCTATTTATGATAAATGGGACAAGAGGCACGAGAAAATTATTGGTCAGAGAGGAGGAAATCTTCTGACAGTCAAGCAACTACAGCGTTATATTCAGAATACTATTTATGCTGGTGTGCATTACGAAAAATGGACGCATTACCAGCCGATTCGGGCGAAATACAATGGCTTGGTTAGCATCGATCTATTCAATAAGGCAAATAGAGGCAAGGTTTCAATCAAAGAAAATCCGGACAGGAGTTTGGGGATGGTTCGAGGTAAGGCAAAGACAGGTCAAATAAGAAACCGGAACAACCCACTTTTTCCGTTCAAATTCATTCGGTGTCCGCTGTGCCTAAATGAAATGATGGGTAGTTGCCCAAAAGGAAAATCAGGCAAGGGATTTGCAATCTATCATTGCAGTCGAAAACATAAATATTTCGGGGTGAGTAAAAAAACTTTTGAGGATAACATTCACAAGTATATAAGTAACCTGAAGTTTAATCCGGATATCTTGAACGGTCTGGAGGTCACTTTCCTTAATAAATTTCGACAACGCGAACAAGAAATCGTTCGGGCATCAGGCGATATTCACCGCAATGTCGCGGATTTGGAAGTTCAACAGGCGGCAACAATCGAAGTTATCATGGCTACCAGAAGTCCCGTAGTCAGGGAGCGGCTCGAACAAAAGGTTGAACAGCTGGAAAATGAAATTAAAAACGCCCGCAAGGAGCGGGACAAAATTCAAATCACCAGAGATGATATAAAGTTGTTTATGAGCGAGGCGAAGCAAATAATGGAACACCCAGCGGAAGTCCTATTGAATCAAGGCGATTTCAGGGTTCAGAGGGGTCTTTATGGACTGGTCTTTGAAGAAATGCCTACTTACGAAAACATACTTAATGGAACACCAAAGCTATCGTATGTATTCGAGCTTTCCTCGACATTCTTTGTTAACGAATCACAGTTGGTAGTCCCAAGGGGAGTCGAACCCCTCTTTTCAGGATGAAAACCTGATGTCCTAACCGATAGACGATGGGACCGGAAGACAAAAACAAAAGCCGATTGGCTTTCTGGGATTGTAGCACAAAAAGCCGTTGATGCAAGGGCTAATCGGCGGTTTCGAGCGCGTTTGCTTTGCAGATTTCGGCATAGTAGCGGGCGCTTGGGCGAATGCGACGTTCGAGCGTGTGGTGGTCGATATCAATGAGACCGAAGCGTGGCCAGAAACCCTTGTCCCACTCGAAGTTGTCGAGGAGTGACCAGTGGAGGTAGCCACGGACGTCGGCGCCGTCTGCTATCGCGCGGTGGACGGAGGTGAGGGCGCGTGTGAGAAACTCTGTGCGCATCGTGTCGTCTTGGTCGGCGAGACCGTTTTCGGTGATGTATATTGGCTTCCCATAGGGCTTGAGATCGACGAGCGCCTGGTAGATGGACTCGGGGTAGAATTCCCAGCCGATATCGGTGCGGCGTTCGTTTGGGTTTTTGTAGAAGCCGTTGTCTAGGACGCAGCGACCGTAGTGATTGAGTCCGATAAAATCCTGGTGGCGTTTGATGTGATTGAGAAACCAGCGATTCCAGAAATAGTGCGCTACTTTTTTCAGAAATCGATTAGTGGGAGTGTTTCGATAAAGTTCGAATGAGAGCTGATGTTTGGCGATGCCGATGTGCGCATTTGGAAAGTTTTTTTTGATGGCGTCATACGCCCTCTTGTGCGCGCTAATGAGGGCGAGATTGGCACGTAAGTATTTGAGAAAACTCTTCTCTTGCGGTGGCCACTGAGCTTTGATATAGGCGTGCCCTGTGACGACATCTGGCTCATTGAGGGTAATCCAAAATTGCACGTCGTTGCCAAGCGCTTGTGCTATTTTCTCTGCGTATCGCGCGAAATATTCGGGAAATTGTGGTGCGAGTATCCCGCCTTTCTCTGCGAGCCAGAGGGGGAGTGTCCAGTGCCAGAGGGTGACGAAGGGCTCGATGTTTCGTGCTCGAAGTGCGCGAATGACGTCTTGATAGTGCGCGATTCCTTGTTTATCCCATTCTCCTTCTTCGGGCTCAATGCGAGACCACTCAATGGAAAAGCGATAGGCGGTATGATTTAAGTCCTTTGCAATATCGAAATCTTCTTCGTAGCGATGGTAGTGGTCGCAGGCAATGTCGGAGATATAATTCTCGGGACGAGATGCTTCGTCGCCGAATTTTTCCGTCCAACCGGGGAGATGACCGAATGTTGATATGGCTTCGCGAGCAAGACGGTTTGCATTTGCCTTTTCCCACTTGCTCCAGTCATTGGTTGTTCCACCCTCTACCTGGTGTGATGCTGTCGCTGCTCCCCAGAAAAAATTGTTGGGAAAATGCCGGAGCATATTGACAAGAGTTAAAAAATGGTTTATACAGAAATGACGCTTTCTGGAATGGTTTCAGTATAGCGGGGTTCAAGTTCTTGTTCAATTTTCTTGCGGGAGAGCGGAATGGATATGTATTTTCGTCTAACAGAAGAAGAGATACGTGCCCTTAAAGAGTTATCGAACATAGCATCTGTGCTGTATTCTATAAGGACAAATGAATGCAAGAGTGGCGGGGACATATCTGCAATTCTCAATACTTTGGGGGTGGCAAAAGCTAATATAAATATGCTCGAGACAGCGTGCTTTCAAGCAATTCGGATGTGTGAAGAACATGGTCTCCCGCAACAAGCTATTAATCCCGAGTTCGATAAGGAGAGTGTCTCAGGTTAGTTTGCTCAGCAGTTAGTGACTACTCACTAGTGACTACTCACGAAGAGATTTGATAGTAGTTGTGTTCATGTAGTGCCGCGGTTCTTTCGAAAACCGCGGCTTTTTCCTTGCGGTTTTCCTTCAAATAGGGTATTATCTGTCTGTATTTATGGACGAAAAAGTGTTTACATTTCCCAATCCAAAGACGACCAAACCGCGAGAGCGGCGGGTTCAGCGTGCGCTTGAAATGGTGCCAGGACTCCTTTCGTGGGGGACGCTTCTGGGGATGTTTGCGCTTTCATTCCTACTGCCACTCTGGGCGGCGATTTTCATTATTCTTTTTGATCTCTATTGGCTCTACCGCATTGTGTTTATCTCGTTCTATTCAACGCGGGCGCATTTCCGTCTCGTGAGATCCAAACGAGTGGATTGGTGGGAGCGATGTCAGAAAAGTCTCGATCCGGCAGGGTTTGTGCGTGAGCTGGAATCGCGACTTTCTGATATGCAGGCAGCTCGGTCGCAATTGTCAGTATGGTCACTTCGGCATCGCCGCACGATAAGTGCAGAGATTTGTCGAACGAAAGAGACGCTCGCTGAGGTGAAACAATTGGCGATGTCCGAACACAAAATAATGGATTGGCGGAATGTTATCCATGTTGTCCTCTTGCCGACCGCGGGAGAGGATGCGGATATTATCGAACCGTCTATTCGCTCGCTCGCCGAGGCAAACTTTCCCAAGGAACAAATGATTGTGCTCTTGGCGACTGAGGAGCGTGAAGATGAGGCGCATCGCCTCGCGAAAGTGGAGTATCTGAAGAAGAAGTTTGATGGAGTGTTCCGAGATTTCCTCGTGACGACGCATGTGGTCGCGGATGGAGAAATGAAATGCAAGGCATCAAATGCAAAGTTTGCTGCGAAAGTATTGCAGCAATATCTTGATGAGCGACATATCGACTATACGCGAGTTGTTTTCTCGAATTTTGATTGTGATAGTATCGCGCATCCAGAATATTTCGCAGCGCTCACCTATGCCTATGTCACCAATCCGAATCGGCTTCAGCGGGCGTATCAGCCGATGCCGGTCTATCACAATACTATCTGGGATACGAATGCCTTTGTGCGACTTGTGGTGACGGGATCGTCGTTTTGGCATCTCTTTCAGAGTACGCGACGACAGATGGTGACGTTCTCGTCGCATAGTGAACCGTTTGATACCTTGGTCAAGGTAGATTTTTGGTTGGTCAATATGATTAGTGAGGATTCCAATATTTACTGGAAATGTCTGGCCTATTTCCATGGTGACTACGAAGTGCAGCCGATTCATCTGCCAGTATCACTCGACGCAGTTCTCTCGAGTACGTATTGGAAAACTATCGTGAATCAATACAAACAAAACCGTCGATGGGCATATGGTATCGAGAACTTTCCCGTCACGATGCGTGCTCTCTGGCCGGATCGACGCATTTCTTTTTTCAAAAAGTTTCGCATCTCTTTTGAAATGCTCGAGGGACATTATTCGTGGGCGACGACGTCTTTTATTCTCGCGCTTCTCGGGTGGCTGCCGCTTGTCTTGGGTGGCGCCGCGTTTCGCGAGAGTGTCTTGGCACACAATCTCCCGCTCATCACACAGCGTCTTATGACGCTCGCGATGCTTGGCATGGTGGTGTCAGTGCCACTCTCGCTGTTCTCTCTTCCGCCGAGACCAGCGAAATACCACTGGTCAAAACATATCCTCATGCTGTTTCAGTGGGTATTGTCGCCATTCGTCGCTTTTCTCTCTGCCTTTCCGGCACTTGATTCGCAGACGCGATTGCTCTTCGGAAAGTATTTTGGCGAGTTCTGGGTGACAGAGAAAGTGCGGAGAAAGTAGAACTTGCTGCCACTTGGAGGAATTGACAAAGGAGGTTTTCTTTGTTTGTATGGATGGGCAGTTATCTGCGATTCCGCATGTTTTTTGTGGCGAGATCCACAGAGTTTTTTTAACAATGTGTTTTGATTTTGAAGAGAAGAGGAGAGGTATCATGAGAACGATCGTGGTGTTGTGTGGTTCGGATTCTGATCTTGGTCGGATTACCTCGGGATTGGCAGTACTCCGCGTGGCGGAGGCGCAAGGATTGGTCAAAGTTTTGGCTGTGGAGGTGTGCAGTACACATCGAAATCCGAAGGAGTTGAGAGATTTGCTTTACAAGTTCTCGGATTATGAGGTGGATGTAGTGATTGTCTGTGCCGGAAAGTTGGCGGCAATTTTTGGCGACGCCGACGCTATTTCTCGCAACGAGTATCGCAATAACCATACGTGCTTTATTGTGGTGCCGATCATGGGGAAATCGGAAGAAGCGAATCAAGCGGCCTATCTTTCTGCAAAGGAAGTGCCTAACGCGCAGTTCGTCTTCAGAGAGGAATTCTTTGCGGAGTCTACAGCGGCGTTTGAATATGCTGTGAACGGGGAGCTCCCGGAGATTCTTTTGAGCGAGCAGAAACCGCCGCAGACATTCAATCTTGCCGGTGCCTATCATCATGGACGGCGAAAGTATCCTGAAAATGCTTCAGTTGAGCCCATGATTCAGCAGTTGGAATCCGGCGGACTCATTCACGTGTCCACGGGAAAGACGCGTGAAATGTTTGTAAATCCCCGGTATCCCAACCTGCTCTACATTTTGGCGACGAATCGAGTGAGTATTTTCGATATCGTCCTGAATACGACTATTCCCCAGAAAGGCGCCGTACTGACAGCGATGACGATTCACTGGCTTGTGAACGTGTTTCGGGATGTTCCGAACCATCTCTTGGCCTATGGAAATGATATTGTCGCCTACCTTCCGCCGGAGCTGTGTTCCGAGCTCGGAACAACGGGTCTCTGCCTTCTCATGAAAAACATGATTGTGGTGAGACGGACCAAGGTGCTCAAGATTGAGGCGATAGTGCGAGGATACCTGACGGGATCGGGTCTCGCTGATTATCAGAAGAGTGGGAGCGTGTGCGGGGTTTCACTGCCTCCCGGCCTTATTGATGGAAGCGAGCTGCCCGCTATCTTGTTCACGCCGTCGACGAAGGCGGACTACGGACAGCATGATGAGAACATCAGCTTTGAGAGGGCGGTGGAAATTGTCGGGAGGGAAGCGGCGGAGTATGTTCGCGATATGGCGGTTTCCGTGTACCGGCGTGCCAAGGAGCGACTTGCTTTCCCCGGGATAACGCTTGCCGATACAAAGTTTGAATTCGGCTATGCTGATTCCGGAGAAATCGTCCTTATTGATGAGGTGCTGACGCCGGACTCCAGTCGTTTTTGGCCGGAAGAAGAACGAAAGGTCGCTATGGCTGAAGGGAGGACTTCACCGAGTTTTGACAAGGAGGTAATTCGAATTGCAGGAAGAGCTGCAAATGTTAAGTCGAATCCTAACTGGATTCCTCCTCAAGAATTAGTTCTTCAAACGACGAGGAACTATCGGTGCATGGTGGAACTCGCAACCGGAAAACCCTTGGAGCGGTTCCAAGAAGAGGATATGGGAATCCCGAAGTAATTTGATGAAAGTATTTACTCCCCTTGTAGCGTCTGGGGGAGTTTTTTTTCATTCCAAATACACGTTTTCGGTCATCTTACTGAGAGTGCATGGAGGAAAAAAGAGGGTGTTTCAATATTTTGTCGCTTTTGAGGAGTGTGGTGGCTTTGTCTTATTGATTTTTACAAGGCGATGAATGATGGAGGGTACCCCGTCGGTAAGTTTTGGGGCTGGTCAGTGCTTCTCAGAGATATGGCTCTTGCAGTGCTCATCGACATATGTGAATATAGTGGTGAGAACAGTGGCGATGTTGAGCATAGATTTGTTTTAGCGGATAATTCTATGTTTCGATTATAGCCCTGTTTTCTTTTTGTGAAAGGAAGTTAATTGGCACTACGCATAAACTCCGAATTTTTTTATGACTACGATTCCTCGAATGTTTTTTTGGATGTATGATGAGGCGACGACATTTCTTCGACGATGGTATCAGGAAGTGAAGATGGCAATACTACTCATTGCGCACGCGAGTCTTTTCGGGTTTTTCTTTCCTGATCTGCGCAATAGTTTTGGCGAGTGGTCAAGGAATCTCTTGGTGTTCATCGTATTCTTAAGTCCGATTACGAAGCTTTTCCCGATCTCGCTTTTCCAATTGCTTATGGGCATGCGGCGGCAGCTTGGTATTTTCTTTGCCTATCTCGTGACGGTGCATGGCATTGGGTATCTGATAGATCCGGTGTGGTTTCCGCTTCCACTCCTCACTTATTTCGCCACACCTCTTCGTATAGAACCCGTGCTTCTTGCGGGTATTGTGTCGTATATGCTGACACTCCCTCTACTCTTTACTTCCAATGCTCTTTCGATCCGCATTCTCAAAAGGAAGTGGGTGACGCTTCACCGAATAGTGTACGGAGTGTTTTTCTTCGGCATGATTCATTCCTTTACTATTCGTCACGCGTCTGGTATTTGGAATGCCGTTTTCGTTATCAGTGTCTACCTTGCACTCAAGATACTTGCCCGATATCCGAACATTGTCCCAATTTCTTCCATCAAAAAATTTGTCGGAGAAGAATATGGACGGTATGTAAATCGATAGCTTTTGGCAGAGTATATGGCTGAAATAATTTGACAACAAAAGGATTCCCTCCATATAGTAGAGGAGGTTCTTTCTATATTTTGGCTAACGTTCTGCAATAGGGGTGTTCATCATGAAATCGAAGCCCAAAAGGATTGCCAAGCAGTCATACGATTCAGTTGAGGGAATCCTCTTGTCACTCAAGTCAACAAAGAAATTTTTGTTGATGCTTCAGAGGCGTCGAGAAGCGGCGGTGGGAGGAGAAAAACTTTCCTGGTTTTTGGTGGAGGGGGTGTTTGAACTTCGCGAAGATGGTCAGTGCCTTCAGTGGAAACCAGGTCTCTCTGGTATTCAAACGGAGCTCGTTGGAAAATCGGACTTTCTTTCCCAATGCGGGAGGCGTCGTGAGAATGTTCTCCTCGCGAGTCCTGATAAGTATGTAATCGTGCCGCCAATAATTCTTCGGTGCCCAATATGTCAACACGTATTTCGAATGGGTGATACGGAAGATGTTGTGCGGAGCACTCAGCATATTTCTCTCGAGCGGTTTACGGGTATCTCTCTTGGGAGAATGCTTATTCGTATAGTGAATCCAACCGGTGGCATATACGGTATTCCGATTCAGGCGAATCTGTTGAATGGTAAGGACGTACTGAGAGTTAATCTTCTTGGTGATGATCTTGGTCGTATCGTTCGACGTGGCGATTATCTCCAAATTGACTTTCTCTCGTATCGTCATGCGAGGTGTGTTCCACAATCGGAGAAGTGCGATCCTGTGATGGAATCGAGCGCTGATATAGCATTGATGCTCGATGCTGAAATCAATGAGAGTTCTGGTGGCACAAGTGCGCCAGAGGAGATGCGAATCCAGGATGAATCTTCAGAAAAGGGAGTCAATGTCAAAGGACGTCGCCGGACGAGAAAGACTCTTGCTGAAGGTGACAAAGATATTCCCAAAAAACAGCGATATCATCCCGAAGAGGGAATGAATGGCTGGTACAATCGAATGGTAGGGACTTTTCGACTTCTTGATGCATCGGAAGAAAAAGCACTTGCCGTGCGGATAAAGGGTGGTGATGTTGGCGCGCGCAATGATCTTGTTCAGGCTAATCTTCGATTGGCCTTCTGGTCGGCACGCCGTTTCTGGGCGTCACATCGGAACAATATCATGATGAGTCTTGATGATTGCGTTCAGGAGGCAAATCTTGCTCTTCTCGAAGCAGGGAGTCGTTTTGATGAAGAAATGGGATTTCGATTCTCGACATATGCCATTCGGTATATTCTTGGAAAGCTCAGGGTTGCCTATGCTGATACTTTTAACGCAGTGTCTTTTCCAAGAGGCTTGCACTGGAAGTTTGCAAAGTTTCACCGGGAGATGGAGAAATTTCTGGAAGCATTTGACCGAGGGGATGCATTGGCTCGCGCGGCAGCTGAGGCAAAAATTCCTTTGAAGTCGGCTCGAAAGTATGCTGATATGTACTTATCGGGTGTGGTGTCCCTTGATGCTGAAGAAGAAACAGTCAAGGGTAGTGGAAGGAGCTTGCTTGATATTCTGACTGACCAAGCGTGCCCTCCTGAGGAGATAGTTTCTCTCGAGAATCAACGAGAAGTTGTTGGAGAATTTCTTGGGACGCTGGGTCCGCGGCAGAAGTGCGTAGTATCGGGGCGGTTCGGATTTCCCGATGAAGAGCCAAGGACGCTTGGTTCATTGGGAGAGGAACTTGGCGTAACAAGAGCACGGGTTCATCAGATTGATTTTACGGCGAGAAGTTCCCTTCGAAAAAAAATGGAAAATCAGGGGTATCGGAAAGGAGACTTCCTGGGAGATTGAGTGTGTCTGAAAAATTTGAAAAATTCTACGCCCCGGTTGGAATCATCGGGGCGTTTTTTTTGTAGTTAAAACTTTTCGTCTTGCTCTTTCGTGCTTGCATGTTGAGATGGGAAAAGAGTAGGATGGGGAAGTGAAGGCGGGAATTTTTTCTGGGGATTTTTCTATGTTATTTCATGCGTCTCTTTTGTTGTTTGCGGCGTTTTTCTTTGGGTCATTGGAGCTTGTTGTATTGTTTCCGGAATGGTTTTTGATGCTCGCGCTCATTTTTCTGGGGGGAGTTTTTCGGATGTCGTGGCGATTTGGAGGATCGGCGAGTTTGGCTATTGTGCCGACACTCTTTTCATTTTCGGCAGTGTTCCTTTTGTTTTTTGTGAGCTCTTCACGTGAGAAACACATATTCATTCTTTTGAGCTCACTCGTTTTCTACGTGGCAGTGCTTGGGATTTATAGACTTCGACAGTACGCGGGCGACCTCACAGCACAGAGTATGCTGTCGCTTGTTGCAATGACAACACTCTTTTTTCTCTTTAGTGTTTTTTCTGGTTTGTTTCTGAATTTTCAGAGATTTACCGAGTATATGCTGATGCTGTCGTGTGGAGTGTCGGCGTTTCTGGTGGGACTTTCTGTCTTTTTGCGTTCGTTTCGTGAAGAGTGGGAGAAGGCGATGTTTTATGCGCTTCTCCTGGGATTCTTTGCGGCACAACTTGCTTGGATTGGGACGTTTTGGCCGTTTGGGTACTTGACAACAGGCGTACTTATGCTTATGTTTACTTCTCCTATCTGGGATAGTATTCAGGCAGAAACGGCGGGAGGCATTTCGAAGAAGCGCTTGGCGGCGCATGTGATTCTCATACTTCTCCTCACGATAGTGGTACTCTCGAGCGCTCAGTGGTTTCAGGTGGTGTAGTGTATAATGGAACTTATTGAGCCTGTTAGTCGAGATTGTTTCTCATGACTTCTTGAGGATGCTCTTACTTTTGAAATCTTTGAATGTTGAGTTTTATGAACGTACTTGTGAAAAAATGTTTGTGGTCTGGGTTTGTGGTTGCAAGCATCGCGCTCCTTGGAGGTGTGGCGGGCATCGTTGCCGATCGCGTGCTCTTGCCAAAAATCGCTGCGGATAGTTTTCTTTCCCGATGGGGAATATTCCAAAAGGCAGCTGAGAACACGGTTATTATCAACAAGACAGAGCAGGTGACGATTCGTGAAGATGACTCAGTGGAGACGATTGCGCTTTCGGCATCTCCTTCGGTGGTGAATATTCTTTCGGTGAGGAGGGGCGGTGGTGCCGAAATCGCAAAGGTTGGAGAGGAAACTTCGAAAAATGTGGGCATGCTCCAAGGAAGCGGTGTACTCGTCACCAATGATGGTCTCATTGCAACGTTTCGCACAGCGCTTCTCGAAAATGCCTCGTATACCGTATTTCTCTACAATGGAATAAGTTATCCTGCGACACTTGTGGCGACTGACTCGCTCACGGGACTTTCCTACTTGTCGATTGCGGCTTCCAATTTACCTTCCATATCTTTCGCTGATCCGGATGGGATTCGCGCGGGGAAGAAATTAATTTTGATTGCTAATACGGCGGAAGAATATCGGAACCGTTATTCAACGGGACTTTTGGGCAATACAGACAAATCATTTAATATCGCCGGAGGTGTCGTTGCATCGTCGGAGCAGTGGGAGGGCGTGTATGCTGTTGATGCTGCGACACTTGCTCCTTATCTTGGCGGTCCAGCTATCGACTATCAAGGGGATTTAGTTGGTATCGTTGGGAACGCGCCGAAAGACGGTGGTTTCGAAACATTTCTGCTTCCTGGGAGCGCTGTGAAGGCATCGCTTGAACGACAAGTGCGCGGGACGCTTTCGAATCGACCTCGTTTGGGCGTTTCGTATATTTCTATCACCAAGGCATATGCGATTGCCAACTCAATTGGTCGTGACCGTGGCGCGCTTATCATGACTCCTTCCGGGCGACAGGGACTTGCCATCCTCTCAGGATCACCAGCGGAAAAGGCAGGGCTTCGTATTGGTGATATTGTTATCGCTGTTAACGAGCAAGAGATTAATCTCGACAACCCACTCTCTGTAGCAATCGGGAGACTGAGTCGGGGAGATATCGCGACGCTCCGCGTACTTCGTGGAGGAATAGAGCAAGATGTGTCTGTTGATCTGTAGCGTGCTTCAAGAGACAAATTTTTAGCACTCTTCCTTGACAAGTGCCAATCGCTTTCTTAAAATAGAGAGAGTGATAATCCGTTAATCTGAATATGCCTATGAAAAAGGTGAATGTTGCGCCACTTGGTGAGAATGTGTTGGTTGCTTTTGAAAAGCCGGAAGTGAAAACCGATTCAGGTCTTTATTTGCCGGAGAATGCCTCTTCGGATCGATCCTCAAAGGAAGGCAAGGTTGTAGCGATTGGCGAGAGTGACAAGATCAAGGTGAAGCCCGGTCAGCACATTATCTATACCCGCTATGGCGGAACCGATATCAAGATAGCCGGTACTGAATATGCCATTGTCAAAAACGAAGATATTCTCGCTGTGGTGACAGAGTAGTCTTTGAATGGTATTGGTCTCGATACTTTGAACACGTCTGACATAAAACGACTCTTAGCAGAAAGAGTCGTTTTATAATTTTTTTGTCGAAGGTATCTTTGCTATTTCCCCACAGGGAGATTCTTTGTTTTCCATTCGTCAAATCCAGAGGAGAGTGTGATAGTATTGAAGAAACCGAGGTCGAAAAGGAGGACTCCGCCAGCGAAGCTCTCGCGGTCGTTGGCACCGTAGACGAGTATGCTCGCCGTTGAGGGAATGATGTGGCGATTTGCCTCGATGCTTGCGAAAGGAATGTTGGTGGCGCCAGCTATGTGTCCGCTGGAAAAAAGATCGGGAGAGCGGATATCGAGGATGAACCATTGTCCGCCACTGCCGATTTTTGTTTTCGCTTCTTCGGGAGAAGTGAGCGTGACCTTGGTGACGTCAAGGGAGGAAGTGGGATCGGCGCGGCGTATGATGAGTCCGGTCTTTTCTTTCCATGATTCGTAGGTTCCGTCGAATACAAAAATATGCTCGTCGGGAATGCCACGTGTCCGCAAGAGTGCAACAAGCTGCCCCGCCGAAGAGGTGCTTGGTGCGACAATGACCCAATTTTGTGATTTTTCAGCATCGGTTGGCTGGAGAGATTGCTCGGCATCTTCGATCATGAGGCTTTCGGAACCGATGATGTGCTCGTCCGCCCAGAGTGATGTCGGGCGCGTATCGATGATTCTCGTTCCGCTGTCGGGCTCTTTTTGTAAAATAATATCTTGGAGCTTCTGGAGTGTGATAGTGTGGAAGTCGCTGGCGATTTCTTGCTGGACAGTGTCATTCGAGATGCTTTTGTTGGATTGTTGATTATTCTTTGAACGAAAAAGTGACCATGCTCCAATACTAATAACCAGAGCGAGTCCCAAAAAAATTACAAAGGCGTCTTTCGAACCTTTTTCTTGTGGCATAGCGTTCTTATTCGAGTATGCTTCCAACGAAGTCGGGGTATCCGCGGATGAAATCTTTGGCGGAGACGCAGGACTTTCCCTCAAGCTGGATTTCATTAAGGAGGATGGTGCCGCGTGTGGTTGCGACCCCGAGAGTCTCGCCAATTTCAAATACCTGTCCAAGATCATGGTGTATTTCTGGACTTTGCTTCTGAAGTGAAATGCTGTGAAATTTGATGCGAAGGAGAGAGCCATCCTTTCTCCAGAACGAGAAAATCCCAGGCCAGGGAGAAAGTGCCCGGTAACGATTGTATATCGATTCTGCCTCATCGCTCCAGAATACTTTTCCGTCTTCACGCTCTATGAGTTGGCAGAGGGTTATGCCAGAAGTTTCTTGTGGTGTTGGTTCTATTTCTTTGTCGAGCCATTTCTCAAGTGTGGGAATGAGAAGTGCGGTGCTTGCTTTGGCGAGTTTTGGGAGGAGGGTAGCAGTGGTATCGAGTGGGTCAATGGGAACAGTTTTCTGCTTGAAGATTGCTCCGGTATCCATACCAGCGTCCATTTTCATGATAGTGACACCGGTTTCGGTGTCACCGGCAAGGAGAGCATTTTGAACTGGCGAAGCGCCCCTCCAGCGAGGAAGGAGGGAGGCATGGATATTGATGCAGCCGAATGGAGGAATGTCGAGTACTTCTTGTGGGAGAATTTTCCCATAGGCAGCAACGATGATGATGTCTGGCTTGAGAGCGCGCAACATTTCTTTTGCTTCACTATCGAATCGGACGGGTTGTTCGACGGGTATGCTGTGCGTGTCGGCAAATATCTTGACGGGACTCTGTACAACTTCTTGATTGCGACCGGACGGACGGTCGGGCTGTGTGTATGCAGCGACAACATTGTAGCCCGCGCCGACGATTGATTGGAGCATTGTTTCTGCGAAGTGTGGTGTTCCCATAAACACTACGCGGGTGCTCGATGCTTCTGACATAATTTTTTCTCTTAGTATATCGAGGAAATTTGTATTCTGTAGAATATTTTTCTTGGAAAACTTTTGGAGTTTGTAAGATAAGCTTGTTTTCGGGAAAAATTGTTTTTTTGCTTGTCTCCGCTTGCTCCGAAAGCCGCAAAAAAACAATTTTTCCCGAAAAACAGTACAAAAAGGGCGTGTTTTTGTGACAACTTCTTATAGAGATTTCTTCTTGCCTAATCCTGCTTTCAAGCTTCTCCTTCCCTGTATGTTTTCTAGAGAGCGTAGTGTTTTCTCTGTTTCTGATTTTTGAATCGATCGGCGATGAGGATGCCGTCGAGGTGGTCGATTTCGTGTTGGACGACGATAGCGAAAAGTCCCGTGGCTCGCTTTTTAATTTCTTTGCCGTGTTCGTCTTCGTAGCGGAGAGTCACTTTCTCGGAGCGTTCGATGAGGAAGTATTCTTTGGGGAGGCTGAGGCATCCTTCTTCGAAGAGAATCTTTTCTTTGGAGAAAGAAGTAATCTTTGGATTGATGAGCACGGTTCGATCACCTTCAATCTCGATGACGGCGAGTCGAATTGAATGATCAACCTGCGGCGCGGCAAGTCCGATTCCTTCCGCAACACGAAGAGAATCAAACATGACGGGGATGAGATTTTGAATGTCGGGTGAGAGCGGGTCTTTCACGCGAGCGGCTTTTCGGTGAAGTATCTCGGTATCTCTGCCGGTCACGATAGGGAGAATGGTAGTCATATTTTTCAGAAAAACAGCGTTATTCACTTTCTTTTGTCCATCCATGAGGAAGTGTCATGAGGAAGTTTTCGAAGGCAGGGAGATTTTTTTTGGACGAACGGGACTGCCGAATGAGGATGTGTTGTTCGAAGAAGCGACTTTTTGAAGTTTGCGGTGTTTTGCGGATCGGGGATGGTGGAGAAATGCGCAGTGTGCGACCGGATTCTGTTGCATATGCCTGGAGCGCTTCGTATACGCGGTCAACTTCTTGGGAGAGTTTCTTCGTGGTTGTGAATCGACCGATGAGTTTGGTCATTGTGCCGAAAGGGGGGTAGAGAAAGAGTTGGCGCTCCTCCTCGATGGTTCGGAAGAATCCTTCGAGATCTTCTGTGCCAAGGAGCGAAAAGAGCGGGTTTTCGGGATGGAATGTCTGAATGAAAACATCCCCCTGTCCCGATTCTTTGTTGCGTCCTCTCCCTGCCCGTCCGCTTGCGGAGAATATATTTCGGAGTGCGATTTCGTCTGCATCCCATGAGGGAGCGCCGAGAAGCGTGTCCGCATCTATGATACCAATGAGTGAGAGGCGGGGCAAGTCCCAACCGCGTATGCCGTGCTCGGTGGTGATGAGTACGTCTCGTGTTCCTGCGATGAATTCTTGCACACGAGAGAAGGTTGTTTTCTGAGTGGCGCTCTTTCGGTCGTATCGGACGGTGCGGATATACGGGAAGCGACGGGCGAGGTCTCGTTCGACGCGCTCGGTTCCTGCGCCGAGGTGTTGAAAGGCGAGCGACCCGCAGGCAGGGCATGAAGGCGTTGCGCCGAGCGTTTTCTTGCAGTGAATACAAAAATAATCGCCTTCTGCTCGGTAGGCGAGGGGTTTCTTGCAGTCAGAGCATCTGAAGACGGTCTTGCATTCCGTGCAGATGGAGAAGGAATTCATGCCTTCGCGGGAGACAAAGAGGAGTGCCTGTTCTTTGTGATCAATCGTAGCAGCAAGAGCGTTGCCAAGTTCTTCCGATACGGGGGCGAGCTTTTTCTTCCAGCGTTCGAATCGGAGATTGATAGTGTGGAAGGATATGGATCGAGTGGGTGAGGCGGGGAGCGTCACAAGTCCTCCTGATTTGCGCGCGGTGAAAAACATTTCAAATGATGGCGCCGAAGAGCCGAAGAGGCAATGTGCATGATGGAGTTCTGCAAATTTCTCTGCTGTGCGATGCACCTCGTATGGCAGGATGATGCCCTGCTTCTGGTATGAGGGAGCGCCGGCGTCGTCTACGATGACGAGGGCAAGCTTGCAAAAGGGAAGGAAGAGTGCTGATCGAGTGCCGAGGAGGATTCGGATGTCGCCACTTTGTACGCGATGAATCAGCGCATCTCGCTCAGACGTTTTCATCCCGGGATGAAAAACAGCGAGCGCATTCTCTCCAAATATTTTTGCGTAGCGATCGTGCTCCTGCAGGAGAATGGATTTGTCGGGGAAGAGGATAATCGCCTGCCTGCCTTTTGCGAGGAGCTTCTGGATACATTCGAAGTACACGAATGTTTTGCCTGATGCTGGCGGTCCAAAGAGAAGGGTATGCGGATGAGTGGAGGTAAGTATGTTTTTTGTCGCTTGTTTTTGTTCTCGTGTGAGTGTGAAGAGTTTTCTCTGTATGGAGAGCTTTTTCCATGGGCGAAGCTTTTTTGGTGAGTCTGTTGAAAGTATATCGTGCTCTTTGGGAAATATCTTTGGGAGGAATTTGGGAAGTATGGTGCCGAGAGCGAGGGAATTGGCGCAGGAGAGATGCTCTGCGAGGCAAAGCGCGCTTTCGGGGAGGAATGCTCTCGCGAGCAGTTTCCCAACGTCTTTGTATTGAAACGGTCTTCGCGATGAGAAAGACGGTGAAGTGTGTGACAACTCTCGTCCCCAGACAATGCCGCGGACGGTTCTCGGTCCGAATGATATTGAAACAACAGATCCGCGAGGAAGGTCTTTGCTTGACCGGTATGAGAAAAACGGCGACTTTTCCGGTGAAAGTGCCACAAGGGGGACAATGTGGAGAAGGATTGAGTGATCTTGTGTTGGGGCCTTCATGATTCTATCCTACCAAGAGTCTCACCTCTTGGGAATTAAGGATATATACGAGTATTGACAGGTTTTTATTCTCGCGCTAGAGTGGAGGAAGCCTTAAAAAGAGCGATTTTTTATGTTGACTATTCGATTTAATAGAACAGGAAGGAAGAACCGCCCGAGTTATCGAGTGGTGTTGCAGGAACATACCGTGGCGCCAGGCGGTCGGCATGTCGAGGTTTTGGGGAGCTACGATCCCTATTCCAAGCAGACGCTGTTGAAACGCGAGCGGATACAGCATTGGATTGAGCGAGGGGCACAGCCTTCGGATACGGCGCACAATCTTCTCGTTCGAGAAGGGATTCTGACTGAGGGGAAGCGCGCAGTGAAAATGCCGAAACCAGTCGCGAAAGAAGCTCCGACAGAAGCCGTGGAAGCAAAGGTTGAGATGAAGGCAGAAAAGGGCGAGACAGAGAAGAGTGAGACAGAAGCGAAAGCATAGTGCTCCTTACAATAGTTTCGAGTAGAGTTTTCCGCAGACATGAGGCGCTTCAATACGAAGACAAGTCCTCACGAGGAAAGAATGCAAGTGTCACTTGAACTTTTGCATTCTTTGAGAAAATGTCCGCGGAAATCGCGGATTTTTTTGTTTTTCTTTTGTGGGAGGCAGGGTATCGCCTGGTTTCTTGGAGGAGTTTCTTTCTTATTGAGATTCCCTGGGGTCTGTTAAGGCGGCTGTTCTTTGCTTACCAAACAGGTATGGAAGGTGAGTATTCAAGTTCACAATTTTTTGGAAGCAATCGTTTCTTATAAGCGTTCTGTAGAAGAGCGTGTAGGAGATGACTTCTTCCAAGAAAAGAGGAAGGATAAAAGGAAGCAGGGTCGAACTTCCTTGGAGAAAAGTCTATTTTGAAAAGAATCTATGCAGACAAAGAAACAGAAGGAAGATATCGTCGGCGATGTGACGGAACGAGTGCGTTCGTCAAAGTCAGTCGTGTTTGCGAAGTATGCCGGTCTTACCGTGAAAGAGTCCATGGAGCTTCAGCGGGAACTTCGGAAAAGTGGTGGCTCGCTTCGCGTAGTGAAGAAGACGCTTCTTTCGATTGCGCTCAAGTCGGTTGGGGTTCAGGTGGACGTACGGGCGCTTGAAGGGCAGATTGTTGCGGCGTTTTCTCCGGACGAGGTGACCGCGCCAAAGGTGCTGGTTGAGTTTGCCAAGAAGCACAAAGCACTCGTCATTGCGGCAGGATCGCTTGGAGACAAAGCGTTGTCAGCAGATGAGGTAGCAGCGCTTTCGAAGCTTCCATCATTGTTGGAACTTCGGGCACAGCTTGCCGGGACGCTTATGGCACCGATTTCTGGATTTGCTCGGACGCTTTCGGGAAATCTCTCGGGATTGGTTCGTACACTCCGGCAGGTTGCTGAACAGAAAGGCTAGTGTTTCCTTGTTAATTTCCCTAATATTTTTCGTATGACTGAGGAAAAAGTTGAAGAGAAGAAAGCAGTGGTTGTTCCGGAGAAATTCGCGAAGCTTGTCGAAGAAATCGAGAAGATGAGTGTTTTGGACTTGTCCGAGCTCGTGAAGGTACTTGAAGAGAAGTTTGGCGTGTCGGCAGCGGCACCCGTCATGATGGGTGGTGCGATGCCGGCAGGTGCCGCAGCTGGTGCGGAGGCTCCGGCAGAGAAGACTGATTTTGATGTCGAGCTGACAGCAGCGGGTGGTCAGAAGATCAATGTGATCAAGGCTGTCCGTGAAATCACCGGTCTCGGACTTAAGGAATCGAAGGATTTGGTTGATGGCGCGCCAAAGATTGTGAAAGAAAAAGTGGCAAAGGCAGATGCCGAAACCATGAAAAAGAAGCTCGAAGATGCCGGCGCAACCGTGACACTGAAGTAGCTCTTGGTTTTTTGAGTAGTTTTCAAAACATCCTCGGTATGTCGGGGATGTTTTGTTTCTGTTATACTGTGCCCGAAGCGACGCGGGTTTTTCTTGTGGCAGGCAGTGTTTTTTAATCAATAATTATGAAGAATATATGCAGAGGATATTTGGAGGCATGATACTGGTGCTCTTGGTTCTTGCAGGTGGGTGGTTTATCAGCAATCGCCCAAAAGAAGACCAAGAGAACAACCCCTCTTCTGCTGTAGAGAGGAAGAAAGAAATGACAACGGTGAGGATAACTACGATGCCGGTCGTACAAGGGCTGCCGTTCTATCTTGCAAAAGAGAAAGGTTATTTCGAAGAGGTGGGAATTGATGCGGAATTCGTGAAATTCGAAGCGCCAAATCAAATAATCGACGCTCTCTTGCAGGGAAGGGTGGATATCACGCCGCCCTCTGCGGCAACGGGTGTCGTCGGTATTGCTGATTCGAAAAATCCCAGGAAACTCCTCATCTATTCTGTGGGCGGTGGGGATGATGTCGTTCAAAATGATGCCTTGCTTGTTGGGAATGATAGTCCACTGCAGTCATTTCAAGATTTGAATGGTAAGAGTATTGGCATTGTAGCGGGGAGCGTGCAATGGGATGCCATCGCACGTGATATTCTGGCGAAGCATGACCTCATTGTAGGCAAAAATGTTACGTTGGTTGAATTGCCTCTTGGACTTCAGTTGCAAGCGCTTGCGGCTGGTCAGGTAGATGCACTTATCACAGTTGAACCGATTCCGACTGTGGTAAAAGCAAAAGGAATCGGCAAAGAGATGATGGATCACTTGACGACGAAATCTATTTCCAATCCGTTTTATTCTGGCGTCGGAGTTATCCGAAAAGATTTTGCGATGGAAAATCCAGAGGTGGCTCAGAAGGTGCTCGAAGTATTTGGGCGAGCAGTCGCAGAAATTAATGACAATCCCGATGCGGCACGACAGTATCTCAAAGGATATACCGCTCTCGACGACGATATGATAAAGATTGTGCCGATTTCTCGATTTCGGATGTACAGTGCTCTTGACGAGAATGATATTACTGCAACGCAGACGTTTCTCGACATTTTTACTACGCGGAATATCGTGAAAGAGCATCTCGATTTTCGGAAACTTCTTTACGACCCGTCGGCACTATGAGAGGCACTTTGTCCGTTCGCCATTTGAGAAAATCCTTTGGAGACATTTCGATTTTCCAAGATTTCAGTATGGATGTTTGCAGCGGGAGTATATCAGTACTTTTTGGTCCGAATGGATCGGGAAAGTCGACGCTTCTTAATATCCTTTCCGGTATAGTGCCAAAAGATGGCGGGTCGGTAGATATGGACGGTATCGATCGTCTTCACATCAGCTATATTTTTCAAAATTATCGCGAGTCACTTTTCCCGTGGCGGACGAACTTTGAAAACGTGATTCTTCCACTTGAAATTCGCAGGGAGAGTCGTAGGACAATGCGACTGCGCATGCGGGAACTTCAGGAGCTCTTCGAATTCGACTGTCCTTGGGAAGGATACCCGTATCAACTTTCTGGCGGTGAACAGCAAATCGTTGCTTTCATGAGAGCTCTCATCATGCGTCCCCGAGTACTCCTTATTGATGAACCATTCTCCGCACTTGATTATGAAAATAATCTTCGACTCCGGGAACACTTGCAGAAATATACCTCTGCATTTAATCCCACGACTCTTCTGGTGACGCATAACGTTGAGGAAGCAGTGCATCTCGGCAAGCGAATATTTGTACTCTCTCAACGTCCAACGGTGGTCGCCGGAGAGATTGAGAATCCCTTGCCGTATCCGAGAACATTGGAACTTCTCAAAACAGAGATGTTCCATCAAACGAAAGATTCAGTTCTTGCCTTGTTTCAGAAAGAAGCTCGCTTATGAGAAGATACGCCATGATAATTGGTCCCGTATCGTTCTTTGCGCTTTGGTGGGGCGTGACGCGGTTTGGATTTGTAGACACATTCTTTCTGCCAGATCCAATCGCAGTGTTTGGAAAATTAGCAGAGCTTCTTTTGAATGGATCATTGTTTGAAGATAGTATCGTCACATTGCGACGGGTTTTGAGTGCATTTTTTGCGGCGCTAATTTTTGGAATACCGCTCGGACTCTGGCTTGGTCGGATGGAGACAATGTATCGGAGTATAGAATTTGTTATTGATTTTTTTCGTTCGACTCCGGCAACGGCGCTTTTCCCTTTATTTCTTCTTGTTTTCGGAGTCACGGATGCATCGAAAATAGCTGTTGCTGCGTTTACTTCGATGCTCTTGATTATTTTTAATACTGCTCACGGTGTTATGTATGCGAAAAAATCTCGCATACTCGCAGCGACCATTATGGGCGCGACAGAGACGCAGATATTTCGTTTGGTGCTTTTTTGGGAGAGTCTCCCTCAGATATTCGTTGGTTTGCGCAGTGCTTTGAGTATGTCACTCGTGGTCATTGTTGCTGCAGAAATGGTTATTGGGACATCGTCGGGATTGGGACGAAGGATTATCGATGCTCAAGTCACCTATGAAATTCCCACAATGTATGCGGCAATTTTGCTTTCTGGTATTGTTGGCTATGCGCTCAATATGTGCTTTTTGATACTCGAAAAGAAGCTTCTTCACTGGAATGGAAGATGAGGGTATTCTTGAGTGAATTCAAGAGGTGCCCTTCCTTTTTCTTGAGAAGTTGCTTATACTGTGGGGGTTATTCGCCTAATGAAATTGCTATGTTGCCCGGAGTCAATCTCTCGGAGTTTATTCTCACTATCGGCTATATTGGTCTTTTTGCGGTCATATTTGCCGAGACAGGGTTATTTCTCGGATTCTTTTTGCCAGGGGATAGCCTTTTGTTTGTTGCGGGGCTTCTGGCGAGCGGTGGGGTATTGTCTCTCCCGATACTTCTCATGATTGTTTTTACCGCAGCGGTCTTGGGAAATGTTGTTGGCTATATGTTTGGACTTCGTATGGGAACAGCGCTCTTTAGTCGCGAGGAATCATTGCTTTTCAAGAAATCTCACATTCGACGAGCGGAAGACTTCTTCAATCGTTATGGCGCGAAGACTATTGTACTCGCACGATTTATGCCGATCGTTCGTACTTTTGCACCAATTCTCGCCGGTGTCGGACGGATGAATTTCCGAGAGTTTCTTTTCTACAATGTGATTGGTGGTTTTCTCTGGTCATTTGGACTGCTTCTCGGTGGGTTCTTCCTCGGGCGAGTGGTTCCCGATGTTGATCGCTATATTCTCCCGATTGTCATTGTTATTATCATTCTCTCCTTTCTTCCAGGTATTTTGAAGTATCGCCAAGAGAAAAGGCGGGTAGTGCAGAATCAGATAGATAATGGAAGTGTGGACGAATAATGTTCGTATAAATATGAATGTGCAACACTGTATTACGGCATTTGAACGAGTCTATGGCAAGCGGTCTGATTCTGAGAATGCTCTTATTCGATTTTCTCTTGAGAATTTCGTAGCGTCGCGAAATAACCGCGCCAAGGACATTCTCTCTGAGGAAGTTCTGGAATCTCTACAAATAGAACAGAAACTTCTGCCTTGTGGTCTCCCGAGGACGATGCTGTGCGTTGACGGTCGAGTGCTTGTAAAACTCGTTGCCTCGCTTCATGGGGGAGCAATTCGGACACCTGCTGCTGACAATGCGGAGTTTCTTCCTCATGCAGAAGAGGATGATTTGTTTCTCTCGGAAGGGGAACTTGCTCGAGCACTGCGGGAGTCGTTCTCTGAAGGTGACACGGTGACTTGGGTATTGGACAGTCATTTACACTGCGCTGCGAGGAAAGTGCTTTCAACGGAGGTTCGCGGGGAGACTCCTCTTGATGATGGACTTTTTGATGATGTGACAAGGAAAAGAAAAATGGCAGAAGCGCTTCGGAAGTTTGTTCAGAAGAATATTGAATCTCAAAAGCGTCTTGTTCTTATTCATACTTCGTTTGATCCTCATTCGGGGTATCTTTTCATGGGTCTTGAGAAGGATGACATTATAAATGATAGCCGAGTTCTTCGTGAAGGGTTTACAGAGAAAGTTTTGTCTTGTCTCGTTGATGAGGGGAAAATACTTTCGACGGAGCGTTGGTCTTGCGATGGTGGGATATTGTTTGATGCATTTGTGGAGCATGCTTTTGACTTTGATTACGAGATAACATATCGGACAAGTACACTCCTTTTTTGGCGAAATCTCGAGGAAATCTCGAAAGGTGCTCTTTCCTTGGTAAAGCAAGAAATTGTTCAAGTGTTTCCTGAGCTTCGTGACGATTCAGGTGCACTTCAAGAGCGAGCCATCCTTTTGCTTGCGAATGCATTTACGGCATTTCTATTAAATCGTTGTGCGGAATATCCTTATAGCAAACATGATGAAAGTGTTATAGTAGTGACTTCTGGTGATCGTGGACCTTATGACCGATTGCGATCATTTTCTGTTGATCCATATAATCCAAATCTCTCGTTTGTAATTAAGTTTGTCGAGGGGCTTATTCGGAATAATCGGCTGGCAGGGCGTTCATCTGAGATGGAATTGAAAGCAGTGGAGGAATTTTTTGGAGATGATCTCACTGAGTATGTACGCAGTGCTGTTCCGGTTATCTTTTTCCAAAAGTTGGAAAAAGAATGCTCACCTGAAATGGTGCGTGTCTTAGAGGATATTGATTGGTCGGATACGGTATGTCTCCCATGGATGGATATGTCATCACAAGAATTCCGAGCATACCTAGAGAAAAAAGTGCCCACTCTTTCAGATGATATCGCAGAAAAAATAGAGCGACTTCGAGAAGACGCTTGGGCGATATTTCAACCGGGTCTTTCTGCAACAGATGATTTGCTCTCTGGGCGACTTTTCCCAGTTTTTGCGCTTCGTTCTTTCGAACACGAGATTATTGCACTTCTCCCGTTTCTTGCAAAGGGATATCGGGAGAAGATGTAGTCGTTCTGGTGACGCCTATGGACATTCTTCAGTGATTCGTTTATTCTACCGAGGCTGTTCCTGTTCTTTTGTGTCCTTTGAATTTCTCATGGCGGTTTTGCAATCTGAGGAGGCTGTATGGTTCATGAAAAAGGCAGATTTGGATCTCCGGATATCCACAATCTGAGCTATGTTGATCCACTCGCAGTTGTCATTGGTCGGGTTACCGTTGAAGCGCAAGTCATTATTGCTCCACATGCCTCTATTCGTGCGGATGAGGGAGCCCCCTTTTTTATTGGGCATGGAACGAATGTTCAGGATCAAGTGGTGTTCCATGGGCTTCGCGACAAGCAGTTTGAGGTTGATGGCATTCCGTGGTCTATTTATATTGGATCACATTGTTCAATTGCACACTGCGCTTGTATTCACGGTCCGACTGTAATCGGGAAGAAAACTTTTATTGGCGTTCGATCTACTGTTTGGGGCTCGGTTATCGGTCGGAATTGCTATGTTGGATTTCACTGTCTTGTTATGGGCGTGAAAATTCCACCTAATCGATTTGTTCCTCATGGCTCGGTAATTCTTAGTCAGGGGGATGCGGATATTCTTCCGGAAGTTCCTCCTGAGTACAAAATGTTCAATGGGGAAGTGGTTGATGTAAATAAACGACTATGTCAACTACATAGAAACGTTTGTTCCGAGGAGCTGTAAGGAGGAGAACAAAGCTTGAGATATAACAAAACCCTGCATTATGAGGAATGCAGGGTTTTCTTTCTAGAGCCTATCTCAAAAATAATCTTTGCCTTACTTTTTGTAAATTTTGACGGAAAATCATTCAAGACTCGTCGAAATATCCCGATATTCCTTCTTGTTTTTCATAACTTTCCATTCAAATTTCCTAAAAATCGTCGAAAGCTATTTTTGGTATAAGCTCTAGTTATTTTTTCAGACTCCTGTGATTTCAATTATGCTACGTACTTTGATTAGTAATTGATGATACTGGCTGTTGTTGTATAGCGCGGCGGCGGAGGACGTTGGAGAGTTTGAGGGCGAGGTTCGAGAAAAGAAGGATGACAAGGAAGATATTTATGCCGATGAAGATGTTTCGGTAGAGAGGAATTTTCATATCTGTACCGAGGAATAGTGCGTGTGCGACGACAGTCGCGTATACGAAAATATTGAGAAAATGAGTGATTCTCCAGATACGTTGTGGAATCATGGGTTTGATCCAACTCGTGAAGACAAGAACGATGAATCCGTAGAGTGCCATGATGCCAAGGGCAAGTGAGAGGGGGTCGAGTTTGTCGGCGCTGATATGGAAGGGGATGAATGCGTCAGCAAGTGTCGGCAGCATGAATGGATCAAAGAGGAAGCTTATACTGTGGAGAAATGCAAAGAAGAGTGTCTGTACTGCGAGAGTGTAATGAACAGAAAGAGAATAGACGGGACGGATGATATTCTTGAGACCGGGAAGTCGAATGGCAACACCGAGGAAAATAGTAAGCCAAGCGAAAGCGAAAGCGATGAGTCCCGAGGCGCGGGTGATGTACCAGACCCAAGGAGTTTGTATCGAGGATGGATTTGGTGTGATGATGGTGGTCGCTGAGGGTGATGTTGAATCAAGCGGGTCGGTCTTCGCAAGTATCTCTGTTCCGTCATACCAGCCGTCACTGTCGCTGTCGGGATTTTTTGGATCGGTCTGAAAGAGTGTTGTTTCTCCAACATCGGTTAGTCCGTCGAGATCGGAATCGAGTATGGGACCGTCGGGATAGGAGAGAAAGTTCATGGGCTCTTCGGCACGAGTGATTGGCGACGCGAATACGATCACTCCCAATACGAATGCAATAAATGCAGATACGAAAACTCTTTTCATAGGAGTCGCGTTATTTTTTGGAAAGAAAATGCTTAATTTCGGGAGTGAGGTTCCAGGAGATTTTTGACGTTTCTTTGGAGCTTGCTTTGATGAAAATAGCAGGGATGGAATGTTGTTTGGCGTAGCAGAATCCGTCCTTGATTCCCATAAGGAATAGCACTTTGGCAAGGAAATCGGCGTGTTCGGCAGAATGTGAGATGACAGTGACAGAAAGGAGATTGAAGGAGAAAGTGTTTGGATGTTTGGGATGAATGAGGTGGTGATAGCGTTTCCCTTGGGAGGACGTCCATTGTTTTCTGGTAATGCCGGACGTCGCTATCGCTTTCTCGGTGATTTCGAGGAGCAAGGATTCTTCGGGGATGTTTTCGACATTGATGCTCCAGCGTCCTCTTTCACGATTGGTGCCACGCGCCATCATATCACCACCCGAGTCAACGAGGAAATTGTGCCAACCATCACTTTGTATTTGCTCTGCCATTTTGTCTAGAATATATCCTTTGGCGATTCCGGAAAAGTCCATAGGTGTGTCGAGTTGCACCATTTCACCCCAGACTTTGAGATCGTGCTTGAGTGGAGTGATGCGCGGGGAGAAGAACCTTTCAAGTATCGGCGATTGGGATTGTATATTGGAGAAGTCCGAGCTATATCCGATACGTTCAAGAACGGAGAGAATACGCGGATCAAAGAGGCCATCACTCTTTTTGTGAAATGAGAGTGCATGAAGCGCGATAGCGAGCATGTCAGGTGAAGCGTTTCGAAACTCTCCGATATGTCTGTTGAATTGTGAAAGTTCACTTTCGAGGTCGAATCGATTGAAGATCTTTATTTTTTCAAAGCAGCACTCGACGGCTTTTGCGAGTGAGTCTTCTGCTCTTCGGGTCTCGCCTTTTCGGTGGATTATTTCGAGATACGTTTCCGTTCCCATAGCACGAAAGAGACGGGTTGTAGAGAGAAGCGCCTCCTTCGAGTTGTGATGCTTCGGAGTCATGGACGTTCCGAAAAAGAGGGTGGTTTATGGGGAAGATTCGAAACGATCTGCGATGCCATTTTTGTTATCATCATGCACGATGTAAATTTCTGGAATATTTGGATGAGGATCTTCGTTGTCGTAGAGCCCGTCTCCGTCACTGTCCGTGAGTACAGTCGTGACTTCTTGCTGCGTGACTGTGGTTACAGGAATCAATGTTGGCTGATTGGTAATGGATGATTGTTTGGTAGGAGATGTATTATCTGTATTCGTTTTCTTTGTTTCATTGCTTTCATGGTCGTCTTCATCATGTTCTTCCTCGTGTTCTTCTTCGTCATCTTCGGCATGGAGGATGTTTTGATAGGTGGTGAGTGCTACCGAACCGAAGACAAGGAATAGAAAGGAAAATATGAAGAAGAGGCGTTTTTTCATAAGGGAGCGTATATTCTAAGATGTTTTCGTTGTTCGGTTTGACTTTTTGGGAGTCGTCGTGGAGCTTGGATTGGTTGATGCTGTCTGCTGAGCAGGGACAAGTGTTGTAGTTGTGACGGGTTTTGTTTCGGTGATGGTTTTCTGTAGGGCGGGGGTGGAGCTTTTGAGTTTTTGTTCCCGGTCTGCTTGTATGTTTCGTTGGATCTCGGAAAGTTTCGGGTCAATCGGTATGGTCTCGATACTGGGCTCGGCATTTTTAGCAAGACGCTCTGCGTCGGCGACACGGAGAGAGAGCGTTATTGCCACGATAACCATCACGCCAAGAAGAAATGTGAGCGATGTGACGGCGGGGTTTTTGATGGGGGATTGGTAGAAAGGCATAGGTTTGAATCTTGCTGATGAAATATTCTGTATCTTTCTGTGTCTGTTGTGTAGATTTCATTTATTGAAAAATGCATTGTTCGGGTATGTTCTGTGTCAGAATCTCTCGAGAGATCTCTCTTCCTTTTGGTATGCGCTCTAAAACCACTTTTTGGCACGGAAGACGATAATAGTGGCGAATGAGATGCAGAACATGATGCCGACATGGATCCAGAAGGCATAAGGGCTATTGGCAAAAGGAATGCTTGCGCTCATGGCGAGCACATTCGAATAGACAGTCATTGGGAGCATGATGGCAGAGAAGATAGTGAGCACCTTCATGGTGAGGTCGAGCTTGTTTGAGAGAAGAGAGTTGTTGGTTGCCTCGAGTGATTCGATAATCTCCTTGTTGTTTTCAAGGATATTCCAGAGGCGAATATTTGTACCGATGAGATCTTGGAAATACATAGTGAGACTGCTTGGAATAAACGGGCTTTGTTTCTGGGATATGGATTCAATGATGGATCGTTGCGGTTTGAGTGTCCGGCGGAAATTGAGAATGTCCCGTTTCACGACGGAAATTTCAAATACCATTTCTTTCTCCTTACCGTTGAAAACGTTGTCTTCGATGGCGTCGAGATTTCGTGCGATGTGATCGAGACGCGGAAAGCAGGAATTCATGAGCAAATCGAGGATATGGTACATGAGATGCGCAGGCGTTTTGTCCATGTGCAAGCGGCGCTTGCCTTCGTTTTTCTCGAGTGCTTCGAAGAATTCCGTCACCTGAAACATGTCGTCGTGATGTCCAGTGATGAGGTGTGTATCGGTCAATATAATGTCTATTTCTCCTGGGTAGGTGGTGCGATTTTTGGCGTCGAAGAGGGGAATATGAACGGAAAGAAAGAGACAATTGTCGAAGTTTATCGCTTTGGGCTGATAGGTTGGTGTGGAGAATTCTTCGATGGCTATCGGATGGATATTGAAATCCTCCTGGAGATGGAGTATATCTTCTGGACCAGGATTCGACATATCGACCCAGGAAATAGCACCGAAGGAGACAGTTTTCATAGCTTTTTGTTTGAAAATGAAGCCTCTTCATTATACCATAGAGACTATGAAAAAAGCGCTTCTTCTATTGATTACTTTCTATCAAAAAACCCTTTCCCTCGATCATGGGTTGTTGGGAAAAATTATGCCACTGCGTTTTTGCCGTTTTTATCCGTCATGCTCGGAATATGCGCGGCAATCAGTCGAGCGCTTCGGGGTTTTCCGAGGCGGGTACTTTGCTCTCCGACGGCTTTTGCACTGTCATCCGTGGCACTCCGGCGGGTACGACCCTGTCCCTTCGGGAAAAGAGAGAATGTCTCTCAGTGAGTAACTTTTCTATTTCTCTTTATGATTTCTTGGAAACACCTTCTTGTGCAATTGTATCCTCTATTCGTTTTCTTGTTTCCTCTGGGGGTATAGAGACAATGTGGAGGTCTGCCAATGTATTCATGACAGTGATATTTTTGAATGTTCTTGGAATGATTTGCCAGTGAATGTGGGCTATTGATGCTCCAGATTCCGGACCAAGGTTCATGCCAATATTGAAGGATTCTGTCTTGAAAACTTTCTCGAGTGTTCTTTTTGTCTTTAAGAGAAGCTGGCTGAAGTGTCTCCATTCTGTGGCGGTTATTTCTTCGAGTGTTTCGATATGTCGATTTGGAATGAGCATGACGTTTCCATCCATGTAGGGGAATCGGTTTGCTATGATTCGCCAGTACTTATTTTTTAACGAATGAATTTCAAGGGTTTCGTTTTCTTTGCAGAAGACGCACACGCCCCTATTTTTATCTCTGAACGACTGTGTGTACTGTGCTCTATTTGGATCGAGTATTCTCATAGAAAGATGGAGAAAGTAGGGTTAAGGGACGAGTAGTATAAGCGAAAGAAATCGACTGCCCTTCGAACGAGAGGGGCAGTCGAGAGTTATGCAGTCTAAGCGAAAGCACTTTGCGCTCGCGCAATGATATTCGTAGTTGACTCTTCTTTGTGAGCCGTTAACTCAATGATGGCTGTGCCCATATTCTGCAATGTTTGGAGTCGGTAGGTGTCATCCCAGATGCGAATGTGAGATGTATTAGATGCCACGTATATATCTGGTTGCACTGTTCGTATGAGCTCTACGTCGTCATTGAATATAACTGCAAGCTCAACTGGTTCGAATCCTGCAATCGTAAACAATCGATCTTCCTGTCCTCGCAGCGGTCTTGATGATCCTTTGAGTCGTCTGACGAAAGCATCGCTATTTACGCCAACAATGAGGAAGCCATATTTATTGGCATCGCAAAGATATTCGAGGTGTCCGCCGTGTAGGATGTCGAAACATCCGCTTGTAAGGACAATCTTTTCCTCATTATTATTGCGCACGATCGCCTGTCGTTTCTTGGCAAGGTCATTGAGTGAATGTGCTATCTTATCTTGAAAGTATTGCATCTTGTATTCTCCGAGGAAGGTTGTTGTGGAAGGTACTTCTGTTAGTATATCCAGGTTAGGTATTTCGTCAAAGTGCTTCATGCTGCATTCCTCTTGGGAATTTGAGCAGCTTCCTCCCTGATTATTTAGGTAAGAACGTCATCTTAAGCTGTCCCTGAGCCAAAAAATTGGAATTAGCACTCATACTTGACGAGTGCTAATTGATGAATTATACTTGAGATATATGAATGAAAGGCAGCAAACCATTCTTTCGGCGGTGGTGGAGCTCTACACAAAGAGTGCGCTCCCGGTTGGGTCGGAGGCGCTTCTCTCGCGGGTTCATCTGCCAGTGTCGTCTGCGACAGTGCGGAGTGATATGGCGACGCTGGAAGCGGAAGGCTATCTCTATCAGCCACACGTTTCGTCTGGGCGCATCCCGACTGATCAGGGCTATCGATTTTATATCGAGCATGGGATGAAGGAGGAATTGCTTTCGAAAGAGGAAGAGGCTCAATTAAAGAAAGAACTCCTGGTGCTTGAGGCGCGGAATGTGCGCCTCTCGCGCACGACAGCCAAACTTCTCTCGGCATTTTCGGGGAGTCTTGCGGTGTCGGGTGTCGTGAGTCGCGATGAGTTCTATGACTTTGGGATGAAGGAGCTGATGGGAGAGCCGGAGTTTCAGGAGCTTGACGAAGTGTGTCGATTGGTAGAAGCGCTCGATTCGATTGATGAGAATATTGATACGTTGCTTGCGAAGATGAAAGACGGCGAGGTGAAAATATTTATCGGTTCGGAGAATCCTATCAAAGAGATTTCCAATTGTTCCATGATGGTTTCTCCGTATCAAAATGCCGATGGTGATCGAGGAGTCCTCGCTATTATCGGTCCAAAGCGTATGAAGTATGCCAAGAATAAGTCGCTTCTCGAATATATGAAACGAATGCTTGGCGGGTCGATGAGCGTCGTCGCGATGTTTATCATTGTGCAGTAGACTGAAGGAGTTTTGAGATTTTCTTTTGAAATTATTCGTATGGAAACAAAAACTGTTGACGGAAAATTCATAGCGGATGCAAAGGGACATGAGCTCTTTCAGATATCGCAAAAACTTGTTGTGTATGATCCAGAGAAACAGACTTTCTTGATGTTGAAGATTGCTGATACGGAGAGTTTCTTTGTGGAAAAATATGGATTGTGGGATTTCCCTGGTGGACGAGTGGACGTTGCGGAGAGTCTTGAAGATTCTTTGTCTCGAGAACTTGGCGAAGAAATTGGTTTTGATGATGTTGATACTGTGAAGCAGACTGGCGTCTTTCTTGCTGAATATCGCAAGAAGCGGGTGCTGACTATTGGATACGTTGCTTTCATCTCTTCTTCACGTGTTATTGAATTGAGTTCAGAACACAGTGAATATCGATGGGTGACAGCAGAAGAAGTTTCGAGTGGTGACGAATTTGGTCACATGGCAAAATATTTTGTAGCAGCTACTACAGAGCGACTCAAAGAACAAGAGTACTTGAATGATGTGAAGCGGATTTCGGCGGACTTTGAAAATTACAGACGACGGCAGGAGGAAAGAATGAAGGAATTGTCGGCGATGAGCGCGGAGCGGGTTGCGATGGATATTATTCCGGTTATCGACAACTTTCGCGCGGCGGCGCTTCATGTGCCAGAAGAAGAAAAGTCAAATGCATGGATGACCGGCATTACCTATATCGGGAAGCAGCTTGACGAAGCGCTCGCAACAAATGGCATCTCGTCATTTGAGGCGAAAGAAGGCGAAACATTTGATCCACATTTGCATGAGGCAGTGAGTCGGGAAGAGGGTGAATCGACAGAAGAGGGCACGGTCGTCAAGATGCTCCAGCGAGGATACAAGAGTGGCACGAGAGTAATTCGCCCAGCGAAAGTAGTGGTAGGGTAAAGAGTAAGAAACTATCCTGTCATTCCCATGGAGGCGGGGATGACGAAATAAGAAAGGAGGTGAGTACTTATGACACGAAGCATTATTCATTGGGCACCGATGCGCGATCTTGATCGTTTCTTTGATGAGGATGTATGGGCACATGGTTTTGCGCCAGCGGTGGATATCCGCCAGGACAGTGATCATGTGATTGTGGACTTTCAGATTCCTGATATCGATCCGGCAAAGGTCAGCATCACCATCGAGAACGACGTGCTCACGGTTTCCGGTATGAGCGAGGAGAAGCATGAGGTGAAGCGCGAGGATTATTATCGCAAAGAAATCAGTCGCGGCGAATTCTCTCGCTCGATTATTCTTCCGATGAAGGTGGAAGGCGACAAAGCGGAGGCGTCGTATGAGAAGGGTCTTCTCACAATCACCGTTCCCAAAGCGGAAGAAGTGAAGCCGAAGAAAATCGCCGTGAAGGTGAAGTAGAGTCTGTTGGTTCCGACACTCCTTGAGCATTAAGCTTGAGGAGTGGAAGGAGCAGGCAGAAAGAAGAAGTGTTGCATAAAATTTTAAGTACAACATTATGGCAAAGATACTGGGTATAGATCTCGGGACGACGAACTCGGCGATGGCATTTGTGGAAGGTGGGGCACCAACGATTATCGAAAACAAGGAAGGGAATCGCACAACACCGTCAATGGTCGCCGTATCGAAGACGGGTGAACGGCTTGTGGGACTCTTGGCAAAGCGACAGGGCGTGACGAATCCGGAGAATACGCTGTTTTCGATTAAGCGACTTATCGGGCGACGATTTGACGATGAGGAAGTGACGCGCGATCAGAAGACGCTTCCCTACAAAATCGTGAAGGCTGGCGAAGGTGTGAAAGTCGTGATGGGTGGTAAGGAATATTCGCCGCAGGAAGTATCGGCGATGATCTTGCAAAAGTTGAAGACCGATGCTGAAGATCGATTGGGAGAAAAAATAACCGAAGCGGTTATAACGGTACCCGCATATTTCGATGATTCACAGCGCAAAGCAACGAAAGAAGCGGGCGAAATCGCAGGGCTCAACGTGCGTCGCATTATCAATGAACCGACGGCAGCGGCACTTGCCTATGGATTCAACAAAAAGCAAGATGAGAAGATTGCAGTGTATGACTTGGGAGGTGGTACATTTGACATCTCTATACTTGAAGTTGCGGCGGACACGGTTGAGGTGCGATCCACCAATGGCGACACGCACTTGGGCGGTGATGACTTTGATCAGAAGGTGATTCACTGGATACTTGACGAATTTAAGAAGCAAGAAGGTATCGATCTCTCCAAAGATCCGCTCGCGCTCCAGCGTATCAAGGAGTCGGCAGAGAAGGCAAAGATTGAACTTTCGACCGCGCAGGACACGGAAATCAATCAGCCCTTTATTACCAGTGATACTTCTGGTCCGAAGCACTTGGTCATGAAATTGACACGAGCAAAGCTGGAAGAACTGGTGCATGATCTTGTCGTTGCAACACTTGCCCCGGTGAAGCAGGCGCTCAAAGATGCCGACATGACGGCGAAGGATATCAATGAAGTTGTGATGGTGGGAGGTATGACGCGTATGCCGCTCGTCATCAAGACGGTTGAAGAATTTTTCGGCAAGAAGCCGGATATTTCTGTGAACCCGGATGAGGTAGTGGCAATCGGTGCAGCGATCCAAGGGGGTGTGCTCGAAGGATCAGTGAAAGATGTGCTCCTCCTCGATGTGACGCCTCTCACGCTTGGTATCGAAACCTTGGGCGGGATGCGAACCCCGATTATCGACGCCAATTCGACCGTGCCTATTTCGCAGTCCAAGACGTTCTCGACGGCAGCTGATAGTCAGCCATCGGTTGAGATACATGTGCTCCAGGGCGAGCGCGAGACTGCGGCGGACAACAAGTCGCTTGGGCGGTTCATTTTGGACGGTATTCCACCGGCGCCTCGCGGCGTGCCGCAGATCGAAGTTGCCTTTGACATCGATGCTAATGGTATTCTCTCGGTGACCGCAAAGGATAAGGCGACCAATAAGACGCAGTCTATCCGTATCGAATCTTCAACCGGACTCTCAAAAGAAGAAATTGAGCGTATGAAGAAAGATGCGGAGCTTCATGCTGAGGAAGACAAACACAAGAAGGAATTGGTCGAGGCGCGCAATATGGCGGATAGCCTTGTTTATACGACCGAGAAGGCGATACGCGATGCAGGAGACAAAGTGACAGCAGAGGAAAAGAAACCTGTCGAAGAGGCAATCGAAGAGCTCAACAAGGTGAAAAACGGTGATGATCTCGAAGTGATCAAGAAAGCCTCGCAGACACTTTCCGAAGCCGCGCAGAAAATCGGCGAGAAACTCTACAAGGCTTCGCAGGAATCGGAAACGCCTCCCACATCAGAGTCGGGAGAGGCACCGAAAGCCGAAGGCACTCCCGAATCTCCGAAGGACGCCGAGGTAGAAGATGGAAAGAAGGAATAGGAGCTAGCTGATAAGATGGGGGCGAGGCGAAAGCCTCGCCCTGTTTCTTAAAGTATAATGTGTTTCATATTCAGGACAGAATGAATAAAGATTTTCTTTCCTGTCATCCCAATCGGAGCGATTCCGCTTTAGAGGGAAGAGTGAAATGGAGGGATCTGAGCTTTGTATTTGGTGAGCGCTTTTGTAAAGAGGAAATTCCTCGGCTTCGATTGGAATGACAGAAAATGAAGGGCGTTTCTTTATTGTGAGACAATGGGAAGATATTCGGAACTTCTTGGGGAATGATGCTTTCCTTGCCTCTGGGTGGGGTTTTGGTACAATGGGGGAAGTAGGGGACTTTGTTTTTTCTTTCTATGGAAACAGATTCGCGGGTGCGGTATTCTGTCGTGGTGCCGATATATAACGAGGAGGGGAATGTTGAGGAGCTTCACCGGCGCATCAAGGCGTCGCTTGAGAAGCTTGGCGGTTCGTACGAAATTATCTTTGTCGATGATGGGTCGAAGGACGCGACACTCGAGAAGTGCCACTCTCTTTCGCCGCTTACGCTTGTCGTTTTTCGCAAGAATTTCGGACAGAGCGCGGCATTTGATGCGGGGTTCAAGAGGGCAACGGGCGATATTGTCATCACGATGGATGGTGACTTGCAAAACGATCCGGCGGATATCCCGCTTCTTTTGGCAAAGCTCGATGAAGGATATGATGTGGTGTCCGGGTGGCGGGTGAAGCGGCAAGATTCTCTCAGTAAGAAAGTTTTTTCGCGGGGCGCGAATATTCTTCGGAAGGTTCTCATCCACGATGAGATTCACGATTCGGGATGTAGCCTCAAAGCGTTTCGGAAGGAATGCTTTGAGGATTTCGACCTTTTTGGCGAGATGCACCGATTTATTCCGGCGCTTCTCGAGATCAAGGGCTTCCGTGTTGCGGAGGTGCCTGTCTCACACCATCCGAGAGTTCACGGTGTTACCAAATACAACTGGAAGCGAAGCGTAAAAGGATTTGTCGATATGCTCGCGGTGTGGTTTTGGCGGAAGTATTCGCATCGTCCGGTACATCTCTTTGGCGGCGGCGGATTCTTGCTTTCGGTATTAGGGTCGGGGATTTTGCTTTGGATGTTTGTCGACAAAGTGTTTTTTGGGGCGTCACTTTCGGAGCGTATTTGGCCGATGATTGGCATCTTTTTGCTTCTTGCGGGTATTCAGTTGTTCATCTTTGGGCTCATGACGGATATGATGGTTCGCGCGTATTATCGAAGTCACAATGCGATGAATTATGCAATTAAGACAGTCATTGAGAGACAATAAATAATCGGTTAATCAGAAATGGTATGAAACTCACGTTTGTCGGAGCGGGATATGTTGGACTGGTGTCGGGAGCCTGTATGGCAGAGATCGGGCATACGGTTGTGTGCGCGGATGTGGATGCGAAGAAGATTGCAAAGTTGAAACGCGGTGGGATTCCTATTTATGAATTTGGGCTTGAAGAATTGGTGAAAGAGAATGTTCGACAGGGGCGACTTTCTTTTACGACCGATATCGGGAAAGCGATTCGTGAATCGGATGCGGTTTTTAGTGGAGTGGGGACGCCACCGGATCCTAAGACGGGAGAAGCAGACCTTCAGTATGTGTTCGCGGTAGCGGAAACATTTGGCAAGAACTTGAACGGCTACAAGGTGCTCGTGAATAAGTCGACGGTGCCGGTTGGGACAGCGGATCGTGTGCGCGAGATTGTGGCGCAGTCGAGTGATGGAACGCAGGAATTTGACGTGGTGTCGAATCCGGAATTTTTGCGCGAGGGAACAGCGGTCAAGGACTTCTTGAATCCCGATCGCGTTATTGTCGGGACGGAATCGGAGCGTGCTTGGGCTATCATGGAGCGAATCTATCGTCCTGTCGCGCGTGCAGGGCGCCCTATCATTCAGACGGATGTGAAGAGTGCGGAGATTATCAAATACGCCTCCAATTCGTTCCTGGCGACGAAGATTTCCTTCATGAATGAAATCGCGAATTTCTGCGCGATTGTGGGTGGCAATGCCAAGGAAGTGGCACGCGGTATGGGATTTGATACGCGAATCGGTTCGCGGTTTCTTTCGGCGGGTATTGGCTATGGTGGATCGTGCTTCCCTAAGGATGTGAAGGCGCTTCTTCATACTGGTCATGAGCATGGCTATGATTTTACAATTCTCGAAGCAGTTCGCGCGGCAAATGAGAAACAAAAACTTCTGCCAATCGGGTTTCTGAAAAAGTCACTCAAAACATTGAAAGGAAAAAGAATCGCGATTTGGGGTTTGTCCTTCAAACCGCGTACTGACGATGTGCGCGAGGCGCCAGCACTCCTCATCATCGAGACATTGCTCAAGAGCGGCGCCTCTGTAACGGTCTTTGACCCGGTTGCGACTGAGAATGCAAAGACAGTGCTCAAAAGCAATGCTCGGCTCAAATTTGCCAAAGATCAATATGCAGCAACAGATGGCGCGGATGCGCTCGTCATCGCGACGGAGTGGGACGAATTTCGCACGGCGGACTTTGCCGATCTCCAGAAACGCATGCGGGGTACGGTCATTGTCGATGGTCGCAACATCTTCCGACGAACCGAAGCTGAGGCAGCCGGATTTACGTATTATGGGGTAGGAGTGTAATATTCCTCGATGAAAATTCTCATTCACAATTATGAATACCCGCCGCTCGGCGGGGGAGCGGGGAATGCGACGGAATATATGCTCCGAGAATTTTCGGCGTTTCCGGATATGGAAATCGTGCTTGTGACATCGTCGGTCGATGATGTGCATCGGACGGAATATCCAGCGCCAAATGTTCGCATAGAGCGACTTCCGGTTGGGAAGAAGGATGGTGCGCGCGATTTGCACTTTCAGTCGAAAGCAAATCTTCTCGAGTATTCGTGGAAGTCGTGGATATTTTCTCGGAAACTTTTGAAACGGGAGACATTTGACTGTATGCATGCGTTCTTTTCGGTGCCATCGGGATTTGTTATGCGACTGCTCTCGATGGAATTTCATATCCCTTATATTGTCTCGTTGCGTGGGTCTGATGTGCCGGGGTATAGCGAGCGGTTCAAGAATTTGTATCTCTTTCTTCGTCCGGTTACGCGTTTTATTTGGAGAAATGCGGCGCAGGTCATAGCAAACAGTGAAGGTCTTCGGACACTTGCGCTCCTTACGGAGTCATCTCGAGATATTCTCGTTGTCAGAAATGGCGTTGATATCAAAGAGTTCTTTTCGGTTCCACGGAACTATTCAAGTGATATCTCTGAGCCATTTCAGGTACTCGCCATTGCTCGTCTCACGCCTCGGAAGGGTCTTCGGTCATTGCTCGAGGCAATGCGTATGCTGAAGACTTCAGAAGAGCGGAAATTTCTTCTCGACATTGCCGGAGACGGGCATGAGCGTGAGTCGCTCGAAGCATTTGTTGTGGAACACAATCTCTCCGATCGGGTGCGATTTGTCGGGCGGGTGCCGCACAGCGAGATTGTACCGCTCTATCATCGCGCGCATGTTTATGTGTTGCCGTCGCTCAATGAGGGTATGAGTAACAATGTGCTTGAGGCGCTCGCTTGCGGGCTCCCGATTATTACAACCGATACCGGCGGAACACGCGAGTTGGTCGAAGACGGTGTAAACGGGTGTATTATTCGTATGCGTGATTCGCAGCATATTGCCGAGAAGATTGCATTTCTTGCGTCGCATCCGGAAGAGGCAAAGCGCTATGGTGAGGAGAGTCGACGTCGTGCAGAGAGTCTTGGATGGAGTGAAGTGGCGAAGTCATACCGGAGGGCATATGAAGACGCGATAACTTCGAAATCATGAGTACCAATATCCGAAAGCGACTTTCGTTTTTCCTGAAGCTTTTGGTATCGGGAGGATTCGTCTTGTGGCTTGTATGGCGAATCAATTGGGGAGAAGTATTTCGGAGAATCTCAGAGGTAGATCTTCCGTTCCTCGCTCTTTATATCGGTATTCTTCTTTCGGGTATTGCGATATCGTCGAAAAAGTGGCAAACGATTGCTTGTGCCAAGGGATTCAATCGACCGTACCGCGATTTTTTTCGCGCGTATCTTACGGGTACATTTATCAATAACTTTTTGCCTTCGACGATTGGCGGTGACACTTATCGGACACTGTGGCTTGGGAAGCAAGAAGGAAGGCTTTCACCAGCGCTCTCGACAGCCCTCTTTGATCGGTTTACGGGTATTTGGGCAGCGATGGTATTTGCGATTCTCTTTTCTCTCTTTCACCTGAAGTTGGTGTTTGCAAATCCATTTTGGCTTTTTTTGGATGTTGCGATTCTCTGTTCACTGTCTTTTGATTTTGCATTGCCGGTATTGCGGAAATTTCGTATGCTCCGTGTCCTCCTTGGGAAATTGCCAGAACGGATGCAACGTCTGGTGCGAGAAGTGATGAGCTATCCGTTTCGCAGGACGACTGTTCCTGTGCTTGGGTGGTCGCTTCTCTTCAATCTCGTTGGGGTGGGACTGGCGAATCTGGTTTTGTTTCGAGCGCTAGGGGGTGAAGTGCATACTATTGAGTACCTCGGCGTGATTTTCTTAGTGACAATTGTTTCGAATATCCCCATTAGTATCAATAATATCGGCGTTAAGGAGTGGGCGTATGCCACGTTCTTTGGATACCTTGGTACCTCGGTTGAAGCAGCTGTCGCTGTCGCTGTGACGAGTCGATTTATACAAATGATAGTAAGTTTCTCTGCAATTCCGTTCTACCTTCGCTCCCGAGATATTTTGGGGCGGGATGCGGAGTGAGTTTTTATTTGGAAGATAGTGTGTCGCTCTGGTTTTTCTCGAGCTCTTCTTGGATACGTGCTTCGAGTCCTCTCGGCGCGTTGCGGAAATGGTCTTCGATGATGGTAGCGCCATGATGCGCTTCCGGGTATTTTTTCCCCATGCCCATGAGGAATCGCTCATGAAGTTCGTGGAGAAGGATGAAATGGCGTTCCTTTTCAGGGAGTGCTTCTTCAATCCATATCTCCTGGTTGGGAATCCATGGGTAGACGCGATCGTGACCGCCGGCGTCGTAGTTGAGGAAGAGGATATCTCGGACAAGCTTGCCATCGACAATCCAAATGGCGAGTTGATCGGAACTATATGGTGCAAAATGCTTCCGATGAATCTTTTCGATAAGCGCCTTCCTGGTACTCTTGAGTCTCAAGATCTCGCGAGAAAGTGATTCTTCTCGTTCGTGTTGTTCGAGCGTGGCGCCAATTTCCTCGGCTTTCTTGAGCCTCGTTCCATTTCTGATGAGTGTTTGTACAGCAAAGAATCTATCCATGAAGAATTGGTGTTCGCGAAAATCCGTATCCGCATCGATCCAAAATTCATCTGTTGGGATAAAAGAGAAATGTGCGTGATGATCACTTTGTACAAAATTTTCATTCAGGTCTTTCCGAACCTTTCCGCCATCAACGAGCCAGACGGATACATTGTCTATTACCCCTATCTTTTTGATATGGTAAGGGTTTGAGAGTTTTGTTTCCATAAAATGAGGTGGTATTGATTTGAATGCGTGACTCTCCATACGAGAGAGTATACTGGCAGTATACGATATTTCCCCTTTTGTCTCTACAAGTCTTCTTTTGCTGGCTGTTGACAAGATGAGCCTTATTGTCCTACGATTTCAAATCGTTCTTTGTTTATAGGATATGGAAACAATGGTGTAGGAGGTGCTTTTGTGAAAAGGAAAAAACTGCGAGTGTTCTTTACTCGAGGTATGACGGTGGCGTCTCTGCCGGTTTTGTTTGGCGGTATCTTAAGGGGAGATCAATGCGTTCAGTTGCGCTACTTTCTTGTCACTGCTGGTCGAATTCCGAATATATCGGGGTGGCCAATTCGTGAAGTGCACGTTTCTCATTCGGTATACGGTCTTCTTTTGGAGACGATGAAATCGTCGAATCTCTCGATTGAACACTCAGAGATGGCTATAGATTCATCGGAAGAAGGGAATGAGATTATCTTCCATGTTCGTTTTTGTCACCCATCTTTGCTGCGGGGAGTTAATCGGAGATTTGGTGTCTTTGATACACAGCAAGGTTTGTTCTTCCCATTTAGTAAGAGGCAAGAAGCAGTAGATATTTCTTCTGTATGTGAAGAATGAAACCGGCGAATATTTTGTTCGTCGGTTTTCTTTATCTCGCGACAACGATGCCGAAGACGTGTCGCGCACCGTGCTCTTTGAGTGTTTGTGCGCAGGTAGCGATAGTTGAACCGGATGCAGCGACATCGTCGATAACCCAAAAGTTTTTTCCGACTATCTGCAGTTGATGTTGTTGATGTTTCAAAATTTGTCTCTGATTGCCTGTACTTATTTGGAATGCTCCTTCGATGTTTTCTTTTCGGAGACTCTTGTCTTGCAGCGACATCTGCGGTGCTGTAAAGCGAGTTCGGATGAGTGTGTCATTGAGGATTGGTGGAGTGATTTCTTGCGGGAAATTTTGTACAAGCGACTTGGCGAGGATATCTGCCTGATTCCATCCGCGCCAGCGTTCACGCCGAGGGTGGAGTGGGACAGGGAGTATAGCGTCCGGAAGTGGGAGTTCTGATTGAAGAAGGGCGGTGGCGAGGAGTGCGCCAAGAGGCGTCCCGAGGTCGCGGACAAATCGGTATTTGAAGAGATGGATGATGTGTGCGATGCATGGGTTGTTGTAGTGAAGCGCGGCAAATATGCCGTCATGAGGAGCGGCTCCCGCACAAGCAAAGCAAATTTGTCCTTCGGGTGTTTCGCGTGCACCACAGTGCCCGCATACCTGAGACTGCCGGCGTCCCTGTGAGAGTATGGAAAAACATGGTTCGCAAAGAAAGGAGCCTTCTTTGTGGCAGATACTGCAAAATTGTGGAAAGAAAGTCTCTTTCCCGAGAGAAAAAAATCGCTCGAGGAAACGCCGATATGCGATCCAACTCATGACGTTACTTTCATCGTTATGCGGTCTCTGGACGCAGGGAGAGAGAGGGAGATTCCTTTTGGGGTGCGCTTTGCGGTAATAAGCAGGTCGGCGATTGGATCTTCGATAAGGGTGCCAATGACCTTCCGAACGGCTCGTGCGCCACCGGATTCCTCGGAGCTTTTTGCGCCAATAAACTCGGCGAGTCCGAGTGCTTTTCGGAGTCGGATATTTTGGCGTTTCATGTTTTCTGTGAGATGGTCGAGTTCTTGGGTGGCTATTTTTGAGAGCGATGTTTTGTCGAGTGGACGAAAGACGATGGTGTGATCGAGACGAGCGAGGAGCTCCGGGCGAAGTGAATGTTTGAGTTCGCGAAGTGCTTCCTCTTGGAGGGATTCGAATGAAGGAGTTATTTTGTCGCCGAAGCCGAAATGTTTCTCCTTGAGAAATGATTCTGTGCCGATATTCGATGTAAGAATGACGATGCTCTCGCTGAAATGCGCCTGTCGTCCTTCGGCGTCGGTGAGGATGCCTTCTTCGAGAATCTGTAGGAGGAGATTGAGTACATCTGGGTGCGCCTTCTCGACTTCATCAAAGAGGACGATGGATGCTGGATGACGACGCAGATGCTCAGTGAGTTTGCCGCCTTCGCCGAAACCGATGTATCCGGCAGGCGATCCAATCATTTGTGCCATGGTGTGCCGTTCTCGGAATTCACTCATGTCGAAACGAATGAAGGAATGTTTGGTGGCGAAGAGTGTTTCGGCGAGCGTTTTTGCTGTGAGTGTTTTTCCGACGCCGGAGGGTCCGAGGAAAAGAAATGACCCAGAGGGGCGATGCGAGTGGTCTCTCAATCCGAGTCGAGAGCGGATGATACTCCGAGAGAGAGTTGTTAACGCCGCTTCTTGACCGGAAATTTTGTCGGAAAGTTTCGGAAGGAGTGTCGTGAGTGTGTCACTTTTTGTGCCGAGTATTTTTTCGAGTGGCGTTTCTGTCATGAGCGCGACGGTTTCGGCGACGACAGCTTCCGAGAGAGTGACGCTTTGCGTTTTTCCCCGCAGTTCTTCTTCACGAGAAAGTTCTCGAAGTTGGTTTTCGAGAGAAGCTTCTTCGATACGCAAAGTTTTTGCTTCTTCAAAATTGCGATCTTTGATGAGTTGGTTCTTGAATGCTGAGACCTTCTCATGTGCGAGAGAAAGGGTGGCGTATTGTTCGGCGTCGTCGGTGGTGAGTGTGCGGCGGCGAAGGAGTGAAGCGGCTTCGTCGAGGAGGTCGAATGCTTTGTCGGGAAGGAAACGAGCGGGCATGTGACGGATACTGAGTGTGACTGCGGCGCGAAGAGCGTCCTTTCCAATGGCGATATGATGGTGTGTTTCGTAGTCTCGGCGACTTTCTTCGAGCATATCGAGTGTTGCTTTGGCGGATGGCTCGGCAATTCGAATTGGCTGGAATCGTCGTTCGAGTGCGGGATCTTTCTCGATATGACGCTTGTATTCGGCGGAGGTGGTTGCCCCAATACATCGTATGTCGCCACGAGAGAGCGCGGGCTTCAATATATTTGCCGCATCGAGTCCGCCGCTTGCATTGCCGGCTCCGACCAAGGTGTGTATTTCATCGAGGAAGAGAATGATATTGGGATGCTCGCGCGCTTCTCGGACAATTTCTTTGAGTCGTGCTTCGAATTCACCACGGAAGCTCGTTCCAGCGACAAGTGCGGGAAGATCAAGGAGTATCACTTTGGCATCGCGAAATGCTGGACCGGCGAGACCTTTGGTGAGGCGCTCGGCGACTGCTTCCACGATGGTGGTTTTTCCGACTCCGGGATCGCCAATGAGGAGAGGATTGCTCTTGGTCTTCCGTCCGAGGGTGCGGAGTATGCTTTCTATTTCTGTTGCGCGCGTACGGTATGTTCGCTTGGAAGCATTGTCGCCGAGAGGGAACCCGTATTCATTGAGAGAAGGAGTGTCTGATTGGGACGCTGATCGATCTGAAACGAAGCCGATGTCGGGAAGATCCATCATTCGAGAGAATCCGGGGAGCTCTGGAATATCGAGCGGCGTGTCCGACGAGGTCTTTTTTTGTGCCTTTTGATTGGTCGACTCTCGATGGAGAGAGAGAAGCGGCTCAATATCCGGGTCGTGCGATTCGATGAGTGCGTGTACGAAATGCTCACTCCCGACATAGGGGTAGGAAAAGCGATTAGCAAGAAGGAATGCGCTTGCGATGATATCTCGCGTTTTTTTTGAGAGTGAAGGTTCTTCTCGAGTCGGGGATGTCTTTGCGGCAGAGATGCTCCCTGTCTTATCGTGAGTCTCTTCGAGGCGGATGCCGAATTTGTCGAGGAGGGTATTGCCGAGCGAGCCTTTCTCGACGAGGATTGCTGTGAGGAGATGCCGTGGTTCGACTTCTTTGGCGCTGCTTCCGCGAGCAATATCAATCGACGCTCGGAGGATTTTCCGCGCATTGAGACTGAGTTTCTCAAAGAAAATTGGCTCTTCGAAGGTGTTTCTAGGGGTTTTCATAGAGATTTCCGTGTCGCCTTATTGTATTTTTTCTCGAAGCTTCTGTCAATGTTCCTCGTGCGGAAAATTGCGGACAATTGTTGTGGTTCGAAGAGAGGAGGTGTTTTAGTATTTTTTCTTTTGTGTACTTTTTTGTGCTATACTTCTCACTGGTTGTGAATGTTGGCGTAATACAAAAAGACACGCGTCATGTTTGGCATCAATAAACCCTACTTTCTCGGTATCGATTTTGGAACATCGTATATTAAAGCCGTCGAATTGACTCTTCGCAAGGGTTTGCCTGAGCTAGTCAATTACGGCTATATCGAGATGAGTTTTACAGAGGGAAAGAACGCTGCTCTTGCAGCGCAGTCGCCAGAGAAGTCAATTCATGATTATCTCAGAGCGCTTTTGAAGTCGCTTTCGCCAAAAGCAAAGGCAATTAATATGGCGTTGCCTGGGTTTAGCGGACTCATCACACTTATTGAATTGCCAGAAATGGAGGCTAAGGAACTTGATCAGGCGATTCAGTTTGAGGCACACAAATATATTCCGGCACCTCTTGAAGATGTAGCTTTCAGCTGGGAAGTGATTTCGCGGAATGGGAAGAGTGGTGATGTGTCCGAAAAAAAAACCATGGAGGTATTGCTTGTCGCAGCATTGAAAAAGGAAGTATCAAAATTTGAACGATACATTGATGGTATAGGTATGCCTGTGGATCTCTTGGAGTTGGAGATCTTTTCTTTGGCACGAGCAGTCTCTGGTGATAAGGTTGGTTCTTCGCTCATTGTTGATATTGGATCGCGCGCTACAAATCTCGTTCTTGTTCGAGATGGAGATGTTCGATTGAATCGGAGTCTCAATACGGGTGGCAATGAGATTACCTCGACCCTTTCGGAAGGACTGGGTATTTCGTGGGAACGTGCCGAAGAGTTGAAGTGTGGCACAAAAGATTTCTTGACACAACCTGAATCGGCGTTGGTCTTCTCGACACTCGATGTCATTACGAGTGAGGTACGGCGTATCTTTACGATGTATGCGGCAAAGGAGGGTTCGGATGCGCTTCGCGAAATTATTCTCTCGGGAGGAACAGCGAAGATGCAGGGGCTTCCGGCGTACCTCACAAATTTGTTTCATGTGCCCGTATCAATCGCGGATCCATGGCAGGGTATTCAGGTTGCAGATGCGCTTCGTCCAGTGGTTGGGAAATTGGGACCTTCTTTTGCGATTGCTGTTGGACTCGCGCTCGGAGGCGTTGACCGGTACCGAAAAAAATGAAATTTTTGTTTTCGCGTTTTTTTCATGGTATACTCTGAGGAGAAAATACAAACATAAATAATTTATACGAAATTCTCGTACCTATGTCTCAAATTAATCTCATGTCAGGAGGAGAAGAATCGAATCGTCCGGCGAAAAGTTTTTTTGGCGGTTCTTTATTTCTCTCTATCGCTCTGCTTGTTGTCACTTTTGGCGTGTATTTCGGAGTGATGTATTACTCGCAATCCCTCGAGAGAAGTGTCGCCTCTCATGAAGAAGAACTCGTTTCAAAGAAGAATCTTGTTGCTGGAGATAAAGCGAATCGCGTCGCTAATTTCGCTGATCGGCTAAGTGTCATTGACGAAAATCTTAAGAAGACCGCCTCTTTACCTAATGATCCTCTCTCGCGAATAGAACAATCTATCATGCCGGATGTCAATATTTCTTCGTACTCCTATGATGTCGAGACAGGGATGGTAAAAGTATCTCTGATAGCGGATTCCTTTCGGTCGGTTGCTCAGCAAATTGTTGTTTTGAAAAGAGATAATGCCTTTGCTGCGGTTTCTGTTGAAGGGAGTGTAGGGATTAATACAGATGGAAAGATTGGTGCAAATCTCAATCTTTCTTTATAGGCTAAATACCTGTGGAATTTGGGAATATTTTTTCTTACGTGTACGAGATGAGGGTTGTGTTGCTTTTAATATAAAAATGTTATGAAAGTGAAGCTTCTTCTTTTTCCGCTCTCGATTGTGATTGCGCTTGCGGTTGGAGTGTTCTGGATACAGCCGGGAATTTCTTCGGCGCTTATGCTCCGCACGCAAGATAGTCAAGCACAGGCACGGCTCGATCAGATGGATCAGGTGATTGCCAATATTGATACGCTCGATAGTAGTCTCACGAAGAATGACGGGGATCGTCAATTTGTGGAGACGTATCTTCCGAAAATGGGAAGTGATGACGTTATTATAGACGAGGTAAATTTTCTTGCGGGTGAATCGGGGATTCTCCTTGTTTCAACTGATTTGAAATCGGTATCGAGTGATTTGACAAAAGCAGCTGCTCTGCAGGTACAGGCAGAAAGCGACCGGGCGGAGGTTGCCGCGAACTCTCCGGGGAGTCTGTTGAATACGGGGATGCCTTCTGATCAGGAACTCCTCTTCACAAAATCTTCTCCGGACGCTCGTGTTCGGTCGACAGAAGTGTCTGTTTCAGTGCTTGGGAAGTATGACCAGATAAAGGCATTTGTTGACCGAGTGTATCATGCCAATCATTTCCAGGGCTTCGTATCGGTAGATATTGCCGAGAAACCTCAAGGGAAAACGGAAGTTGAATCCGCCGATGTTGCCCCTGATGTATTGAGTGCCGATATGGTGATTCGATTCGGCGTTCTTCCTGAAACGACTCTTTCCTCGGGTGTGCTTCTCGATACCTTTAAGACGTCGGCGTTTGATCTTGCTGTTGTTCAGGATCTCCGCGGACGAGTAACAACTGAATTGCCAATGCTTGATGCAACGCCGTCCGAGCGTCCTAACCCGTTTGTTCGATAGAGGTGAATGATTGTGCGGACTTCAAGAGAGATTTCTTTTGCTTATTTCGAGATTCTTGTTTATGCCGGATACTTCGTCTCATCCACACAATCCGGTTGTTTCGTCTCGTGTTGATAGCTCGAAGACGAAGGTTGGAGCAGGGGAGAAGCCATTTGTTCCGCTTAATATTGCTGCTGGAAAGATAGAGAAGCGAACACTGAATTTTATCGCAGAGGATACTGCTAGGCGACATCGCATGGTTTCGTTTGAGCACGATGGTTCAGTCTACAAGGTTGCCATGGAAAATCCGCAGGATATCGAAGCGTTGAATGTGCTCCGGTTTCTTGCAGAAAAAGAAGGTGTTGAGGTTCGCACCTACCAGATTTCTAAAGAAATGCTGGACAATGTTTTGTCTCAGTATTCTGGCACTGAAAAGGCTTTGTCTGAGGCGATTCAATCACTTAGTGATGATGATGTTTTTGATGATTCTTCTGTTGTGGTAGAAGAGAGCCAAGGGGCATTTCAGGATGCGCCGATTGCAAAATTGGTACAAGTTGTCATAGGACATGCGATTGATGGACGAGCAAGCGATATCCATATTGAGCCGATTGAGGGGAATTATCGAATTCGTTTTCGCGTGGATGGTGTCCTTTACGCCTCTCTCGTTTTGCCAGTTTCAGTTGGGAAAGCAGTAGTCTCTCGCATAAAAATTCTCGCTAATCTCAAAATCGATGAGAAACGAAAGCCTCAAGATGGACGTTTTCGTGTGACTGAGCGCGGGAAAACAGTAGATCTTCGTGTTTCAACATTGCCAGTAGTTGAAGGAGAAAAAGTAGTGCTTCGCGTGCTTGATAAATCCGCTGGACTTGCGAGTCTCGAAAAGATGGGATTATCCGGGCGGAATTATGAAGTATTGACACGGAAAATCATGGAGCCGTACGGCATTATTCTCATGACTGGTCCGACAGGATCGGGAAAATCGACGACTCTTTATGGATTCCTGAGCATTCTCAATAAAGAGGAACGGAATATCGTGACTCTTGAAGATCCTGTCGAGTATTTTCTTGATGGTATCAATCAGAGTCAAGTGAAGCCGGAGATTGGATATACATTTGCGAGTGGACTTCGAAGTATTTTGCGTCAGGATCCAAATGTGCTCATGGTAGGAGAGATTCGTGACAATGAAACGGCAGAGCTTGCGATTCATGCAGCGCTCACGGGGCATCTCGTTTTCTCGACGCTTCATACGAATGATGCGATTGGCGCGGTGCCGCGCCTCATTGATATGGGCATCGAACCCTTTTTGCTTGCTTCGTCACTTCAAGCAGTTGCAGCGCAGCGACTTGTGAGGCGTATTTGTGAACACTGCAAAGAACAGGTATCAACGCCGGAGAGAGTACTTGCAAAAGTACAGGAATTTCTTGCGGATATTTCGCCAGAAGAAGCGGCGCGATATCATGTGACTCTTGGCGGGACGCTTCAGTTTTTTGCAGGAAAGGGCTGTTCGGAATGTAATGACTCGGGATACAAAGGGCGTATTGCGCTTCACGAGGTGCTTGAAATGACCGATTCGCTTCGGGCCGTTATTGCCGAGCGGAAGGGGAGCGAAGCGGAGGTGCAAGAAATTGCCAAGAAACAAGGTATGACTTCGATGAAGCAAGACGGAATACTGAAGGCGCTTCGAGGAGATACGACGATTGCTGAGGTAGAGCGCGTCACTGAGGGCGCGACGCTCATCGATGAAGAGTAAGGTTTCACTAGGTTAACTTCTTCAAGAGAGTTTATGAATACAGAGAATATGAAAGGAAAGAAAGTTATGATTGTTGAGGATGATTTTTTTGTGAGTGATATTTACGAGACGAAGTTTAAGCATGAGGGGTGTGATGTTGTCGCGGTCGGGGATGGCGCAAAGGCAATTGCAAAACTTCGAGAAGGCTTTGTGCCCGATGTGATTCTGCTTGATCTTATCATGCCGAATATGGATGGGCGGGAATTTCTTTCGGAAGTGAAGAATTTTCCAAATCTTGCCGCTGTCCCTATACTTGTCCTCTCAAACCTTTCACAAGAAGAAGACGTGAATGAAAGTCTTGCTCTGGGTGCGAAGGATTATATTATCAAATCTCACTTGACCCCAACAGAAGTATTTCAACGTGTGGGTGATTTCTTGCAGGACAATGTTTCAGGAGTGCCAGAAGTATGATAGGATAGAGGAAGAATTTGTAGAATTGTATCAAATACGTTTGCGGAAATATTTTGAGATTTGATTTTTTTCACTATGGATCTTCGGTATGAACAACGCATGAAGAGTATCCTCCTTCTGGTTGGGCAAGAGGGGGCGTCTGATTTGCATCTTGCTGTTGGGCGGTACCCGACGCTTCGGATTGATGGGCGTCTCGTGCCAATTTCTAAAGAAGAAATTTTGACGCCGGATGATACCAAGGGGCTTGCCGACGTGATTCTTCGTGAGGAGAACAAGAAAGAGCTTCTCGAAGAAGGGCAGACAGACTTTTCCTATAATTTTGACAACAAGGCGCGTTTTCGGACCAATGTTTTTTTTCAGAAAGGGTATATTAGTGTCACGATGCGGTTTGTAGGAGAACGTATTCGGACGCTTGAGGAGCTCAATATGCCACCCTCGCTCTATGACTTCACAAAGCAGTCGCAGGGACTCGTGCTCGTTGCGGGACCGGTAGGGCATGGGAAATCCACGACACTCGCTGCACTCATTGACTCTATCAATCACAATCAGGACAAGCATATTCTCACTATCGAAGATCCGATTGAATATGTGTATGTGCAGGATCACTGCATTATCAACCAGCGTGAAGTCGGTGAGGATGCTAAGGATTTCTCGAAAGCGCTTCGAGCGGTATTTCGCGAAGATGCAAATGTTGTACTTCTTGGAGAATTGCGTGATTTGGAGACGATGGCAACGGCGATGACGGCGGCAGAGACAGGGCATCTTATCTTTGCAACGCTTCATACGAATGATTCTGCGCAAACTATCGATCGCGTGATTGATGTATTCCCTGCCTATCAGCAGAATCAGATTCGAGCGCAGATGGCGAGTGTGCTTCTTGGCGTCGTGTCACAGCGACTCTTGCCACGTATTGGCGGCGGACGTATTCCGGCAATCGAAATCATGATTAAGAATCATGCTGTTGAAAATCTTATCCGCGAGAATAAGAGTTTTCAGATCGACAGTGTTATCGAGACGAGTCTGAAGGATGGTATGGTTTCTCTTGATCGCTCGCTCGCTGATTTAGTGCAGCAGGGATTGGTAGATGTCGAAGATGCTTTCCGGTATGCCAAGAATCGCGATTATTTCCGCATGCTGGTTGGTGGCAAGTCGTAGGATTCTTGTTTCTTCCGAGTTTCAGTTTTCCGGGGCTTTCCGTTATGTGGGGACTTCCGTTTCCAAGAGAATAAAAGAAAACAAGAATCTCTTTGAGGAAAGCAATACTTTGTTTTAAAAAACGTTTTTTGAGAAGAGTATGGTACAATAGAAATAGAATTTTCTTAAGAGTCTCGAAGAGTCTTTCATCTCACGGCGATGAGTATGCAAGGAACGGCGAGGCGGAATAAAATACAAAATTTTCTATGCGGTATATATTTACAGCAAAAGATGAGGCAGGGGAAATGAAAAAGGGTACTGTGGATGCGCTTACAAAGGAGCTTGCAGCGCAAATTCTCCAACGGAACGGTTTGGTTCCGGTTGCGGTTGATCGCGAGAGCGCCGGCTTTTCGGTGGAGCGGGAGTTTCAGAAGATGCTCGATCGTGTGACGCAGAAGGAGCTTATGGTGTTTTTCCGCCAGCTTTCGACGCTCATCGAGGCGCGCGTGCCAGTGGTGAGTTCACTTCAGGCGATTGCTGATCAGTCGGACAACAAATATTTGCGGCTTATCGTCAAAGAAGTAGCGGATGATCTCGAGGACGGTATGGCGTTTTCTGAGGCGCTCGGGCGTTTCCCGGATACATTCTCTCCGCTTGTGGTGAATATGGTGCGCTCGGGCGAGCTTTCCGGAAATCTCCAGAAATCCGTCACATTCATCGCGGACAATATCGAACGAAACTACCTTCTTTCTTCGCGTGTGAAGGGCGCACTTTTTTATCCGGGGTTTGTCGTGGCGGTTGCTGCTATAATTTCATTTATCGTGGTTTCATTTATTTTGCCGAAGCTTACGGTGATGATCAAGGATCTCGGCGTACCAATTCCGTGGTACACGCAGGTAGTTATGAGTGTCGGAGATTTCATGAATTCCTATTGGTGGGTAGTGCTTCTCATGTTGATTGCCGCTTTTGGCGGTGCGATTTTCTATGCGAAGAGTGAAGATGGGCGTCGCGAATGGAATTATCTGCAGTTGAAAATCCCCGTTATTGGGACGCTCTTGCGCTATGTGTACATCGCGCGCTTTGCTGACAATCTTAGTGCGCTTCTCTCGAGCGGTATACCGGTTGTCCGAGCACTCCATATTGTTTCCGATGTGGTAGGCAATACCGTGTATCAGTCGGTTATCTTGCGCGCCGCCGACGAAGTGAAGACAGGAAAGACGATTAGCTCGGTTTTCGTACGCTCCTCCGACATTCCACCTATTGTCTCGCGCATGCTCATGATTGGTGAAGAGACCGGCAAGATGAATCACGTGCTCGATAGCACCGCGCGCTTCTATAGTCAGGAAGTCGACAATATCACGCGCAACATGACATCGCTTATCGAGCCGATACTCATTGTTTTTCTTGGAATCGGCGTGGGTATTCTCGTGGTTTCTGTTATAATGCCTATATACAATATTACGGGTTCGATTTCGTAAGGGCATGTTTACTTGGATAAGTGCTTTGTTGGGGGTGTGCAAAGGAATAATACAAAATCAATCATCGGCTCTATGCGACAAAAGAAATTCTCTCTTTCTGGATTTACACTCATTGAGCTTCTTATTGTTATTGCAATTATTGGGATTTTGGCAAGCATTGTACTTGTGAGTTTGCAAAGCGCAAGAGAAAGAGCAAAACTTGCTCGGTTTAAGGCAGTTGTTCATTCTATGCAGACCAAGGCTATCGAGGTTTGCGATAACGGTTCGTTGGATTTCACTGATGTGAGTGGATCGTTCGGAACATTTCCAGCAGATATTGATGCTGGAACTATCGGCAATGACGTTGATGTGGAAGATTGTGGTATTAGTTCAGGGAATTCATTTCAGGTATCTGTTCAATCGGCGAATCTTGCCACACAGTGTACGGCAATTATTGAAGAAACGGGCATTACGAGCTTCAAACTTTCTGATGGGATAACTGACTGTTAGTGTCTTCGTCTCTCGTAAACAAGAGTATCTTTGACGAGAGGATTCAAAAATTAAAAAAGAAAGGAGGTGAGAAACTATGAAAAAAACAAAAGGTTTTACACTTATCGAACTTTTGATTGTTATTGCGATTATTGGTATTTTGGCATCTATAGTCTTGGTGAGTTTGAGTAGCGCTCGAGACAAGGCGAAAATTGCAGCGTATAAAGCGCAAGTACATTCTATTCAGGCGGCTGCGATTTTGGCATGTGATTCCCTTGCTACAGATTCGGTTGCCGCTCTTAAGGCTGCAATAGTGGCAGCTCCTGGAGGTCTTCCTAGTGGAGTGTCCTTCGCGGGTTCTGGTGTAGGTGGTACAGAAACAACGAGTTGTGGCAATGCGGGAGCTGGAACATTCCTGTTGAACATAACGTCAAGCAATGTTCCAACAGCGAATAGTTGTCAGCTGAGTGAAGTCCAAGATACTGGAGCGGCATTTAACAGTGGTTGTTAGGCGTCTTTCATTCTCATGATGAATAACTGAATTTTCTGCAAAACCCCCGCAATGTCGGGGTTTTTGCTTTTCGTCTTTGATGTAATGGGAGGGTGGTATATGGTATACTGATATTCGAGAGGGAATTTTGTAGAACAGAAATCGTATGTTTATTTTCATTGCTTTTTCTGTATTTGGTCTTATCATTGGGAGCTTTCTCAATGCGGTTTCGTGGCGGATGAAAGAGGGGATCGGGCTTGGTGGGAGGAGTATATGCCCTGCGTGTCGAGGGAAAATTGTGTGGTACGACAATATTCCGCTTCTTTCGTTTCTGCTTCTTGGTGGGAAATGTCGATCGTGCAAGATGAAGATATCGTGTCGATATCCACTTGTCGAGGGGGCGACTGGTGTGCTTTTCGCGCTTCTTGGGAGCACGTTTTTCTCGTGGTGGAATGTGCCATCGTGGGCGCTCACGGTGTTTTACCTCGTGTCGGCGAGTGTCCTCGTGCTTATCTTCCTCTTTGACCTTGAGAGTATGGAGATTCCGAATATTCTTCTGTGGATTGGGGTTGGTTGGGCGCTTCCGATGTTGCTTGTTCTTGATGCCTTTGCGCCTTTGCCGCAGACATCGATATGGTCGCTTCATCTGTATTCGGGTGTGCTCGCTGGGCTGATTGCTTTTCTCCCGCTTTTCCTCATGGCGGCGATTTCGCGGGAGAAATGGATGGGGATGGGAGATGGGTTTCTTGCATTTTTCTTGGGGCTTGTCGTGGGGTGGCCACATATGATGCTTGCGCTTATTCTTGCGTTTGGCATGGGGGCGTTTGTTGGTGTACTACTTATTGCTTTTGGGAAAAAGGGGATGCAGAGTCAGGTTCCTTTGGGACCGTTTCTTATTCTCGGTGCTTTTCTAGCGCTTCTTTTGCCGGAGTGGTTTCCTGTCGCGTTCAGTGCGCTTTTTTGGTATTGGTAGAAGTGAAATTTTTTCTCTGATATTAAGAAGTGTGGTATACTGAAATTGTTAGTGGAATGCATTTCGGTAAGTATTTGTTGCAGTGGGAACATTTTCTTTTGTATTGTTTCTTTGTTGAATTTTCCTATGCGCTCCGTTCGTGGATTTTCTCTGGTTGAATTGATGACGGTGATTGCGTTTATCAGCATCATGATGGCGGTTACCTTTGTATCATTCTCAGGGAAACGAGATGAAACCGCGCTCAAGACATCGGCACGTGAGGTGGCAGCCGTCGTCCGAACGGCTCAGAATAACGCGCTTGCCGGAGTGAAAGAACATGGGAATGATAGTGGGCTTTGTCGGCATATAGCAAGAGCGACGAGCTTGAGCTCCTATGGGATTTCTATACGACACCTGAAGCCGATGAAGCCAGATGGTGACTGTTCTCAGTTTCCCTCAGATACAACTGAGTCTTCGTCTAGCACGTATTCACTTAGTTCTGGAGTTACTTTTGAGTCGTCATCGTGGGAGGTTTCCTTTGGGGTTCCTCGTGGAAATGTGCTTGAGTCAACGGATCAGAATATTGTTCTTCAGAGAAATGGCAAGTATTCAGCAGTGTGCGTGCTCACTTCCGGAGTGGTAATTGAAAAGCCTGTTTCGTCCACGGTCCCTTCGTGTCCTTGAGTATTTCTTGTTGTTTCATTGCTGTTTCGTGAATAGCTGTTGTTTTCTGTAATTTTTCCTATGCTTTTTTCACATTGGCGTTCTCGAAAAATTCGATCACAAAAGGGCTTCTCTTTTGTAGAGGTGATTATTTCGCTCTTTGTGCTTTCGATTGGATTTTTGGGCGTAGTGAATCTTTCGACGACGACGCTTCGAAATTCTTTTTTGCAACGTGACGCGGTTGTTGCTTCGATGTTGGTACAGGAGGGGGCGGAACTCGTATACAATATTCGTGATACCAATCTCGCAAAGGGCGCTACGGCATTTGCGGGTGTATCTGAAGGAACGTATCGCATTGATTTTGAAAATCCCACTTTGGTATCGGGTTCATATCAAGTATCCTTGGATAGTAATGGTTTCTACGGGCATTCTGGAACGACGCCGACAAAATTTTCTCGGAAAGTTATTGTTGCAGGTACTTCTTCCGGTGGCGTGGAGAGTCGGAAAGTAACCGTTGTCGTTGTGTGGGGTGGCACGAATTTTCCTACGACTATCGATACGGCGCATTGCGGCAAGTCTATTGTCAACCCTTCTGGACCGACGATTCATTGCGCTTTTTCGCAAACGGAGCTTCAGGAAAATTAATTGACGTATTGTATGCGGACTTCTTCTCAAAACTCACGAGGGTTCTCGCTCCTGGAAGTGCTCTTGGCGACGTTTATTTTCTCTATCATCATGGTGGGCGTGACGTCGTATTTCGTGAGTATTACCGTGGCGAATCAGAATACGAAGCGTCTCCAGCAGAATCTCGAAGACATTCAGTTTACTATGAATCGTATTGCAAAATCGTTGCGGACATCGGTGGTTATTTCCTCACATGGGGATCTACGTGTATTCGACTATTCGCAGTCGCTTTGTCTTCGATACAAATTTGAAGGGAATGGTATGGTTGAATATTCCGCACTCCTTCCAGAGGGAGAACCTGATGAAAAAGTGTGGTGCAACAATCTTTCTCCGTCATCGTTTACCTCGAGCACTCTTGTGAGTGTGACGAATGGCGCAGCACTCAGCGGACAATTTTTTGTATCTCCCTCAAGTGATACTCCTGGTAGCGAGGCTGCCGGGCGGATAACAATGAACGCAACCATCTCACGTCAGGGCAGTTCTTCGACTATTCAGACGACGGTTTCTTTGAGAAATTATAAGGAAACATTTCCGTAGGAGACAACGTTGTTTGTGGGGGAGTGGTGAATTCTTCGCGCTCGGCCAATGGTCGAGCGCTTCTTGTTTGTGGCTTCTGTCTGCGATATACTTCTCTGTATGAATTCCATCGAAGCAAAAGATCGAATCGAGAAATTGCGCGCCGAGATACATCGGCATCAGCGCTTGTATTATGCGCTCGATACGCCGGAAATACCGGACTCGGCATATGATTCGCTCATGGCGGAATTGATTGATTTGGAAAGGGCTTTCCCAGAGTTTAATTCGCCGACAAGTCCATCTCAGCGTGTTGGATCGGCGCCGCTTGCTGCTTTTGTAAAGGTGCGACACGAGGTGGAGCAGCGATCTTTTGACGATGCTTTTGATGCTCATGAGATGCGGAAGTGGGAGGAGCGAAATATGAAAATTTTGGAGAAATCTGAAGTAGTTTCCGGGGGCACTGTGTATGATTGCGAGCTCAAGATAGACGGACTCAAAATCGTACTGACCTATGAGCGAGGTATGCTCGTGCGCGCGGCGACGCGTGGCGATGGAGCTGTTGGTGAAGACGTCACGCAGAACATTCGGACGATTGCGAGTATTCCGCTTCAGCTTACTTCCTCGGTCGATGCGATTATTGGCGGAGAGATTTGGCTTTCCAAGAAAGAGCTTGCTCGTATCAATGCTGAGCGGGCGCGAGAGGCCGAGCCACTCTTTGCAAATACGAGAAATGCTGCTGCCGGTTCTATTCGCCAGCTTGACTCGAAAGTGACGGCAGGGAGGAAATTGAGCTCGTTTATGTATGATGTAGAGAGGATAGAAGGAGAACTTGGGAAGATACAATCGCAGACGGAAGAATTGGAACTGTTGGAGCGGTTGGGATTCAAGGTGAATTCGGAATTTCGAGTGTGTAAGAACCTCACCGAAGTGGAATCCTACTACGAAGAGTGGGGAAAGAAGCGTGCGCGTTTGGATTATGAGATAGATGGTGTTGTTGTGAAGATTGAGTCACTCGCGTTGCAGGATCGGCTTGGTGCGACGGGGAAAGCACCACGATGGGGCATTGCCTACAAATTTCCGGCAGAGGAAGTCTCCACTGTGGTAGAGAAAATTACGGTGCAAGTGGGGCGAACGGGTGCGCTTACGCCGGTTGCGCATTTGCGTCCAGTGCGCGTTGCGGGGTCGACGGTTTCTCGGGCGACGCTTCACAATGAGGATGAAATTCGTCGTCTCGATATCCGGACAGGCGATACGGTGATTCTCCGCAAGGCGGGTGATGTGATTCCGGAAATAGTGCGTGTCCTCGAAAACTTCCGTACGGGAAAAGAGAAAATATTTCATATGCCGAAAACGTGTCCCGCTTGCGACTCGCCGGTTTCGAGGATTCCTATTGGGCAGGCAAAGGGGCATGCGTCTGATACGGAGAGTGCTGCGCACTACTGTACCAATCCGAACTGCGCTGCAGCGGAGAAGGAAAAAATTATTCATGCGGTCGGACGGAAGGGATTTGATATTTCTGGCTTTGGCGAGAAGGTTTCTGGGCAACTTTTTGAAGAAGGTATCGTTTCGGATATTTCCGATATTTTTGAACTTGAAGAAGGCGATCTCCAACCCTTGGAGCGCTTCGCGGAAAAGTCGGCAGGAAAGCTCATCGCTGCTATTCAAAAGAGTCGAAAGATTTCCTTTCCGAAGTTTCTTTTTGCGCTTGGCATTCGCCATGTGGGAGAAGAGACAGCGTATCTTATCGGTACGGAACTTCCGACTTTGAACGTATGGCATGATGTTGGAGAACAAAGCTTGAAAAGCATCATCACGATTTTTCCAAAAATTTCCACCGAAATGTGGGTGAGTATAAAAGGCATTGGTGAGAAAGCAGGAGAGAGCCTTGTTGGTTGGTTTCGGGATACGAAGAACCTCGAACGCTTGCGAAAGATGGAGCGGCTCGGCGTGGACGTTTTCTTTGAAGGGCAGAGGCTTTCCGCTCAGACTTCACTGGTTACTGGGAAAACATTCGTTTTGACGGGTGAACTCACTCGCTTTACACGAGACGAGGCAAAAGATATGATACGGAAGAAGGGTGGGAACGTCTCTTCATCGGTCAGTAAGAAGACGGACTTTGTTGTTGCTGGTGACAACGCTGGTTCGAAATTCAACACAGCGAAGGAGCTTGGTGTAAATGTATTGAGCGAAGAAGAATTCGTGAAAATGATGGAGGAATAAATCTGTTTCTTATGCTTTCGAAAGAAGACGTACAACATATTGCGCGGCTGGCGCGGATCGGGTTGGAGGAAAAAGAAATCGAGACATTCCAAACGGATCTCTCGGCGGTTTTGGATTCGTTTCGGGAATTGGAGCAAGCGGATGTGACGGGCGTGCCAGCCGAAGGACTCTTACCTGGGCGGCAGAATTCGCTTCGCGAGGATATACCGAAGCTTCCCAATCCAGACGAACGCGAGCGAATTATCTCGCTCTTCCCGCGCAAAGATGGGAATGCCCTCACAGTGAAAGCGGTGTTTTGATATGATTCGAAAACTTCACCAAAAATTATTGGACCAGGAGACGACTTCGACGAAATTGACCGAAGATTATTTTGACGCGATTGAAAAGAGAGATAGTGAGATTGGGGCGTATCTCACGCTTACGAAAGAATCGGCGCTTCGCGCGGCGCATGAAGTTGATGAGCGGATCAAGCGGGGCGAGGAAATTGACCTCCTCGCGGGGATTCCGTGTGCCATCAAGGACAATATGTGTATGGTAGGTGTCCGGACAACAGCCGCTTCCAAAATTCTCGACAACTATATCGCGCCCTATGATGCGACGGTAGTCGCGGAACTCAAAGATGCGGGCGCGATTATACTCGGGAAGACCAACATGGATGAATTTGCGATGGGTTCCTCGACCGAGTCGAGCGCGTACCAGCAGACGAAGAATCCTCACGACACCGATCGTGTGCCAGGAGGATCGTCCGGCGGTTCGGCGGCAGCAGTCGCGGGGGAGCTCGCTGTTTTTGCTCTTGGGTCGGATACGGGTGGCTCTATTCGTCAACCGGCGTCTCTGTGTGGTGTTGTGGGATTGAAACCAACCTATGGTAGGGTGTCGCGACATGGACTTATCGCCATGGCATCGAGTCTTGATCAGATTGGACCATTGACGCAGACGGTCGAGGATGCGGCAATTGTGCTTTCGCGTATTGCAGGCGAAGATGCGCTTGATGCGACGAGTGCCGAGAGTAGCGGCAAATCGTACGAGCATTTCCTTTCGGAGGATATGACGGGGAAGCGCGTTGGTGTCCCAAAAGAATATTTTTCTGAAGCACTTGATCTATCTGTTCGCGCCGTTGCTGAGCGGGCGATTGAACGGTTTCGGAGTTTGGGCGCTGAGATTGTTCCGATATCGTTTCCGTCGAGTCATTTGGCACTTCCGACCTATTACATCATTATGCCGGCGGAAGTGAGTTCAAACCTCGCTCGTCTCGATGGCATTCGCTACGGACTTTCGATTGATGACGAGAAGCGATCATTTCTTGAGAAATCGGGACTCTTCGAAACATATCTCGATACGCGTCAGTATGGATTTGGAACAGAAGTGAAACGGCGCATCATGCTCGGCACCTATGCGCTCTCTGCCGGTTACTACGACGCCTATTATACGAAGGCGCAGAAGGTTCGAACGCTCTTGCGGCGCGAATTTGAAAAAGCGTTTCTTGATGTAGACTTTATTTTTTCGCCGACCGCACCGGAAGTAGCGTTTCGATTTGGCGCGAAAGCCGAGAATCCGCTCTCGATGTATCTTTCCGATATCTATACCGTGACGGCAAACCTGGTCGGCGTGCCAGCACTTTCTTTTCCCATTGGTTTCCTCGAAGAGGATGGGAAGAAACTTCCGCTTGGTGGGCAATTGATGGGAAAATGGTTCGACGAAGAAGGAATTTTGAATGCAGCACATGCGTTTGAAAAAAGTCTCCAAAGTCTTTCTTGAAAACACAAAAATATTCTATGGACTCTTCCAATGAGATCATTCCAATTATCCAGACGGCTTTCGAAACCGTCATGGCTTCGACGACACTCTCGTTTCTTGTCGGATTCCTCGGGCTCTATTGTTTGGTCTTGTTTGCGGATATTATTTTGCTTTTCATGCTTCGGGCGGTTGGTGGCGATCTCAAGAAGGGATTTTTCGGTACCAAAGAGCGTCCACTCACATCATCGCGGCGTCTTTTGAAGGAATGGAAGTCTCTAGAAGCGCGTCTTGCATCGGGGCAGCCTTCGGAGTACAAAGTGGCTCTTCTTGAGGCAGATGCTTTTGTGAACAAAGTTCTTTCGGAAATGGGCTATGAAGGGAAAGATGCCGGTGAGCGTTTCAGTGCGATTCCTCCGGGGCACTTTTCGGGGCTTGGTGGACTTATCGAGGCACATGAGATTCATAACCGTATTGTGCATGAGAGAGACTTTTCACTCGAACAGAGCGAGGCGACGCGGATTCTTTCGCTTTATCGAGATGTGCTTGAGGAAGCGGAAATATTCTCCTAAAATGCCTGCGAGGAGTCGTTTTGAAGAATTCCCCCCATTAATGGGCCGGCGTTTGACAGAAAGGGGATTTTCGAGTACTCTGAAAGTACAGAGAGAGCCCACAAGAGTCCAGAGGGGCTCTTTAAAAAACCCAAAATCGCGTATTTCACAAAGAAAAAGCTTGATTTTCCCTGTAGCTGGTCTATGCAAAAAATAGTTGAATATTTCCTTGAAGCGAAGGCAGAGGCGCTCAAAATAAATTGGCCGTCGCGGGAGCAGGTGACGCGGTATACACTTATTGTGCTTGCTGTTTCGGCATGTGTTGCGGTGCTGCTTGGGACGCTTGATGCTCTCTTTGGGGCACTTTTTCGTAAATTTATTCTTGGAGTCTAGCTCGAATTTTTCTCTTTTTTCATTATGGCAAAGCAAACACAACATCATGGGCGGGCGTGGTATGTGCTTCACACCTATTCCGGTTACGAAGACAATGTCTCACGAAACCTCAATCAGCGAATCGAGTCCATGGGCATGCAGGAATTTATCTTCGACGTCATGGTTCCGAAGGAAAAGAAAATCAACATGAAGAATGGGAAGCGTGTCGTGGTAGAGGAGCGGATTTATCCCGGGTATATCTTGGTTGATATGATTGTGACGGATGCCTCGTGGTATGTGGTTCGCAATACACCAAACGTGACGGGGTTTATCGGGCTTGGAACGACGCCGACACCCGTTGATCCCAAAGAAATCGACGCGCTCAAAAAGCGGATGGGTGTCGAAGAGCCGAAATTCAAAATCGATGTTCGAAAGGGCGATCCGGTCAAGATTGTGGACGGTCCCTTCAAGAATTTTGATGGAAAGGTAGAAGAAATAGATGACGCGAAGGGAAAGGTGAAAGTGCTTGTATCTCTGTTTGGTCGCGAGACTCCGGTCGAGTTGGACTTTCTCCAGATTAAGAAAGTATAGCTTGTATATTTTGACGATACGTTTCACGGTATATATAAATTTCTGTTGTTCGAGGTTCCGAGTGCTTCTTTCGGAATTTGGGATACGAGAGGTATCATTGTTCTAATTTTTCTCTTATGGCAAATATCAAGACCGTTATCAAACTTCAGATTCCTGGAGGAAAGGCAAATCCAGCGCCGCCAATCGGACCGGCTCTGGGGCAGCATGGACTCAATATCCAGGACTTTTGCGTGAAGTTCAATGAGGCGACAAAGGATAAGATGGGAGATATCATTCCGGCTGAGATTACGGTGTTCGAGGATCGCACATTTACATTTGTTCTGAAGACACCGCCAGCGTCCGAGCTCCTCAAAAAGGCAGCAAAGGCATCCAAGGGCGCCGCAAATCCTCTGAAGGATACAGCCGGGTCTATTACAAATGACCAACTGCGTGATATTGCTGCAGCGAAGATTGTCGACTTAAATGCAAACGATGTCGAAGCAGCAATGAAGGTAGTTGCCGGTACAGCGCGGAGTATGGGTATTAAGATTCAAGGATAATTTTTTGTCTCTGTGGGAGTCTTCCTCGTCTTGACGAGAGGGACGTATGCACCACGATACGACTATGAAACAAGGGAAAAAATATCGGAAGATTGCCGAGCGTATTGAGAAGGGAAAAGTGTATGAGGTACGCGAAGCACTTTCTTTGCTTCGCGAGACGCCGGTTGCAAAATTTGATGAGTCGGTAGAATTGCATCTTCATCTCGGTATTGATCGCAAGAAGACCGATCAGCTGGTTCGTGGAACAATCATTTTTCCAAATGGTTTAGGTAAGTCCAAGAAAGTCGCCGTTATCACATCGTCCAAGGCAGCAGAAGCCAAAGAGGCAAATGCGGATGTAGTTGGCGGGGAAGAGATGATCGCGGGTATAAAAGAAGGGAAGGTGCTTCCTGGGACGGACTTCGATATTCTCCTTTCGACGCCGGAAATGATGCCGAAGCTTGCGCAGATTGCGAAGATTTTGGGACCGAAAGGTCTTATGCCAAATCCGAAGAATGAAACGGTGACAACGAAGATAAAAGATGCCGTTCTCGCTCTGAAGAAGGGAAATAAGGCGAGCTTCAAAACAGACGACTCTGGAAATATTCATCAAGCGGTTGGAAAAGTTTCTCTGGAGACTGAGAAGATTGCTGAGAATGTCACTGCTTTTATCGAGACGGTTCAACGCCTGAAGCCAGATGGCTTAAAGGGGAGGCTTATCGTTTCCGCCACTCTCGCCACCACCATGGGTCCAGGCGTCCGTGTGCGAGTGTAACGGCTTCTCATTCCGAAGAATTTTTTTCTGCATCCCCTTTCAAAAAGGGGATGCTTTTTTGAATTTTGAAGGAGAAAAAACGGAAGCAGGATTGTTCAGAGTGGTTCGAATAGAATGGACGGAGGACGGGTTGCAAATCGAAATATTTTTTCAATCACTTCAATTATTTGATGGAATATTGGGAGGTTTTTAACCTGAAATTATATAGAATAGCAGTGTTATCTTGACATATATCACCTCCCATGGTATTCTCTCCTTCGAGCATCAGGAATGATGCTCGTTTTTCAAAGTTCTTTCTCAATGAGGGATTTCTTCTCCAATCATTCATCTGTGCTACAATAAGGGGCATATATGACTATTTCGTGGAAATCAAAACGGGTATGGGCGGTGTTGTCCATCGCGATAATCGGACTCTTGGCTATTACCAATGCGTTCGCTTCGCGGCTCTCCGATAATGCGTTCTCGTGGGCACCAAGAGCAGTATCTCTCTCTGGTACTCCTGGCAGTACAGTTTCATTCTCGGTCACAGCTCATGCGGGACCAGTGCTTGCCAAGACGTTCTGTGCTCTCGGCGCCAAGACGTCTGCAAAGCTCTCTGATAATCTCGCTTCCATAGCGAGTATGGTCGAGATTGTTCCGGGAAATATCTGCGAACGCGATACGGTTGTTTCGGTGACGCTACATCTCTCACCGTCTGCTTCAGTGGGGTTAGTTGATGGCTCTCTCCGTCTGTATCGCACGGTGCGTATATTCGGCAAAACAGTCGTGACGCCAATCTGGCTTGCGGAATCGTTGCCTGTATCGCTCTCTCTTGAGATGACGGATGATGGTCTCCCTACCGATCCGGGCGAAGCTGGAAAAGTGACCCTTGCTGGAATCGACTCTGATGGTGACGGGATACGCGATGATATACAGCGGTATATTGCGCTCACCTATCCTGGGGATGAAAATATCAATGTTCGAAAAGCATTGAGGCAAGATGCTGAAGGGTTTCAGTTGGAGCTCCTTGCATCGTCGGATAAGGAAGAGTCTGTGCGATTGTTGCATGATCGCGAGAAGGATGGGAATTGCCTAGCGGGAGTTATGGGCATTGATGCGTCGGCTGATGCTGAGGATGCAATGAAAGAACGGATTCTCAATACCGAACTGCGTTCTCGTGCATGGATTGCCTTTAATCGGCATATTGGTGGGGAAGTGAGTGGCGCTATCCATCCATGGGAGTACCTTACGCAGTGCGATTTTGACACTACTCAGGTGGGAGGTGAATGATGAAGGTGTGGCTGTATTTGTTGAGTTTCATAGTTGTCCTCTTTGGAGTGGGTAGCGCGTCGGCGTATGCTGATGTCGACTGTTCGTCCATATCCAATCCGCCGACCGTGTTTTTTGTAAACGGGATGCGGACGGATAAAGCTTCTGCTGAGAAGACGAGGAGAAAGTTGGAAGAAACTTACCTCTCCTTTGTTAATTCTCTGCCGAACCAATCCTACGTTGCGGATGAAATGCGGTGTGTGCGGTTTCAAGCTGCGCACAATCAGAAGGAGGATGCTTGGCTCGAGCTTCTCGAAGTCTTCTTGCAGTCTGTTCCAGATGACACTACGACATTTTGGCAATGGATTGATATGGCAGCGGGCATCTCCGTTCCAGAGTGGTTTCGGGAAGCACAGTTGAATGTCACAAAGACGATTTCGACTGCTTTCGCCTATATTGTAGATGAAGATTTGCAACAGCATGTTGAAAACTATGCTGGGACTCTGGGCAGACGCTTGGTTGTAGCGCATTCTCAGGGGAACTTTTATGCAACGGAGGCAAATCTTCTTCTCCCTTCAAGTCTTCGAGTGCCTGTTTTCGCTGTTGCGACGCCTGAAAGTGTCGATTCCTATAGAGGATATCTCACATATGGAAGTGATGAAGTGATCAATGCGATTCGCAACATAACGGGCGCACTTCCGGCAAATGCAGAAGGGATCTGCGGAGCGGATGACTGGAGTTGTCACGGGATGCGGGAGACATATCTGGAAACGAGCGGACAAGATATTGGACGGGCAATTTATGAAGCGCTCTCTCCTGTATTTCCTCTCTGATGTGCAGTAAGAAAATCAACCCCCTTTGCTATAGAATAGCGAAGGGGTTTTTGTTTCTTTTGCAATACATGGGTAGGTTTTCAATTGGTTGATGTTGCAGTATATTTTCTGTGCTTTTCTGAGGAGTATTTCTTTATCTCTCCAGTCGCACTGGTATATCGATTGCTTACTGTAAATCCCGAGTCTTTTTGGTTTCTATTTTGGCTTTGTGGTACAATAGAAGCTACTTGTGGATGTGTGGATTTTCTTTATAGCACTGATAAATTGTTTGCTTTTCTTGTTGTGTTGGCTTTTGTTGAGGTTTCCTTTTCTATTTTATGTACCACGTGCGGTTGGAGCAATTCGAGGGACCGATGCCACTTCTCCTTTCTCTTATTGAGAAGGAGAAACTTGATATTACGCGACTTGCGCTTGCTACTGTCGCCGATCAGTATCTCGAGCATATTGCACACGAGAATGATGTCCCGCTCCCACATCTCTCGCAGTTTCTCGCGGTTGCTTCGCGACTTTTGTTACTCAAATCCCGAGCGCTCTTGCCAGTACTTTCATTCACAGAGGAAGAAGAAGGCGAGATAGAAGATCTCGAGTGGCGGCTACGGGAATACAAGCGGTACAAGGAAGCATCGATGAAACTCGGGAGCTTGTTTTTGATGGGACATCGAGGTTTTCATCGAGAATCGTTTGTCAATGTTCCGGAGGTATTTGTGCCGCCATCCAATGTTCGTGCTGAGAATATTCGAGAGGCGTTTTCTGCTGTATTGGGAGCTATTCCATTGCCTGTTTCTCTGGATGAGCATGTCGTTGAAGAGGTAGTGACGCTTGAGGAGCGCGTGGCGTTTTTGGAGACTCGGATTGAGCGGTGTCTTGAAGTGGCGTTTTCTGAAATAGCGGCGGAATCACGCGATCGAGTGGAAGTCGTAGTTTCTTTTTTGGCACTTCTTGAATTGGTACGGCGGAGGACATTTGAGGTTAATCAGGGAGAACTTTTCGGGGAAATACGATTTCGTCGAGTAATGGTGTCTGCATAGATTTCTTATGGATATACAGAAAATAGCATCAATTGTGGAGGCGCTTCTTTTTGTCTCGGGGGACCCAGTGTCGGTTTCTCGACTTGCTGAGGTGATAGACGTTTCCGAGGAAGAATTGGAAGCGGCGTTGGAATTGCTCGGGAAGTCGTACGAGGAAGATAATCGAGGGCTTTTTCTGATTCGGAAAGACGGCGATATCGTGCTGACGAGCCATCCGGATAGCGCTCTCTTTGTCGAACGATTTGTCCGCAGTGAACGAGAAGGGGCGCTTTCTCGAGCAGCACTGGAGACGCTTTCGATAGTTGCCTACCGCTCGCCGATTGGGCGCGCTGATATCGATTCGATTCGCGGAGTGAACTCGACTATGACGCTGCGCAGTCTTCTTTTGCGCGGTCTCATCGAGCGACGCGGGAATCTGGATGACACGCGGGGCTATCTCTATAGCCCGTCGCTTGCATTTCTGGAAACACTCGGACTTGCGAATTGCTCGGAGCTTCCTGATTTTGATCATCTTTCGAAAGACGAACGTCTCTCGACGTTGGTTCCGGATGTGGATACTCCAAAGAAGGAGAATAATGAAGAGTCTGAAAATATATGAACACTGCGCATTTGTCACGACCCACTTTTTTGAGAACCTCTTTTCGAGTAGGAATGCTCGTTGCAATTCTTTGCGGCGGTGTGTTTTTCGTAAAAACAAAACTTTTTTCTAGTAATGAAACTTCTCCTCAGATTGCTGAGGCGCTCGTGCCGGAAGTGGAGGGTGTTTCGGATGCTCATGAGGAAAACTTTCCCATCTCATTTGAATCTCGGGATCATGCTGCGGAATTTCGACCGATTCGGAAGGAAGGTGTATATGATTTGGCACTTCCTTCAGCACATGCAAGTGTGGTGATGGATGCCGAGTCGGGGATTGTTCTTCAGGAAAAAAATTCGCATGAGGAGAGACAAATTGCCTCTCTGACCAAACTCATGACGGCGATACTGGTTGTTGAACGCATCAAAAATCTGGATGAGTTTGTGAAAATCGATGAGGAGATGATTACTGCGGAAGGAACAAGAGTTGGTTGTCCTCGGTCAGGATTTTGTAATGGAGTGCGTTTGCATGTTGGAGAGGAAGTCTCTGTGAGGAGTCTCCTTATGGCGATGCTGATGAATAGTGCCAATGACGCGGCGCAGTCGCTTGCAAAGCACACAGCTGGGTCAATGAGCGCATTTGTCGATCTTATGAATGCCAGGGCTCATGCACTGGGACTTTTGGATACGCATTTCTGTACACCATCGGGGTTGGAGCCAGATGGTCATGAGTCGAGTTGCTATTCTTCGGCATTTGATATCGCGCGAATTGCCTCTCAAGCGCTGAAGTATGATATCATTTGGGAGTTGGCACGAACGCCTGGCACGACGATTGTATCGAGAGATGGGAAATATGCACATGATATTTTCAATACGGATGTGTTGCTTGGTGAAGACTCTCGCCTTATCGGTACCAAGACGGGCTTTACCCCGCTTGCCGGATATTCACTTCTTGCAATTTCATTTGACCCAAATCGTCAGCACAAAGTGGTATCGGTAGTATTGAATGATCCGGAACGGTGGTCGAGTATCAAAAAGATGTTCTCTTGGGCATTCCAGTCACACTATTGGCGCTAAAACTTTTTTCTAAAAGCTCTCGTGTAAACGAGTGCCCATGTGACTTTTAGCATACTTATGGTACAGCTCTCTGACATACAAACCATTCCGGAAGTGGTGCATGTTCTCAAAGTCTTAGTGACGGGACTTCTTGCTTTTTGTCTCGCTTTTTTCTTGACGCCCCTGTGGACGCATATTCTCTATCGGAACAAGATTGGGATTCGCATCAAGGAATGCGGCGTCTCCGGCGACAAACTCACTGTCGTGAATTCACTTCATGCGAGGAAGGCGGGGACACCAACAATGGGCGGTGTTATTGTGTGGTTTTCTGTTGTTGTCCTGGCACTCTATTCTCACTTCGTCTTTCCGGCACTCGCCGGTTTTTTTGGGAAAAATTTCATTGCGCGGCTCGACTTCTTCAGTCGATCACAGGTGTGGCTACCGCTCTTTGCGCTCACGGCAGGGGGGCTACTTGGTCTTCTTGACGACTGGATGAGTGTTCGAGGTATTGGAAAGAACAAGGGTGGTGGCATGAGATTTCTCATGCGATTTTGGTGGCTTTTTGCGATTGCCGGAACGGGGGCATGGTGGTTCTATGCCAAACTTGGCTGGGACCGGATTCATGTGCCAGCCGTCGGAGATTTCTCGATTGGATGGTGGTACATCCCCGTTTTTATACTGGTGATTCTCTTTGCGGCAATTTCATCAAATGAAACGGATGGACTTGACGGACTCAATGGCGGTGTCTTGTTGATGGCATTTGGTTCTTTTTCACTTATTGCGTTTTTTCAAAACAAAATGGATCTTGCAGCATTTTGTTCCGCGATTGCTGGCGCATTGCTTGCCTTTCTTTGGTTCAATATTTATCCGGCGAGATTTTTTATGGGCGATACGGGCGCAGTGTCGCTTGGTCTCACACTTGGTGTGGTCGCTATGCTCACCAACTCTGCGCTCGCGCTTTTTGTTATCGTCTTCATCTACGTACTCGAATCGGGAAGTGCCGCTCTTCAGCTTATGAGTAAGCGATTGTTCCATCGGAAGATTTTCTTGGCAGCACCGATACATCATCATTTCGAAGCGCTTGGTTGGCCCGAACCGAAAGTGGTGATGCGCGCCTGGATTTTCACAGTGATTACTGCGACTTTGGGCACTATCATCGCTATTCTCGGCATGGGGAGGTATCACTAGTGTTGCCTACAAAAGTTCTGACTCTCAAGAAAGTCTCTACAAAAATACTCTCTTGGAATTGATATGTCCAGAATTAATGTAAGATAGTAGTACTCATTTTTTTTGTTGCTTGTGTTTTGAGTTTCCGTGTTTCAATGCTGTGGCTGTATCAATTTTTAATGTTTCATATATGACTCTACGAAGTGTGCGAGATGCGGATGTAGCTGGGAAGAAGGTGTTGGTTCGAGTGGATTGCAATGTTGAACTCAATGAGAATCGGGATGTGAAAGAGAAGTATAAGGTGGATGCTGCACGGCATACAGTGGAGTATTTGCTTTCAAAGGGTGCCAAAGTGGCACTTGCGACACATTTGGGGCGACCCGAGGGAAAGCGCGATGATGCGTTTTCCGTGAAGTATATTGCAGACGATGTTGAGCGGATTCTTGTAAGGAAGGTTCATTTCGTCGATGATTGTGTCGGTGACCAGGTTGTTGCTATGCTGAGTACTCTTCCGGAGGGGGAGATTCTTCTTCTGGAGAATGTCCGGTTCTCTCCTGGAGATGAATCGAATGATCCGGAATTTGCACGAGCGCTTGCGGCGCCGTTTGATGTATTTGTGAATGATGCCTTCAGTGTGTGTCATCGGGATCAGGCGAGTGTGACCGGTGTCACGAAATTTCTGCCGAGTTTCGCCGGACTTCATCTCTTGGATGAAGTGAAACATCTGACAGATGCGCGCGAACATCCGGCGCGTCCGGCGGTTGCCGTGATTGGTGGTGCGAAGATCGAGACGAAGCTCCCGATTATTCGTATGTTCGAAGAGAACTACGATCGCGTGCTTGTTGCTGGAAAGGTTGCGTGTGAAGCGGAGGATGAAGGAATTTCATTTTCTGATAAGGTGTTGCTTCCGGAGGATTATGCTCCTGATCGACAAGATATTGGTAGGAAAACTTTGCTTCGTTTTCGCGAAGAGATATTGAAAGCAAAGACCGTCGTGTGGAATGGTCCTTTGGGAAAGTTTGAGAATCCCGAATATGCTGCGGGAACAAATATGACACTTGAGAGTATTATCGAGAGCGGGGCGTTTTCTATTGTTGGTGGCGGCGAAACAATCATCGCTCTTGAGGAAGCAGGAGTGTTTCAGAAAATTTCTTTTGTTTCAACGGGTGGCGGCGCTATGCTTGAGTTCTTAAGTGGCGAGACACTTCCAGGACTGGTAGCCCTCGAAGGATGAGGCTGGCTGAAAATGTAATTTGCATCTTGTTTGCTGCGACTATTGTCCAAATCCGAAGAAGCCGAGGGGCTCTGGAAATGTAATGGAAGAAAGTGTAGAAAGAGATGTTGATTGTGTGTCCGGTAGAAGGAAGAGAATTTCGTTTTTTGAGCCGATACTCGATATCTGAAGTGGCACGGAGGGAAGATTGAGAACCGTGACCATATCTCGACTTCCACGGTCGTCGAGTTCGATTGCTCGTATGTCATTCCCGGAGAAGAAGATGATGTGCTCGTAGTCTTTGGTCCATTGGACATCATGTATGGTATTTGAAAATCGTCCGATATCGAGACGGTCATTTTCTTGACGGACGGGCTGTACTTCCCATTTTCGCGTGAAGAATGTGAATATTTCCCAATCAGTCCAGTAGAGAACTTTTTTTCCATCGTCGGAAAACTGCACGCCTTTTGCGTCTTTTGAGAGGCTTTTGAACCATTCGCCTCCCTGTCCTTTATTGAAGAGGAAGAGGTCTCCTGTGCCATTATTGAGAAGAGTAATTCTCGTTTCGTCGTAGGCGATGAGGGAGAATGGCGTGGTGTATTTGTGAGAGAATCCTTCCGGAGGAGCGGTCGTGAGTTGCTTTTTTTGAGCGGGATCCCCCAGTGGGAATTGGTAGAGTATGCCGGTTTTTGGTTCAAGTGCGATGAGTGTGTTTCCAACGGTGTCGTAGCTTTCGATATTGTCGGACAGTGCTGTCTCGTGAAGGGGCGTGTCTATAGGGAGACTGAAGAGCGTTGCTCCCGAGAGGAAGAGAATCGTGTTGGCATTCGGATTCCATCGTACTTCTCGTGGATGTGGAACGTTTACAATATCTTTGATATCAGTTGTGGTTGCTATGTCTGTTTGGATAAGAAATGTATGCTCCTCTTGTGTTTCTCGAGAGAGAAGGGAGAGGAGGAAATGTGTTGCATCTCGTGAAGACCACCGCAAAGCATTTCTTGGAGCGTCCTTGCTGAGGAAAAAGTCCGTGCTGCTAAATACTTGCTCTCGATTTCCGGTTGTTGTGTTGAGCACGGTGACGGTTGTTTCTTGATCATTCTCTGATACTATGGCAATTTGATTCTTCTGGGGGAGAGGAAAAAATGCCTGACCATCTTTGAAAGAAGCGAGTACTTTCTGGGGGTATTCAGTTCGGGCAAGAAGTATATTCCAGAATTCAGTGGCGATACCGCTTCGGACGGTGATTTCTTTGGACCAGGTGCTAAATCCGGGTGCGGAAACAGAAACCGTGTGTTTCCCCGGAAGAATACCTTCGATATGATAGGAGCTGTTGAGGCGATTGCTGTCGGCGGATACAGGCTTGCCGTCTATTTGTATATCGATGTTTTGTGCGGGGTTTGCTTGGATGGAAACGGAACCCGTGTATATGAAAATGCCCCGCTCGAAACTGTAGCGGTATCCCATGAGGAAGAGCACGATAATGGGAGTTGTCACGAGAAAGGTGAGTGTGAGTGCCCAAAAAAACACGCGCCGACGAATCGGACTCATAGGAAAGTAGTATAGAGATGAATGCCCTTATAGTATCGATTCGGAGCCTTTTTCGCAAGCGTTGACCAGGAGAGTGGCGCGGTGTACGCTTTGAGTGTGTACTCAAAATTCGATGTTTTTTCGATGAATCATATGAATGTCCTGACCTCCTTTTTTTCCTTTGTGCCGGGGAAGTTTGCGGGAGACCTTTCATTTCTCCTTCTCTTTATCGGGGGAAGTCTCGCGTTATCATTTGTGTTGGGGCGCACGCGACTCCTCAGTGTCGTCGTGTTTTCCTATGTGGCGCTTGCTCTTGTATTGACTGTTCCAGCATCGTGGATTGCTTTTGCGCCAGAGGGAAGAGCTATTATCTTTGTCGTACTTCTTGCTTTCTTGGTTATGGTGGGAGACTACATTCTCGATATTCATATCTCCAATCCGACATCGACGTTTTTCTCGCGAGTGCTCGTGATGGGGTGCTTGGGGACGGGTCTTGCGATGAGTATGGCACTTTCCTTGGTGTCGAGATCATTTGCTTTGCGGTTTCTCTCTCCGACGGTGTATGGCTATTTTTCTGACTCATGGGCGCGTCTTGTTTGGATGGCGGCGCCACTTGTCTTTCTCCTCTTCGTCAATAAGCGCCGAAGATAGGGATTTTGGCTTGTACTAGTCACATTCCTCTCTTTTCCGGCAGGGTATTACACCTGTCCGATAGAGGAAAAAGCATGGAATGGGTCGGACGCTTGACAGAAGTCTTTTTGTTCCTCTATACTGCACATGCGAAGGAAGAAAGCTTTCCGCCTTCTTTTTTATCGCCAAGAGCCCCTTAACAATTTGCGAAAGTATGATTGCAATTTTTTGCGGTCAATCCAATAGTTACATGGATCTATTTAAGTCTTCTTTATCTTCGCAAGGGGAAGGGAAGCAACTTCTCGAGAGTTTATCTGCCATTATAAGATGAGTGGTGGAGTTCGGTTTACCGGATGCTCTCGGAATATCATCTTTATTGAGAGTTTGATCCTAGCTCAGGATGAACGCTGGCGGCATGGATAAGGCATGCAAGTCGAGTGGGTTTAGACCCACGGCAAACGGGTTAGTAATACGTAGGAATGTTCCCTCAAGTCGTGAATAATTTGTCGAAAGACAAGCTAATACACGATGTGCTCTACGGAGTAAAGATTTATCGCTTGAGGAGCAGCCTGCGTCCTATCAGCTAGTTGGTGGGGTAAAAGCCTACCAAGGCTCTGACGGGTAGGGGGTGTGAGAGCATGGCCCCCAACATTGGGACTGAGACACTGCCCAAACTCCTACGGGAGGCTGCAGTCGAGAATATTCGTCAATGGGCGAAAGCCTGAACGAGCGATGCCGCGTGTAGGATGAAGGCCCTCGGGTCGTAAACTACTTTTTTCAGGGAAGAATTTCGATGACGGTACCTGGAGAATAAGAGGTTACTAACTCTGTGCCAGCAGTAGCGGTAATACAGAGACCTCAAGCGTTATCCGGATTTATTGGGCGTAAAGGGTGGGTAGGTGGTCGTGTTAGTCAGATGTCAAATCCTTCGACTCAATCGAAGAACTGCATTTGAAACGGCACGACTTGAGGCGGTGAGAGACCAGTGGAATTCACGGTGTAGTAGTGAAATGCGTTGATATCGTGAAGAACACCAAAGGCGAAGGCAGCTGGTTGGCACCGATCTGACACTGAGCCACGAAAGCGTGGGGAGCGAATGGGATTAGATACCCCAGTAGTCCACGCCCTAAACGATGCACACTAGGTATGGGAGGAATCGACCCCTTCCGTGCCGTAGCTAACGCGTTAAGTGTGCCGCCTGGGAAGTACGAGCGCAAGCTTAAAACTCAAAGGAATAGACGGGGATCCGCACAAGTGGTGGAGCATGTGGTTTAATTCGACGATAACCGAGGAACCTCACCAGGGTTTGAAATCTAGCTGGAGATCTTAGAAATAAGAAGTCCTTCGAGGCCGCTAGACCAGGTGCTGCATGGTCGTCGTCAGCTCGTGTCGTAAGATGTTCCGTTAAGTCGGGAAACGAGCGCAACCCCTGTCGCGTGTTACACGTATCACGCGAGACCGCCCCGCACCTTTTTTCTGAGCAGAATGAAGAGACGTTGCCTTTGGCAGTATTTCTTTGTTGCTGTTTACCGAAAATAATCGGGAAAAGGGTGCGGGGAGGAAGGAGGGGATGACGTCAGATCAGCATGGCCCTCTGACACCCTGGGCGACACACGTGCTACAATGGCCGGTATAAAGGGTTGCCAAGTCGCGAGACGGAGCTAATCCCAAAAAACCGGCCCCAGTTCGGATTGGAGTCTGCAACTCGACTCCATGAAGCCGGAATCACTAGTAATCGTGAATCAGCCAAGTCACGGTGAATACGTTCTCGGATCTTGTACTCACAATAAAAGCGCCGGGCAGTATATATTTCTAGAGAGTTCAAATCTCTCCCCCCGATTCGTCAACTGGGGCGTAGCTGAAGAATAGTCGTTTCTCGCGAGGGAAATGGCGAAGGATTCGGAAGCAAATGGCAGTCTGATTATCCGTCGAAAGGCGGAAAACGGTATCGACCTTTGGATAGGTGGTGAGCAGAGGGAAGATACAATACAAAGCGTTTTCAGAATGTCAGGAAGAGAAAGATATATGACCCCGGGAGATCTTACGCTGTTTCAATGTTGTATCACAATAGCATTGAATAATGGAACTTACGCGGCGTAAGAAGTCAGCTGAATCATAGTAACTTCTGGTATCTCTATCAGGACGAAGGGTTCACTCCAATGCATATGGAAAAGATAACACCAGAATATATCGTTGGTCTTGTGGATGGAGAGGGAAGCTTCACAGTATATGTGAAAAATCCCGATTCGGACAAGCGCGTCAAGCGACGGACGAAAGTTGAGCCGAGATTTTTTCTCAAGTTGATCGAGCGAGACAAAGAAGTCCTCGATGAACTGAAAGACTATTTCGGATGTGGCAATGTGTATTTTCAAAAAGATAGACGTGCCAATCATCAGCAATGTTATCGCTATGAAGTGTCCAATAGAGAACATCTGGAACGTGTTATTATTCCATTCTTCAAAAGAAATGCTTTGAGGTTACGCTCAAAGAAAAGTGACTTTGAAACGTTTTGTGTCATCTTCGAAATGATTCGCAAGAATCTCCATTTCACAGATGAAGGATTGCGTAGTATCTACGCACTTAAGCAAACGATGCATTAGAGCTCGTCGTGTGCGGGAAATCCGCAGGCACGATGGGAACATCAATTCGGAGTTTTACGAAGATAATCGCCCGTCACACCAAGAGAGCCGGCAATACCAGAAGGCCCCGTTTTATATCGGGGACGACGGTGGGGTTGGTAATAAGGGTGAAGTCGTAACAAGGCATCCGTAGCGGAAGCTGTGGATGAATCACCTCCTTTCTAGGGAGTAATGGTGAACAAGTTGTTTGTCGCAAGACAGACAATGACACACATATGGTCGTTATTTCTTTGGTTCGCCAAAGAGATACCAAAGCATCTTGAGACGTTGGATTGACCGCAGAGGATTGCAAAAGCAACCTTTCTCCTTTCTATGGGTTGTTTTAAAGATAACCCCTTTTTTCCTTCTTGATGGGTGTATACTTATTTTTAGTCTGAAATCTAAAAATATTCCAGTTTTCTTTTTTTGAGAGAATGTTGGTTGCGGATTTTAAAGATGAAAGAGTATATTTCTCCTCCTGATAGAAGTTTAGGTTTAGTTCCGCGCCGCATTTTACTAGAAAGGAGGTGGCGTATGGCAACACTGAAAACGGAAATAGAAACGTACACAAAAGTTACAAGGAAAAGCAAAGAAAGAAAGTGTCGATTCTCATTTCAGGTGTCTTTGAAAGACATTGTTCAGGAGGTTAGAACTCTTTTTGAGTTTCTGCGGAACTTATTTTCCTACTATCTTAAAACTGTTGCTTGTGCGACAGTTTTCTTTTTAACGCATGTATCCGGAACACAGACAATTTTTGCTTAACTTAGGCTTGGACGAAAAACAAGCAAGTTTTTTCTACTCGAATATTAAACGGTTATATATCGAGATTAAAATTCCAAAGAAAAAAAGCAGTGGAGGGATGAGCGAGAGGATTTTGAATATTCCAAGAAAAGACTTGCGGTTGTTGCAAAAGAAAATTCTTACTTTTCTGAAGAAAAGCATTTCTTTGTTACCGTGCGTTCACGGTGGTGTTGACAGACGTTCAATTGTTACAAATGCCAAGCCCCATGTTGGCAAAGAGTTTGTTTTGAATTATGACATAAAAGACTTTTTCCCCAGTATTCATAACACAAGAGTGCTGAAAGCTTTAAGAAGAAGGCTTAATATCTCGCAGAAGTCTCTGGGTTGGATTGTCAGAATAGCTACATATGAAAATCAGCTTCCGCAAGGGGCGCCTACTAGCCCCTTTCTTTCGAATGTAGTTGCGTTGGATTTGGACACAAAACTGTGGGATCTTTGCAAGGGGATCAATGCTGGGTATACACGTTTCTTCGATGATATAACTATTTCTGGCGGAAGGGAAGTGGAAGGTGCTTACCGAAAAGGGATGGTTGATGGAATTATTCGGCATGAAGGGTTTTTGCTCAACATGGAGAAGAAACATATCGCTCATCGTACAGAAACGCAACATGTTACTGGCTTGGTTGTAAATGATAAAATTGATTTGAGTGACTTCTTCATTGAGAGCGTAAAATGTGAAATCGAGGAAGGCTTGTGTTACTTTGTGCCAGAACACCGTCTTAGCGTACAAGGGAAGGTTAGCTTTGTAAAAAGCATCAATAGGGAGGCTGGTCTGATGTTGGAAAATTTTTACAATGTGACCATGGAGAGATTTCTTTAGCAAATGGACATTTGACTTCCTTCTCCACGAAGGTACTGTGTCAGGGCTTTGGAAGAAATACGGCAAGCTTGACAGGCTCTTTTGGAAAGACCATAAAGAAGAGGATCGCAACGTATATGGAGGTTGGTCATCATGAATGAAAGTTCTTTGACAGCAGGTATGGTATCAGGCGTACTTACCCTTTTTAGTACAGGAGTCGTTCTGGGAGTTATGATTCTTGTTTGCCTCTTATTTTCTTCTAAAGGCAGGGAGGAACCAAGGAGCAAAGATTTCTCTGAATCGTTTGATGACCTCCTTCGCAAATACGACTTGGTGGGTAAAGCGGATTTGAAGAAGGAACTCAACGTGAACAATATGTATCGCTTCACTCTTCTTCGGAAGATTACCCACGAAGCGGAACGCTGTATCCCTCTTCCGGAGGGCTTTATCGAAGAGATGCGAGCATTGGTGTATGAATTCTATGGCGATATGGCGCGGAACTCTACGAAGAAAGAGCTCGTATTTCGAGTAAGAGAACAGGGCATGACAGCCGAAGAGATTCACTGCGATCAGGAGGAATGGGAGTATCGCTGTAAGGTATTTTGGGCGAGCTATGACTGATTCAAAAAGACATGCTCGCGAAAAACGCGCGCATATCTGGGAATTGCCTAAAACGGCCACTTGAATAAGTGGGTGCCAAAACAACAAGGCTGGGGATACTTTTGAGTATTTTCCAGCCTTTTCATTTCTATTCTAGAGACACTTACTTTTTCTCCACGAAGGTGCTCTGACCGGGCTCTGGAAGAAGCGATGTGTCGATACAAGGGAATGCGGTGTTTTGTGGTATATTTGTAGAAAGAATAATTCAAACTTCTGTACCTATGTCTCTCCCGGGTATTGTTAAAAGCTTCCTCATGTTGTTGCTTGGCGCGATAGAATTTTTTCTCGGGATGCATTTTATCCTGCGGCTCTTTGGGGCGAATCCGGAGGCGTCGTTTGTGCGATTTGTTTCTGAGACGAGCGCGCCGCTTCTTGCACCGTTTGCGGATGTGTTTCGGAGCGGGCACGTGGTTGGGTTCGTATTTGATTTTTCGACGCTTCTGGCGCTTTTTGTATACGTATTTATAGGGTACCTCTTGATTGAACTCATGCAGTATCTTGATCGATCACGCTAGCATTATTGTTCGGGGGTTGACAATGATTTTCTGATATCTCTCGATATGGTATACTGACTGTGGATGTCTCCTGTCGAAGAGGCAAATATTTTTAAAACAAGTAGGAATAATAATATTAAAAGTGTCTTATGGATGAAGTTTCCTATGGGCAAGGAGGTGGCGTTTCGCCAGGAAGAGCAGGTGTGCTCTCCCGGTTTTTTCGTTTTCTCTCTGCACCGGAGCATCGCATGACCGTGTTTACGATTGTGTTCCTGGCGGTTGCACTCATTGTGCTTGTGTGGTTTATCGCAGCAAAGACATCGGGGGAAGTGGCGGATTTGCACTTGTCTCCATCATCGACTTCGGCGACCGTAGGGACGCCGTTCAATGTGGATATGAGTGTTGATACGCACAACAATAATGTGGTGGCAGTAAAGGCGGTAGTGGAGTATAACCCGGCAAATTTCTCGCTTCTCAACATAGATACGTCGACCTCCGCGTTTTCTTCGGGGAATACGTGTGTCTACAATAGCAAGCCGTGTGAGATTGTCGTGCAGGATGCGGCAAATGGCAAGGCAATTATTACACTTGCAAAGCCAACGCCAGGGGTGAATACGGCATCAGGAAAGATTGCGACGCTTCAATTCCGTGCATTGCAGCCAATTGTTCCTTCTTCGGCAAACATCACCATTCAGTATGTTGCCTATGGGAATTATACCGATTCGGACGTCATTTTTGATGATAAGCTTGGAACAGATATTTTGAATAGTGTGACGAATACCACTGTGACAGCATCTCTCGAAGTTCCTGCAGGACTTGCCGCGCCGATGAAGACTGCGACAACTGTTGGTCTCACCTGGACGGCGGCCTCGGCGAATTCAACGATTGTGAGTTATAAAATCTATCGAAATGGCACGCAAGTTGGAACGAGCGCGACGCCATCGTATACAGATACCGGACTCGCTCCTCTTACCGCCTATGCTTATCGCGTGAGTGGCGTGAATGGGAGTGGGGTTGAGTCGGCTCAATCGAGCCAGGTTTCAGCGACGACACTGGCTGATACAACGGCACCCTCTGTTCCTACGGATCTCTCAGCGATAGCAAACGGCATGGATAAAGTGGATCTTGCTTGGACGGCATCGACAGATGATGTTGCTGTGACGGAGTATCAGGTCTACCGTTGTACTGGAGCGAGCTGTTCGAATTATACCCAAATAGGGACGCCAAGCGGGACGACCTATGGCGATACGGGATTGACTGCTGAGACGACGTATCGGTATCGCATTGTGGCGGTTGATGCGGCAGGAAATGCTTCGGCACAAGGGACACAGGTGTCGGCAACGACCGGGCAAGACACAGTGGCGCCGACCACGCCAACGGGAGTTTCCGCAACAGCAGTATCTATTTCCCAGATTAATCTTTCTTGGACCGCTTCGACTGACAATATTGCGGTGACAGGATACAAGGTCTACCGTTGTACCGGATCGGGTTGTTCGAACTATACCCAAATAGGAACGCCAAGCGGGACCACCTACAATGATACAGGTTTGACTACGAGTACAACCTATCGATACCGAGTGACGGCGCTTGATGCACGAGAAAATGAATCGTCTCAATCATCAGCTGTTTCGTCGGCGACCAATTCCGACACATCTGCCCCCTCTGTCCCAACGGGACTCTCTGGCACAGCGACGTCTATGACGACTGTCGATCTCTCATGGACTGCTTCGACTGACAATGTTGGTGTAGCTGGCTATCGAGTGTTCCGTGACGGAGTACAGGTTGGGACGACCTCTGCGGTGTCCTACTCTGATACGGGTCTGACGAAATCAACCGCGTATTCTTACAGTGTGCTTGCCTATGATGCCGCAGGGAATCCATCGGCACAGACAGCTCCTGTCTCAGTGACGACGCTCAGTGATACGAGTGCACCTTCTGTTCCAACTGGACTCTCTGGTACAGCTGTTTCCATGACGGCTATTGATCTCTCCTGGACTGCTTCGACTGACAATATCGCAGTGACGGGCTATAAGGTCTTCCGTAATGGAACACAGATTGCGGATGTGACGACAGGTACGACGTATTCCGACACGGGTCTCACGCAGAATACAAGCTACTCATACACGGTGCTTGCCTATGATGCCGATGGCAATTCATCAGCGCAGACGAGTGGTGTATCTGTGAAGACGCTTGCCAAAACGTATTCTCTCTCGGACTTCACTGCCCTGGTGTCTGTCTGGCTCCAGAGTGTGACGAATAATCCGTCGGATGTGAATAGTGACGGTGTTGTGAATACGAGGGATATCGGTATCATGATGAGTAGTTGGCAGTAGCCTCTACTTCTTCGGAAAGCCGAAATCGCAAACCCTCCTTGGAGATTCAAGGAGGGTTTTGCTTTGAGTCTATCTCAAAATCTGTTCTGTTTTCGGAAAGTGTACTGAGGACTGGTTTATCATTTATGCTTCATAGAGGCGTTATTTGACCGGATTCTTTTTGAGAGTATACTTGTATATGTATAATAAGTAAACACAAAGTGTATGAATATTCTCACGCCGAAGCAGAAAATAGTTTTGCAAGCGATTCGACAGTTTTTCTCCGAAAGAGGGAAGATGCCAACCGTGCGCGAGCTTCAAGAAGAGTCGGGTCGCCAGGGACTTCGTCTCAAAAGTTTGCGAAGTTTTTTCGTCTATCTCAATGAACTTGAGGATAAGGGATATATCGAGCGGACGCATGAGGATCGCGGTATAAAGCTCAAGGAACTCACCGGAAATATGTTTGTAAATATTCCCATACTCGGAACAGCGAATGCAGGAATGGCACTTTCCTTTGCGGATGAATATGTCGAAGGGTATCTCAAGGTGTCACGCAAGATTGTGAAGAGTAGCAAAAATGTTTTTGCGGTACAGATATCGGGGACAAGTATGAACAAAGCACAAATAGAAGGGAAGACAATTGAAGATGGTGACTTTGTCTTGGTCAACGGCGATACAAAGGAATACAAGACGGGGGATAGGGTGCTCGTCGTGATTGACGGATTGGCGACAGTCAAAACATTTCGGACAGTTGATGGAAAGAATATTGTTCTTCTCCCCGAATCGACCGATTCACAACACAAGGCGATATTTCTCACTGAAGATGACAATTTTGTCTTGAATGGGAAGGTAATTGACGTACTCAAATTGAATTGATACGCGTTATTGAATATACAGAACGCATGTTTTCATCATGAAACATGGTATACTGTTTTCATGACGCGCATTACTATTTCCTTCGAATTGGGGCAGAGGATTTCGAGTACACTTTCGATAGTACTTATTCTTCTCTTGAGTGTGTTGGTTGCGCTCCTTACCTTGCGTACCGCACAGAACATTATTGATATGGCGCAATATTCACCAGCGTTTCATATCGAAAATCGCGTAAATAGCGCTCCGGACCAGCTTGATACTCAGTCGTCACTAACTGGCAGTTGTGCGAAGGATATGAAAGTGTGTTCAGACGGCTCGATAGTGAAGCGTGTTGCTCCTTACTGCGATTTCGCACCTTGTCTGAAGAAGTGAGAAACTCTGCATCGGAGGGGAATTTTGATAGCGGTAATTTCTTCGCATTGTTCTCGCTGCGCAATTAGGAAGCTCTTTTTCACATCCATCAAGAGGAAGGGGCTATGAAGTTAAATAAAGAAAAAGAGACCATCTTGATAGATAGTCTCTCTGATGATTTTTCCCTTCAATTAATGAAGAGAGATGCGGCGCCGCCTATCTCTCTTGGTTTTTCTAGATAGCCGAGAGGTGTCAGGCATAGTGCCTCCTGGAAAAAATCGAAACAGGGAATACCGCCACTGCCTGCGGGGCTTCCTGGACAACTAAACCAATGGTCTTGGTTGCATCCTTCCCAAAGCTTCCTTGGCCCTCCTTGCACTATGCAGAGGAGTGCTGATGCATGAGAAACACTCATTGGGATTTGATTGGTTGGAAATCGATTGCCTTCTTGATGAAGCAACCAGAACTGTACAGACGTCACAATGAGGTTTGACTTTCCTTGATAATCGAAAGGACGCTCGAAGTCTTTGATGTTTCCTTCCTCTTTCTTGAGGGTATCTGGATGGAAAAAATCGCAGTCATCATGGAGGGGCATTCCACTTTCTCTGCAAAGCTTAGCGAGCACCTCCTTGATGCGTAGGATGGCGTAGATTTGCGCTCCACCCTCAGCTAGAAAGCTCATTCTTGGAAAACATACCTGAATTGTTTTCTCAGGGATAGGACGTTCCAAGGTGTGTTTATCGACATCTCCGATCCCTGGAAACAGCTCATTCCAAGTGAGAACTTGTTTCTCTATACTTGGAAAAATTCTCTGTTTAAGTAGAAGGGAATCGCTGTTATTCATGGTATGTACTCCCTTTTTTCTTGAGAAAACTTCTTGAGAAAATTTTGAACGAACAGGGAAGGATACTGGAGATTCTAAGATATATTTTGACAGTGAACTATACAAAGAATCATAACCAGCACTTTCCTTACCTTGCGGGGGCATTATGGTACTAATTTGTGTTTTTGTCAATAATTTCTGTCGGAATCTTGGTTTATTTTGACGAAAAGAAAGAATAGGTTAGTATGAGAAACTATGGAACTGAAAACTCGAGAAAGTCTCTTTCAGCAACTTTTCCCTCACGAGCCGTCTTTTCGGTATCGTCAAATTGTTTGCGCGCTGTTTAATCCTATTCTCACAGGGTGGGAGAGTGTGACGACGCTTTCGAAAAGTATGCGGGATGAGCTCTCTGCGCAGATTCCTTGGATGTCGGTTCGAGCGGTTGCAGTTATGGAGAGTCGGCGTGGGGATACGAAGAAGGCCGTGCTTGAGTGCATAGATGGCGCGCGAGTCGAGACGGTCTTGATGCGGAATGCGCGCGGACACTGGAGTGTGTGCGTGTCGTCGCAGGTGGGGTGTGCGATGGGGTGCACGTTTTGTGCGACGGGGAGTATGGGCTTGATGCGCAATCTCACGACGGATGAAATCATTGATCAGTTTCGTTTCTGGCTATATATTCTCGAGGAAGAAGTGTCTTCGGAAGCGGAGTCAAAACTGATTTCGAATGTAGTCTTCATGGGAATGGGAGAACCTCTGGCGAATTATGATTCGGTGCGCGAGGCGGTACGCATATTACTTGCTTCTACCTCTCTCGGAACAACGAGGATTACGGTATCGACGGTGGGACTTCTGCCGGCGATGCGGCGACTCCTTGCGGATCCTTTGTGGTTACCGGTTCGCCTTGCTGTGTCGCTTCACAGTGCTGATTCGTCGACGCGGAAGCGTCTTATGCCCTCGTCATTTGATTCGTTTCTCGATGACTTGGCTCAGTGGACGAGTGACTATTTCGCACAACATGATGAGCGACGACGACACCTTACCTTTGAATACATTCTCCTCCGTGGTGTGAATGATGGCGTGGAAGATGCAAAGAAACTTATCGACTTTTCTCGTCGAGTTGGCAAGGTCAAAATAAATCTCATCCCGTACAATCAAACAGCAAGTGATCATCGTGAGAGTGAAGAAAGTCGAGTCTCGGACTTTCTTGTGCAACTCAAACAATCGGGTGTCGTGGCAACGGTGCGAAAGGCGATGGGGGATGATATTGCCGCCGCTTGCGGACAGCTCGTGGTGGAGGGGAATAAACAATAAACTATGCCTCGATATTTTCTCAAAACTTTTGGATGTCAGCAAAATGTTGCGGACAGTGAGCGGATTGCGTCGTTCTATGAATCACGCGGACTTGAAGCCGCAGAGTCCGAAGAAGACGCCGATACAATTGTAATCAATACCTGCGTTGTTCGTGAGAGGGCGGCGGAGAAAGTGTTTGGACTGATCCGAAATCTCGCGCATCTCAAAGAAAAGAATCCAAATCTTGCCTTTGTGATTACCGGGTGCCTTATTGGGGCGGCGAGTCGCGAGCCGTCGGGAAAGATGATGCAATCGCTTCGAGCGCGATTGCCGGATGTGGAGTTCTTGCCATTAGAAGAGGTTGGTTTTGAATATTCTCCGAAGCGTGCAATGGGACGACTTGCATCAATTCCTATTTCAAACGGATGTAATAATTTTTGCACGTTTTGCATTGTTCCGTTTTCGCGCGGGCGGGAACGATCCCGAACATTTGGAGACATTGTGGATGAAGTGCGGGCGGCAGTCGCATGCGGGCGAGATGAAATCTTGCTTCTCGGACAAAATGTCAATTCCTATGGCGCGGATCTTTTGATGGACGCGCTGGGTGGGAGGGCAGAATCGTTTCGATTGCCAAATGGCGATGAGGTGAAACCGACTATGGTGAAGCATTTGAATCGTCATCGGATTCCAACGCTCTTCCCGCAATTGCTTGAGGAGGTTGCGATGGTTCCGGGCGTTACGAATGTGTCATTTGTCTCCTCGAATCCGTGGGACTTTTCGGATGATCTCATCGCAGTGATTGCGAGGAATGAAAATATCGATCGACTGCTTCATCTGCCGGTGCAGTCGGGGAGTGATGATGTTTTGAAGCGGATGAATCGCTGGTATTCCCGAGAAGAATACCTGGGATTGATTGATCGGATTCGCAAGTGTATTCCAGGGGCGCGTTTTACGACGGATATTATCGTGGGATTCCCAGGAGAAACGCGCGAAGACTTCGAGGCAACACTTGATCTTGCGAAGCGAGCTCGATTTGAGAAAAGTTATACCGCTCGGTACTCTCCACGCCCGGGGACGGCGGCGTCAAAATTTCTGGACGATGTCCCGTACGAAGAAAAGAAACGTCGTTGGAAAGAGCTTGATTCTCTTGTTAATAAGAAGTGACACACTTGTGTTGACTGATTCTATTTTTTATGGTAAAAGAGAGATAGTCCTCGAGGGAATAATTACCTCGATTTATCAATGAAAGTGGAGGGATTGACTATGATGTCCTTGTCGTTTAAGATTGCCCTTTCAAGGGTTAAAGAATCGAAGGGAATAACGGGCTCCCTTGCGGACGATGAAGTTTCGCAAGTGGAGGTACGGAGCTATCTCTTTTCCGATATCGCTTGCGCGATTGGCGCTCTCGGAGTTTTGTTTCTCCTTATTTTTTTCATCGGGTTTTTGGTGAATTTCTCTTTCGAGAATCCGAGAATTTCCTTGTTCTTTCTCGGAGTAGTCGGTTTTTTCTCACTACTCCGGTGGGTGAAAGGTGGGATTGACCGTTTACCATCTTGGGACTAACAGAAGTTAATAAGATGTCTCAAACCCCTCTTTCACATGTTAACGCCCAAGTTCATGTATAAAAATATTTGAACCGGGGCGTTTTTTCTTTTCTTTTTGGCATGGTAGGATAGGGGCGAAGTTGACCATTACCTTTCATTTTTCACTTCTCACTTCAGAACATATGAAGCAAACTATCTCTCTTGTTTCATGGAATGTAAACGGGATTCGGGCGGCGGAACGGAAGGGATTTGTCGAATGGATAGAGAAGGGTGAATACGATATTGTCTTAGTGCAGGAGACGAAGGTTTCGCATCCGGATCAGTTGTCTGAGAAGCTTCGTACGCCACGTGGATACGAATCGTTTTGGCATGTGGCGTCTGAGAAGAAAGGTTATAGCGGTGTCGCGGTGTATTCGAAGGAGGCGCCTATTGAGGTGAAGACGGATTTTGGAAAGACGCTCCTTTCGAAGGAAGGTCGCATTATCGAAGTCGAGTATCCGTCCTTTACGCTTCTCAATATCTATTTCCCCAATGGCGGATCGGGCGAGGAGCGACTGCGATATAAGTTGGAATTTTATCGGGAATTTTTGCAGCATGTGCTTGAACTGCGTGACTTGGGGAAAAATGTTATTTTCTGTGGCGATGTGAATACGGCGCACACTGAATACGACCTCGCTCGTCCTAAGGAAAATGCTGGTGTATCTGGATTCTTGCCAGTTGAGCGCGAGTGGATTGATCAGCTTGTCGAACGTGGTTTCATTGATACATTTCGGATGTTTCATGAAGGGAATGGATACTATACGTGGTGGGATATGAAGACGCGTGCGCGCGATCGAAATGTCGGCTGGCGCTTGGATTATTTCTTTGTCGACGAGAAATTGCAGAAGCGAGTTGTGAATGCAAATATTCTCTCTGATGTCCTTGGGTCCGATCATTGTCCGGTGATGTTGGAACTTCGCGTATGATGAATGCTTCATTTTCGGAGGCTGCGCATTTGATTGCGCGTGGCGATATCGGTATTCTTCCGACTGATACGCTGTATGGATTTGTTGCATCAGCTCGATCTCCTCATGCTGTCGAGCGGCTTTATCGTGCGCGTGGACGAGATAAACGAAAACCTTGCATTGTTCTTATTGAGCAACTTGTTGATGTTGAGTACTTTGATGTTTCTTTTTCTCCTCAGGTTGAATTGATGCTGCAGAATTTCTGGCCGGGAGCAGTGAGTGTTATTTTTCCAGATATCTCTGAGCGATTCTCGTATCTTCACCGAGGAACAGAAACGCTTGCGTTTCGTGTTCCAGATTCCGTCGAGTTGCGGAATTTTCTTCGTGAGTCCGGACCGGTTGTCGCGCCGTCGGCAAATCCGGAGGGTTTGAAGCCGGCAAAAACAATTGATGAAGCGCGGCGGTATTTTGAAAGGTCGGCAGATTTTTTCGTTGATGGCGGGATACTCTCTGGAGAGCCTTCGACGCTTGTGCGGATTGAAGGCGAAAAATGCAGATTGCTTCGGCAGGGAGCGAGGAAAATTCCGTCATCAGTTGTGAGTTTGTAGGCATGAGGATATGGTTTCAAAAAACATGAGCGAGTCTCTGAAATCTCACGATACATCTATACCGCTCGCAGATCGGATGCGGCCGCGGGTGCTTGCGGATATTGTTGGGCAAGAGGCGGTGCTTGGCGAGGGGACATTGCTCCGCTCGGCAATCGGGCGACGAGCACTCCCTTCACTTATCTTGTGGGGTCCGCCCGGTTCAGGTAAGACGACGCTTGCTCTTCTCTTGGCGAGAGAATTTGATGCGGAGTTTGTGCAACTTTCTGCAGTGGGGAGTGGTGTCAAGGAATTGCGTGCGGTGTTCTTGTCTGCAGAGGAGCGAAAGCGTTCGGGAGGCAAAACGATTCTCTTTGTCGATGAAGTGCATCGATGGAACAAGAGTCAACAGGATGCGCTCTTGCCGCATGTGGAGCGCGGGACGATTACGCTCATTGGCGCGACGACGGAGAATCCGAGCTTCGAAGTGAATGCCGCACTTCTCTCGAGAGTGCAGGTGGTGGTGCTTGCGGCACTGGGTATGGAACACATCGTGGATGTTTTGCGTCGCGCGCTTGGCGATGTGGAATGTGGACTTGGCGCGCGCCAAGTAATGATTGGAGATGATGCTCTCCAGACGATTGCGAATGTTTCGGGTGGTGATGCGCGAGCGGCGCTCAATTTGTTGGAGGCTGCCGCATCATCGTCGGGAGCAGTTGATACAGCGCGGATTCGTGCGATTGCGAGTCGTCCGCACTTTGCCTATGACAAGGATGGCGAGGAGCACTATCATATCATTTCCGCACTGCACAAATCGATGCGTGGCAATGATGCGAATGCGAGTTTGTACTGGCTTGCGCGAATGCTCGAAGCGGGTGAGGATCCGCTCTATGTTGCTCGGCGACTCGTGCGCTTCGCGTCTGAAGACGTCGGTATCGCCAATTCTCAGGCGCTTCCGCAGGCGGTTGCGGCATTTGAAGCGTGTCGGATGATCGGTATGCCGGAGTGTGCCGTGAATCTCGCGCAAACAGTCGTCTATCTTGCGCTTTCCAAGAAAAGCAATGCACTCTATGTGGGATATGAGAAGGCGCGCGATGATGCACAGAATTTTCCTCGTGAGCCAGTGCCACTTCATTTGCGCAATGCGCCGACGAAACTCATGAAAGATTTGGCATATGGAAAGGATTACAAGTATACGCCTGACTTCAACACTCCCGAAGACGCCGAGCAGGAATATTTCCCAGAACGACTTCGTGGGAAGTGCTATATCCGCATCAATGGCAAAAAGTATTGACATTTTCCTCATTTTGAGGGAGAATTCATATTGAGGAGAATAGAAAGAAGGGAGTTCTTTACCACGTTTTTTTTAACCTTAATCCAATTAATGGGCGGAGGGACTCAAATGCAGCCGGTTGCTATAAGAATTAAAATTGACAAAGTAAATATTCTTTTGTCCTCAGTTCCAAAGAAAGATGGGCAGTTCCTTGTTGCCTATGAGCAGCACTCTACTGAGTATGATCGAGATGGAGTGAGTCGGTTTTTGGGCGGTATTGCTCGCCCATGTGTTTGGCTAAGGATGTTTCGTCGAGCTCTCGAAGAGAGTGGTTTACCAGAGTGGCAGAAGAACCTATTTCGAGAAATAATTGCCTCTGTTACATCTTCTCCGGCACCTCAGCCGAAAGAAATGAGAACAAGAAAATGACCTAAAAGGTCGCGAATGTAAAAAGCTCTGAGTAATCCTCGGGGCTTTTAAAATTGCTTTCTTTTTGGTACTGTGAATATTCACGGTTTTCTTTTTGGTACTAACGATATTTTTATGAAGTATTCATTTCCGAAACAGGAGAGTTTGGTGGATGGTGTCGTGCGCATCTGTGTGGTGTCTGCCAAAGAAGATGATGTGGTGCAGAGTGGAGAGGGGCGAGTGGATATTCTCCTGGGTGTCGCGGAGCCGGAAAAAATGACCCGGCGGAAGCTTGTGCTCTTGGTGCGGAAGGGAGTGATGCTTGCAAAGGCAAGGCATGCAAAGCGGGTTGTGTTTTCTGCAGCGGACTTTTACTTTCTTCACCTTGATATTTCCGACCGTGACTTGGGAGAGCTGATCGCGACGAATATGGAGATGGCGAATTTTCAGTTTACGGAATTTCTCACTGAGCCGGAAGAGGGCTTTGCATTTGTAGAGCAGGTGTCGATTGTCGGTGCGTCGAAATCATTTCAAGAGAGCATTGTTCGCGGCACAATAATTGGGGAAGAGGTGAATGCTTGCCGGCGACTTGCTAATCTCCCTGGTGGTGATGTGACTCCGCAGACGCTCGCTGATGAGGCGCGTCGTGTGGCAAAGGGAAAAGGCATTGTGGTAAAGATTTTGGAAGAGAAGGATATGGTGCGACTCAAAATGGGTGGTGTACTTGGCGTTGGGAAAGGATCGGATGTGCCGGCGAAGTTTATCATCATGGAGTATCGCGGTGGCAAAAAAACTGAAGCGCCTATAGTACTTGTCGGGAAGGGAGTCACATTTGATACGGGTGGTATCAATCTCAAGCCGTCGGAATCTATATTGGGGATGAATATGGATATGTCCGGTGGCGCGGCAGTTATCCACTCGCTGGCACTTGCGGCGCGTCTGGGTATTCGGAAGAACATCGTCGCATTGGTTCCGGCAGTTGAGAATATGCCGTCGGGATCGAGTTATCGACCGGGAGATATTCTTCGTTCGATGAGTGGCAAGACTATCGAAGTGTTGAATACCGATGCTGAGGGGCGCATTATTCTTGCTGATGCGCTTCATTATGCAAAGCGATATAAGCCATCCTTGGTTATCGATGTGGCAACATTGACTGGCGCGGCGCTTGTTGCCTTGGGTGAACGCGCATCGGCGGTTTTTACGCGCGATCAGGAGCTTGAAATGAAACTCCGGGAATTTGGCGAGACATCCGGAGACTATGTGTGGCCGATGCCTCTGTGGGAAGAATACGACGAGGAGATAAGGGGGACATTTGGTGACGTGGCGAATCTTGGGCGGACGAAGTGGGGTGGAGCGATTACGGCGGCAGCATTTCTTGCGCAGTTTGCGACCGGTTATCGCTGGGCGCATATCGACATGGCGCCTCGCATGACGGCAATTGAAGGAGAATTCCTTGCCAAAGGTGCGGCGGGCGCGCCTGTGCGACTTCTTCTTAAAATTGTGGAAGAGATGTGAGAATTTGTTGAGAAACACTGTTTTTCAGGAAAAACAGTGCGAGAAGCATATCTTTTCCTCTCCTTCTTTGGTGGGTTCTGAGGGGAAGAAAATGGAATTCAGAAGAAGACCCATTTTTATAAAAAGAGCGGGACGATGCGGAATCGTCTCGTTTTTTTATGGGTTTGGTTGAGTACTGACGAATTATTTTCTTGCCGTGGAGTGAAAAATGAGTGGAAGTGGCGGTTTTCTTCTGTGGGGAGCTTGACACTCTGGAGGTGAGTGGAATAGAATGAGGGCAAAGTGTAGTGAAGTGGGGAAGAGTGGGAAGTTTTGAAAAAACGAGCATGTTCATCGGCGAATATACCCACAGTATTGATGCGAAGAAACGACTCTCTCTTCCTTCGAAGGTGCGGAGCGAACTTGGGGGGCGGATTGTCGTGACGCGCGGACTTGATCAGTGTCTCTTTGTCTATCCGGTCAAAACGTGGGAAACGCTTGCTGAGAAGTTGGGTTCGATGCCAATTGGGGAAGCGGGGACGCGAAGCTTTGTGCGACTCATGCTCGCGGGAGCGGTCGATACGGAAGTGGATAGCCAGGGGCGCATACTGATACCAGACTATCTCAGGGAATATGCAGGACTCTCAAAAGACGTGATCGTCGCCGGACTCTGGAATCGACTCGAGGTATGGGATGAATCGAAATGGAAACACTACAAAACGGAGGCAGAAAGTAATTCGGAGCGTATCGCAGAAGAATTGGGGAAGATGGGAGCGTACTAGAGAATTTCAAAATATCATTTTCCGTTGAATCCCTGATTTCTGTTATGTCTGAAACGATTCATATTCCAGTGATGCCGAAGGAAGTGCTTGAGGGGTTGAAGGTGCATGAAGGAGATACGGTTGTGGACGCCACTCTGGGGGGAGGCGGGCACGCCCTCCTCGTTCTGGAGAAGATTCTTCCGAACGGCACGCTCTTTGCTTGTGATCAAGATGGAGAGGCAATTGAGCGATTTCGTTCTCGTCTTGATCGAGATGCGGAATATACCGATTTGATGCGAAATGGTCGGATCGAGTTCATTTATAGGAAGTTCTCGGATATCGGGGAGGCGCTCCGAGAGCGAGGTGTCTCTCAAGTATCGGCGGTGTTTGCCGATCTCGGGCTTTCATCGGATCAGCTAGAAGATGCTCAGCGCGGATTCTCCCTTCTTCGGGAAGGACCACTCGATATGCGATTTGATCGCGATGGTGGTGAGACGGCTGGCGATATCGTGAATAGCTGGGATGACCGGGAGTTGTCTCGAATATTTCGTGAATACGGCGATGTTCGGGATGCGGAGAGAGTAGTGCGCGCGATTGTTCGACGCCGTAGAGAGGGACGGTTTGAGACGACGATAGAGCTTGCGGAGTTTGTGAAAAATATTTCTCGGGATCGGCACGCGTCGATTCATCCGGCAACAAAAGTGTTTCAGGCACTTCGCATGGCAGTGAATCGAGAGCAAGAATCACTCGAAACGTTTCTGAAAGATGCTATTGGTCTTTTGAAAAAAGGTGGCAGGATAGCGGTGCTTTCGTTCCACTCCGGCGAGGAGCGGACGGTGAAGCGGATATTCGCGGAAGACGCCAGGGGATGTGTCTGTCCGAAGGAATTTCCGGTCTGCCGGTGCGGAAGGAAGGCGCGGCTTCGCCTTGTTACGAGGCGAGCGATTGTGCCTCATAACGAAGAATGTCTTCGGAATCCGCGCGCACGAAGTGCAAAATTGCGCGTTGCGGAAAGAATCTGACCGTATACGAAATGGTGGTGCGCGTTTAAAGTCCCGGCTTCTTTGAAGAATGTGGAATGACTCGGATTTCAGAATTTTCTCGGAGTTTTCTGAGGGAAGAATTGTCAAAAATACAAAAACAACAGAATCATGTCTCATCACTCTCAAATTCGTGTGTCGCGTAAGATAGCTATGGAGGAAAAATTTCCTCGAAAGCGTTTTCGTGTCCTTGGCATACTCTCGATGGTGAGTCTTTTCCTTACCATGGTAGGATACCTCTCTATGGTGAATCGAAATGCGGTGGCGGGTTATTCCATGCGAGTCGCTGAGAAGCGTATGGCAGAGCTCTCTACCGAAGCACAAAAGTTGCGTATTCGAGAGGCGGAACTTCGGTCACTCTACGGACTCGAGAATGCAAGTAGTCAACTTGGCATGCGTCCGATTGAAGACGCGGTGTCGCTCGATGTTCCTGGTCCGGTTGCGTATGGGAGATAGAAGCCAGCGTATTCTCCATGATTCTTTGAACGTGCGCACGTTTGTTTGAAATGCTGAATTTGGAAACTGTGTTTTCATGCCGAAATCTTCTCGAAAACGTCTATCGACAGCTCCCCCTCGGAAGCACTGGAGGATTTCCGCTCTTGTGCTTTTTGTTTTCGGGCTCTCTTTGGTGCTTGTGGCTCGACTGGCAACACTTCAGGTGATTCAGCATGATGCCTATGTTTCTCGTGCGGAAGCGCAGCAAAGTGTTTCTCGTGCGCTTCCGGCAGAGCGTGGAGAAATATTTTTGAGTGACCATGGTGAGCTGTATCCAATTGCGGTTAATCGGCAATACCTACTTGCCTATGTGGTTCCCGGGGAAGTGCAAGACGCTGCTCGGGCAGTGCGCGACCTTTCGGAAGCGCTGGATCTCGATACTTCAATGCTTGAAGAGAAACTTGCAAAGACACATGATCCTTTTGAGATACTTAAGCATCGACTTTCGGATGAGGAAGTGGATCGGGTACGAGCATTGCATATTGGAGGCGTCTTTCTTCTTCCGGAAATATTTCGGTACTATCCGGGGTTTGATCTCGCCTCGCAGACAGTGGGATTTGTTGGCATGCAAGGCGATCAATATGAGGGGCGATATGGGGTGGAAGCGTCATTCGAGGATGCTTTGAGGGGGGAAGCTGGCTTTGTGTCGAATAAACAAGATGCAAGTGGACGTTGGATTTCCCTAAGCGGGAAAGCGTTTTCGTCTCCCGAAAGTGGAGTGAGTCTTATTTTGACAATTGAACGCGTTGTCCAGTATGAGGTTGAAAAGATTCTCAAAGATGCTATTACAAACTTTCAAGCGGATAGCGGAACAATCGTCGTGATGGATCCGAAGACAGGGAGTATCTTGGGGCTTGCGTCATTTCCTGATTTCAATCCAAATGAATATGCAAAGACGGAGGATGCGGAGACATTTCTCAATCCGGCGGTGAGTCTCGCGTATGAGCCCGGGTCAGTTATGAAGCCAATCACAATGGCTATTGGTATCGAAGATGGGAAGGTGAATGCGCACACGGAATATGTCGATACGGGATTTGTAAAAGAGGGGGGATATGTGATAAAAAATGCGGAGAGCAAAGTATATGGTCGGTCTACCATGATGCAGGTGCTCGATGAGTCTATAAATACCGGCGTTATCTTTGTTGAGCGTCTGGTGGGAAATGAGCGTTTCCGTGAGTATTTCACGCGTTTTGGTTTTGGGGAAAAGACCGGTATCATGCTCCCTGCGGAAACAGCTGGCAATATTCGCAATCTGGAAAATGTGAATCGATCGACGGAATATTTCACTGCGTCGTTTGGTCAGGGTGTGACTGTGACACCGATGCAACTGACGAATGCCTATGCTGCGCTTGCCAATGGCGGTATTCTTATGAAGCCACGCATCATAGATCGTAAACTCTTTTCTGATGGTCGCGTAGAAGAGGTTCCTCCGGAGGAAATTCGGTCAGTGGTAAGTAAGGATACTGCTCGTGAGATAGGAATGATGCTTCGCGATGTGGTGGTGAATGGTCATGGGAAGCGCGCGGATGTTCCGGGCTATCTCGTCGTTGGGAAGACCGGAACGGCGCAGGTTGCGAAATCGGATGCCAAAGGATATGCAGACGGGATGAACATTGGATCTTTTGCGGGCTACGCTCCGCTCAATGATCCGAAGTTTGTCGTTTTGGTGAAGATTGATAATCCAAAAAATGTCGAGTGGGCGGAATCGAGTGCGGCACCGACATTTCAAAAGGTGATGAAGTTTCTCCTTGAATCTTCCAATATCGAGCCAACAGAATCTCTTGGGAAGTAACATATTTCTTATGAAATCATTTCTTCTTCGTTGTGTGGAATCAATGCTGCGTATCATGGCGATTGTCGTCTTGAAACGACATCGACCGATTGTTCTTGGCATTACTGGATCGGTTGGGAAGAGTTCGACAAAGGAAGCAATTGCGACGGTGCTCTCTGCGCGTTTTCGTGTGCGGCAGAGTCCGGGGAATTTCAACAATGAAATTGGTATTCCGCTTACTATTATCGGGTCTCTTGATACGAAACGGTCACGATTCCGTCTTGTTGTTGCGCCATTTCGATTTTTTTTGACACTCTGTCTTCCTCATAGTCGATATCCTGAGATATTGATTCTTGAGCTTGGCATTGATCGCATCGGAGATATGGAATATCTCTTGGAATTTCTGTCGCCTGTTGTCGGTGTACTCACAACTATTTCGACGAGTCATCTCGAATTTTTCAAATCGCTCTCAGTTGTATCTCGAGAAAAGGGGAAATTAATCCTCTCTCTTCCGAAGAATGGTCTCGCTGTTTTAAATGCTGATGAGCCATGCGTGATGAAATTTCGAGACAAGACAAAGGCGGCAGTACTCTCTTATGGATTTGACGAGGCAGCTGATGTTCGCGGAACGCACGTCGCGTTCTTTCGGGATACCGCAGCGCTTCCGATTGGGTCGAGTTTTAAGTTGGAATATGATGGGAAGAGTATACCGGTCCGTCTCCCGAACATTATTGCAGAGCATCATATTTCGGCAGCGCTTGCGGCAGCGGCAGTTGGGATATTTTTCAAGATGAATCCGCTTGAAGTGGCGGAAACGCTTCGGAAATTCCAGTCACTTCCGGGGAGGATGAGATTGTTTGAAGGTGTGCATCGCACACTGCTTATAGACGATACCTACAATTCGTCACCCAAGTCGCTCTTGGCAGCACTGAAAACGATTGAGACATTAGAATGTTCTCGGCGAGTTGTTGTGCTTGGCGATATGCTTGAACTTGGCGCCGATTCTGATCGAGCACATCGGGGTGTCGCAGAGTGGATTTGCAAACACGGTATTCACGAGGTATTTCTCCTTGGCACCGGTATGCTTCTTGCAAAGGAAGAGCTCGAGCGTATGGAGTTTCCTTCGAATCATCTCCATTGGTTTTCTGATCCTGAGTCACTTGGAGATCAACTCGTCGCATCTCTTCGAGAAGGAGATGTAGTGCTTCTCAAAGGCTCGCAAGGTATGCGGCTTGAGAAGACGGTTGAGATGGTATTGCTTGAACCTTCTTCTGCGCGTACGCTTTTGTGTCGTCAGTCAAATGAATGGAGAAATACACCTTTTCTTCCCCCATCATCATCTTTGCTTGCTTGACTTGGTTCTTGTTTGCTGATGCGGGGTGCGGTATAATGAGTGTGAAAGCGGGCATGTGGGTAAAAGCTCGCGCATAAGCCGTAATCCTTTATGAACGTGTATGACTGAGAATGCAAAAGATCGGGAGTTTGTTGAATATGTCGTAAAGATGTTGGTGGATCATCCGGATGATGTGAAAGTAGAGCGGAAGATTGATGAGATGGGCGTGCTCATTACGCTTGATGTGAATCCGGAAGATATGGGTATGGTTATCGGTCGGGAAGGTGTAACAGCGAAAGCCCTTCGAACGCTCCTGCGCGTTATCGGTGCGCGAAACAATGCTCGTGTGAATCTCAAAATTAATGAGCCGGTCGGTTCAACCCGTGGCAATCGCGAAAGTATACCCTCTTCTCGTAATTCCCACGAAGAACGGCATGAAGAAGTTGCTGAACAATCCGAGAAGCGGAGTCTCGATGACGTTATGAATGATATCCGGATATAGAGAGGGGAGAATTTTCTTACAGTAAAGCTGCTCTAAATTTTTTAGGGCAGTTTTTATTTACTCTGTATCGAAAATTTCCCCCACAAGAAGTTTCCATGCTATACTTCTCACAGTATCTTCTTTCATTTGTTTCCTTTCGAAACAAATGCATAATCAGTAAAACAAAAACGTCATGCCATTTCAGTCTTCCTCAGGATCAAACAAAGTTTTGTTTTGGTCTCTTGTTGCACTTGCTATCGCCATGATACTCGCGGTTGCTTTTGCTCTCCGCGGGTTTAATCGAGAAATGGATAAGGATAGTTCTCTTTCAAACTCTCCGAATATGTCCAAAGACGATGTGAAAGATGTTCCTCCCTCTGAAGTCATGACCGAAGAAGTCCTCATGGGATGGAAGCGAGATGAACAAAATCATATCTCTGTCACCGGAGAGGTACTAGGTGTTCGTGCTGTACCCGAGCAAAAAGATGTGAAAGGCATGGAGCTTGATCTCAAAGTGAGTCCAATCATTGATTCTCTGCTCTATCCGGCCCCCGACAAACTCTATCGCTTCTTTCTTTCCGAACGAGATACGAAAGAAGGATTCTCCGAATCCTTCAAAGTAGGGGATACCGTGACAGTGACGTCACAGGCGAACCCAACGGAAGACGCGTATGTTATTGGGGAGAAGGTGGGGAAAGAGCTGGGCGTGATGAGTGCAGAAAAGACTGGTGAGGGAATGATGAAATCGGGGCAGTAGGCAATTTCTTTATTTTCAAGAGAAAAACATATAAAAACTGAAATTATGAAGAGCGTTTTACTTACAATGAAAAAATTGCACATATCACGGAGTGTTTTCATGTTTCTTTTTCTTGCTGGTTCGTTTTTTCTTATCGGACAAAGGGCACATGCTGCTAGCACATGGGTTGTAAACAATTTACTGACTCAATCTTGTGGAGTTGAGAGTCCGTCAGGTTCTGGAAATTGGTCGCCAACAAGCAGTGTAAGTTGTCCGAGTGCCGGTTCGAGCTGTTCTACGGTTGGTGAGCAACGAGCTTGTGGGAGCTGTGATTGTGCCTATAGTATTCCGCGGTGCATGCTGAGTAAAACTGCGCAATGTGAAAATAGTGGCAGCAGTGGAGGTGGTTCCCTCTGTAGTTCAGCGGCAAAAAACTATGCGTATACAGATACAGCATATTCTCCCAGTAATCTTTGTGTATCAGGTTCATCTCCCACTGTAGGAAATGGAGCGGTTCCATTTCCTGCGCCAGGGAAGACAGTCACGTGGTCATGTTTCAATAGCTCATCTCCAACAGTGACATGCTCCGCAAGTCGAGATGCTGCCCCTGCTATCACCTGTGGCACGGCAAATGGGAAAACATATCCAACCTCAGGACCTCCTTCGGCTGACCGTTGTGTCAACACAACGCAGACGAATTTCGCCTTCCGTTACTCTGGTTCCTATTGGAATGGATGGACATGGAATTGTGGCACAGCTTCTTGCAGTGCGAATCTTTCCCCTGGTATTTGTGGAACTGCTAACGGAACAACACGCGCAACAGCTCCATCGACTGTAGCGGAACGCTGTAGTGCCGGTGTCTCGAGTGCTGTTTCCGGTTCGGGCCCCTGGAGCTGGAGTTGTACCGGAACAGCCTGCAGTGCAAGTAAGACAGTGTCATGTACGCCAAGTTGTTCTCTAAATCCGGCGTCATATTGCACGACGCATTACCTCGGCAGTGATGGATGTGGAGGTTCGTGTGGGTATGGGACGATGGTTTGTCCAACTCCTCGCCTCAAGGTTTGTCCTGCTGCGGTTACTCTGAATCCGACACAAACACAACAGCTCGAAGCGCGATACTGGGCAAATCTTGCGAGTATCCCATCGTGTTCGACAACAGGGTATTCAATGGTCACTCCGAGTGCAGCGTGGTCATCTTCAGTTCCGTCCGTTGCAACAGTAGGGAACATATCCGGAACGAAGGGTGTGGTGACGGCAGGAAGTCCTGCTTCGACATCACTGGCGAATATTCAAGCGTTGTACATCGGTTTGCCAAGTTTTAGCGCGGTGACGGTGAATGTGTCTGGAAGTCCTTCCCCAACGTTTTCTTGTCAATCAAATACTTCGATTACTCTGACAAATGCAGTATCATGCTCGGGAGATATGAGCGGTCTTACTTCTGATGTTCAAAATACTTTGGTAGACTCTTGTAGTTCACCACTTGGTTCTGAACCGAAATGCGAATATACGTGTAAGTCAGGATATACCCGAAGTGGTACAACATGTATTCCTATTGCTTCGTGCGTGTGCGATAGCGGAGAAAATTCGACACAGTGCAGGGGTACTTATAAGAATAGTTGTGGACGTTTGTGTGAGGGTTCAAAACAATGTGATGGACATTTTATCGAGGTGGCACCCTAGAAATCTGATTTTTCACCGAAAGGCTGATTTTTAATGCTATTCTGTATGACGAAAATTACTGATATTCATGGGCGAGAGATTCTGGATTCGCGAGGAAATCCGACGGTTGAGGTGAAAGTGACGCTTGAAAATGGTATGTCAGCAATTGCCGGTGTGCCGAGTGGAGCGTCGACTGGGTCACTCGAGGCGATTGAGTTGCGAGATAATGATGCCAAGCGCTATGGTGGGAAGGGTGTGCTCAATGCCGTTGCGAATGTAAATGGTGAACTTCGAGAGAAAGTGGTCGGTATGGATGTGCTTAATCAGACAGGTATCGACTCTGCGATATGTGCACTTGATGGAACGGAGAATAAAGCGCGGTTGGGTGCGAATGCTCTCCTCGGCATTTCGCTTGCAGTGGCGCGCGCGGCGTCGATGAGCGAGGGCGTTTCACTTCATCGGTATATTCGCACGCTTTTCGTGAAAGGTAGAGGTGATATATTGGTACCTGACGATGCTTTTCCTATTCCGATGTTCAATGTTTTGAATGGTGGGGATCATAGCGATTCTGGCTTGTCAGTGCAGGAGTTTAAACTTTTTCCAAAAGGAATCGAAGGCTATGCTGAGCGGCTTCGAGCGGGGAGTGAGATTTTTCACTCACTGAAGGGTATTCTTTCGAAGGCAGGATATTCGACAAGTGTCGGGGATGAAGGCGGATTTGCGCCGCGTCTCGAAAGTCATGCTCAGGCATTTGAGATGTTGATTCAGGCAATCGAAAAAGCGGGCTATACACCAGGGAAAGATGTTTTCTTTGGCATCGATGCGGCGGCGAATTCTTTTTATGTTCCATCGGAAAATGTGTATGCGCTCGAGCCCGAACATGCTCGCTTGACACGTGACCAATTGCTCAATGTCTATATGGAGTGGGTTGAGAAATACTTTCTTGTTTCAATTGAAGATGCACTTCATGAGGGAGATTGGGAGGGGTGGACAATTCATGAAGAACGATTTGGAAAAGGGAAGAGTATTATGACAATCGGCGATGATTTACTCGTGACCAATCCGAAGCGTGTCGAGATTGCTATCGAGAAGAAGGCGTGCAATGCCGTTCTCATTAAGCCGAACCAAATTGGCACGCTCTCGGAGACGCTCGATACGATGCATCTTGCCAAGAAAAACAACTTGAAGACGGTGGTATCGCACCGCTCTGGTGAAACAACAGACGACTTCATCGCCGACCTCGCAGTAGGCGCTGGCGCCGATTGTATCAAGACGGGGTCACTTTCCCGTGGCGAACGCTTGGTGAAATACAATCGTTTGCTCGCCATTGCGGAAGAATTAGGGAAATAAAAACTCGTCCTATTCCTTTTTTTGATTCGTTTCTGTCTCCATAGTTTATGCCTCATATTATCTGTGTTGGGTCGGTAGCAAAAGATATTTTTTTTCCGACGGAGGAAGGAATGTTTTTGGATACGCCGGAGGATCTTGCAGCGCAGAAGAAGGTGGCGTTTGAGGTAGGCGCGAAGTATCAGATTGAGGATCGATTTGAATCTCTCGGTGGCGTGGCGGCGAATACGTCGGTGGGACTTGCACGGCTCGGTCTTCCGGTGTCGTGCTACGGCGCTATGGGTGCCGATGATATCGGCGCCTGGATTCGGCGTGAGTTTGAACGAGAGGGTGTTGATGTGAATCTGCTTGAAGAATACGAGAAAGTGAAGAGTGATCTTTCGGCGATTCTTGTCTTTACCAAAGATGGCGAACGGACTATTTTTTATAATCGCGACTCTGCTGAGCGACTTCATGTTGATGTATCAAAATTTGAGGGCGCGTCGTGGGTGATGATGAGTGCCTTAAATGGCGCGTGGGAAGAGAATATGCGGCAGACGATAGCAGGTGCCAAGAATGTGGGCGCGAAGCTCGCCGTTAATCCCGGACAAAAGAACATGAAAGATAATCCTCTCGGTGTGCTTGAAGCTGTTGGACAAGCGGATATTCTTCTTTTGAACAAAGATGAGGCGATTGAACTGGTGTCGCATCTTCTACATGATGCCTCGCTTCTCAATAATGAGGACTTCCTTGTTCGTACGCTCTTCGCGCATGGCGCGAAAAAAATTGCGATGACGGATGGCGTGCGGGGCGCGTGGGGGTACGACGGGACGGAATTTTTTCGCGCGGTTTCGAAACAGACAGAACGAGGCATTGATACGACCGGTGCGGGCGATGCATTTGGAAGTGCTTTCTTAGCGGCGGAAATTTCTGGGAAATCTCTTGCGGAAGCACTACAGTGGGGTATGGTGAATGGTGCGCATGTTGTGCAACACTACGGTGCCATTGAAGGGTTGCTTCGACGAGAGGATATTGAAGAACGAATCTCTGATATTGCAGTGAGTCTTGTGAAGGAACCTGGCGCTCTTGTGGTATAATAAACGCATAGTGATTCTATAAAATACTAGAGTGTTTCGGTGGGTGTTTTGTGACATTCTCTTGCTGTTTCTTTCTATGGGTTTTTTCTCAAAAGTTTTGGGACAGGGGTCGGGCGAACATTTTCTTGCGCTCGATATTGGGACGGAAATCGTAAAAGCCTTAGTGTTTCGCATCGAGGGCGGTTTGGGTATTGTCAAGGGCGTTGGATGGGTTCGTCAGAAGTCGGGCAATATGCAAAGTGGCGCCGTTTCGGATATCGCGGGCGTCATTGATTCGTGTCGTGAATCAATACTCCTTGCAGAAGAACAAGCAAAGGCAAAAAATGTTCGGAAAAGTATCGTGGGAATTGCTGGGGAACTTGTAAAAGGGACAACAACGACGGTGCACTATGAACGAGTGAATCCGGAGGTAAAAATCGGCCTCTCAGAACTCCGTATGATTGTCGAGAAGGTTCAAGAGAAGGCCTATGAGCGTATTCATAAACAACTCGCGTGGGAAACAAATCAATCCGAAATTGATGTGAAACTGATTAATGCTGCCGTGGTGGATGTGCGGATCGATGGGTATCGCGTCACCAACCCGCTCAATTTTCAGGGGCGTGATGTTTCGATGAGTATCTTCAATGCGTATGCGCCGATGATTCACTTGGGCGCGATTGAGAGTATCGCGTCTGAGCTTCATCTCGACCTCATCAATATTGCTGCGGAGCCCTATGCTGTTGCTCGTTCGGTCGAAGTGGAAGATATGCTTGACTTCAGCGCTATCTTCATTGATATAGGTGGTGGAACGACGGATATCGCGGTTGTGCGAAATGGTGGACTCGAGGGAACGAAAATGTTTGCTTTGGGTGGACGCGCCTTTACAAAGCGCCTTGCACAGGAGTCGGGTATGAGCTTCGAAGAAGCAGAAAAACTCAAGATTAACTATTCTCTTGGCAAGCTCGACAAAGAGGCGACCGAGGCGCTTCATGAATTTTTTCACGAAGACTGTCGCGTGTGGCAGGGTGGTATCGAGCTTTCGCTTGCCGAGTTTTCCGATACTGATTTGCTTCCGACTAAGATATTCCTCTGTGGCGGTGGGTCTGGACTTCCGGGTATTCGGGAGGCACTTCTTTCGGAAGAATGGAGTGGTAATTTGCCGTTCTCGAAATCGCCCCAAGTGAGCTTTCTTCAGCCGCACGACATTGTTCGTATGAGCGATTCGACGGGAGTTCTTTCAAATCCTCAGGATATTACGCCGATGGGTCTTGCAAATCTTGCTTTGCACTTGGCTGATGAAGAGAAATCTCTTGCAGGAATGTTGCGTCGAGCGATGGATACGGTTCAGAAATAATCGCTTTCTTTGGTGATACGTCGGAAAGAGTCTGATGAAAGGTTCTCAAAAACAAAATTCTCACAATAATTTTATGTCACATCTCGCTTACATTGATCCGGATGAAGAGATTATCTCCGTGATTAGTCGGCTCCGGAAAGCCTCGGAAGCGGATGTGTTCTTTGTTGTGCCGAAGCGTGCTTTGTTTGTGCGAAGTCTCGTCAACCTTCGTCTTCTCGAGCGTGAAGCGAAGAAACTTGGAAAACGTCTCTGTCTTGTGACTCCAGATGAAGAGGGACGATCGCTTGCTCAGAAGGCTGGTATTGAATCAAGAGGTTCTCTTGAGGGAATTCCGGGTATTAATCAGTCGGCGAAACCATCGCTTCCAGCGCGACTTCCTCAATCTCAGTCGGGACAATTTCCGGCTTCTGAGCAGCTTGTATCTCCTCCGGGTGGATCGCGGCTCCATTCTGAATCTATCGGGTCATCGAGTTTTTTTGCTGTAAATGGACCGAGAGCTGATGTTGCTCCTCGTCCGGTCGATGAGAATCCCACGCCTCTTCCTCGGCCGGTTGTTCCCCTGCGTTTGCCGGATTCAAATACGATAGCTGCAACGCCGATACCTCGATCAGTTCCTGTTCGCGATCGGACTCCGAAGCGATTAACGGCGCTGAATTCTGTGTCGAGTGCTCCCCCTTCGCCCTCGCCGGAACTACCTCCTGTGGAACCTCCTTCTCGTTCCAATATTTCTCAGAAGCCGGGCGGAGTGAATCGGATGCCGGAAAGAACGCTTTCCTCAAAGCCAGCTTCGGATGCTGCCTCAAGAGTATCGTTTACTTTCCCAGCGCCGACCACGCCACTTTCGCCGTCGCCTTTGCAGTCTGTTCCACAGCCTTTGAATAATGAACAATTCTCGCCTTCTCCGGGTTCTGTTCTGCCTCAGCAGACATCATCTCCTGATCAGGGAGCGCTCTCGCGTTTCTATCGGAAGGATACGCCGACTCAGTCGGTAGGAGCGACTGAGTCTGCTGATGCTTCTTCCCAGAGACACTCTGACTCACATGCCTTTCGATGGATTTTACTTGGAGGAGGGGCGCTTTCTTTGTTGGCGGCACTTGGTGTGGCAATTGTTATTTTTGTTCCGCGTGCGGATGTGACCGTCATTGCGAAAGAGCTTTCCACTTCTCTTGATGTGGAAATATCAGCACGAGCGGATCAAGAAAGTGTTGACGTCTCAGGGAAATATATACCGCTTCGCGTTGTGGAAGCGGAGAAGGACATCGTTCAGTCGTTTCCAAGTACCGGACAGGCATCGGTGTCTGATAAGCGCGCTCGAGGTATGATTACCATTTCAAATACATTTGGAAGCAGTCCGCAATCTCTCGTGGCGACGACGCGATTTGAGTCTCCTGATGGGAAAATTTTCCGTCTTGCCAAGGGTGTGACTATTCCCGGTACGAAAGAAGTTGACGGGAAAATAATTCCCGGGACGATCGATGCGGAAGTAGTTGCTGATGCTTCGGGCAAGGAATACAATATTGATTCAACGACATTCACCATTCCTGGCTTAAAGGGGGGTCCAAAGTATGAGAAAATATCGGCATCGTCTGTGCATGCCTTTTCGGGTGGAGGCGAGGGTGAGGGGGCAGTTGCTTCTGTTTCAGCAGACGATGTCGCTCGTGCGAAGGATGCGGCACTCAAAGCGCTTCCAGAGTCGCTTCGCAATGAATTGGAAAAAGATCTTCAGCCAGGAGAAAAGCTTTTAGATGATGCGATACTTTCGGAAACGCTTTCTTCGGATGCCTTTCCGAGTGTGGGGGCAGTCGCGTCGAGTTTCGACTTTCGCATACATGTGTCTGCACGTGCTTTGGTTTTTTCGGAATCCGATGTCCGTACCGTTGCGGCAGCGCTCTTGGGTGAGGGGGCGAAGCCTGAGGACGTCCATGTGGAATATACAATCCCACATCCTGATTTCACTGCGAAGCTGCTTGGTATAAAAGCTCGGGTTTCATTTGAAAAAGGTCAGAAGATGGATATTGAACGTATTAAAGAAAATATTCTTGGTAAAAGCGTGGGTGATGTGCAGGCTGTTTTTGCTGACTATCCCAATATTCAGAAAATCGAAGTGGTTTTCTGGCCAAAGTTTATGACAAGTCGTATTCCGAGTCGTGCTTCGCAAGTATCGGTGCACGTGGAAACGGCGACGGGTGGGATGTGATGTTTGCTTGCATTTCATGGGAATTCCCGATATTCTATTGGGAAGTTGGGAAGTGTCGATTGGTCTCTTGTTTTCTCTTGATTTTCTGGGTATTATGTCGCTCTTTGGACCACGGATTACCGCTCGACCGGATATACATGGGAAGGCGCTTTCTCCCGATGAACGGAAGGCGGCTATTCGTCGTGTTGAGTCCGATTTGTCTCTTTTTTACAGTGACCGGCTCAAGCTCAATCGTCAGAAGACGGATCGAGATCTCGCTCTTCGCAAGCTTCGGACGGAACTTCGTCGTATCCAGGTAGAGATTGAGCGTGCTGAAATACAGGCGAAGAAGGATGAAGTGGAGCTTCGCACGCTGGAAGAAAATATCCGTCTCGCAAAGAAGCGATTGGTAGGTATCTGATGGAGAAACTGTCTGATTCCAAATCTTTCTCCCTTGGTAGCTCTCCAGTTTAGTTTGTATAGTTTGTAATAGTAACTCCTTGGATTGTTTTTATGGGCTATATCGATCGAAGAAAAATTCAAAGTATCACAGAGGAATTTCTTACGCCTGATCAGAGGAAAAATATCGAGGATGCTTGTAGTTTTTTTGATGGGAAAATGTTTACTCTCGGCTCTTCTTTTGAGAAAAAAGATATACAGCGGGAAAATTTAGGACAGAATATAGCAGATATTCTTAAGCAGTTCAAAATTTATTTGAGTCCTGCTGAGGTTAGAAATTTGCAGAAGAAAATTGATTATGCTTAACCCCTCTTACTTTCACCTTTCGTTTTTATGATGACTACGCAAGAAATACGTGAAAAGTATCTTCGGTTTTTTGAGAAGAGGGGGCACGCTATCGTGCCTTCTTCGTCGCTTGTCCCGGAAAACGATCCGACAACACTCTTTACAGGGAGCGGCATGCAACCTATGGTGCCATACCTTCTTGGAGAGCGGCATTCTTTGGGGGCACGACTTACTGATTCGCAGAAGTGTTTCCGGAGTCAAGATATCGAGGAAGTGGGCGATAATCGTCACACGACATTTTTTGAGATGCTCGGCAATTGGTCATTTGGTGACTATTTTAAGCGGGAACAAATTGCCTGGATGTGGGAATTTTTGACGGAAGAACTTGGGCTTGATCCGGCACGGCTCTCCTTTACGTGTCACGGTGGCAATGCGCAACTTGGTATTCCTCGGGATGAGGAAGCAGCATATATATGGAAAGAGTTGCTCGAACAGTCGGGTGTCTCGGTGAGTATTATTGACAATGCGGAGGAGCATGGTCTCCAGGAGGGGAGAATCTTCTACTATGGCGACAAAAAGAACTGGTGGTCACGTGTTGGTGCGCCGGAAAATATGCCTACGGGCGAGCCAGGCGGACCGGACACAGAAATGTTCTGGGATTTTGGTGAGCAACTTCATCTGCATGAAGCATCTTTGTGGAAAGATATGCCGTGCCATGTGAACTGTGACTGCGGACGATTTGTCGAGATTGGCAACAATGTCTTCATGGAATATGTGAAGACAGATAGCGGATTTCAGAAACTTCCTAAGCCCAATGTGGACTTCGGCGGCGGACTTGAGAGGATGGCAGCAGCGGTTAATGACAATCCGGACGTGTTTCTCATCGACATCTTTGATGGTGCGCGCAGTATTCTTGAAAAACTCTCTGGGAAGCGGTATGGAGAAGATGAAAAGGATACCTATGCGTTTCGTGTTATCCTTGATCATGTGCGAGCAGCAACGTTTCTCATTACCGATGGTGTCGTGCCGTCGAATAAGGATCAAGGATACTTTGTGCGACGATTGATTCGTCGCGCGGTGCGATTTGCAAAAAATATCGGCATTTGCGAGTCTTTTGTAAAAGATGTGGCAGCAGCATATGTCGAAACCTATGGAGAATCGTATGTCGCCTTGAAAGAGAAGCAGGAGATGATTTTGCGTGAATGTGAACAGGAGGAACAGAAGTTTCGGAGAACTTTGGAGCAGGGCATGAAGGAACTTGAGAAACGGTCTGCGGAAGGGAGTATTTCGGGGAAAGACGCCTTTGAGCTCTTCTCGACGTATGGATTTCCACTTGAGATGACGCAAGAGATGCTCGAGGAACGCGGATTGAAGGTTGATGAAGTGGAATTTCGCAAAGAATTCAAGCGGCATCAGGATTTGTCTCGAACGGCATCGGCAGGGAAATTCAAGGGCGGGCTTGCTGATACAAGCGAGAAGACGACGAAACTGCACACAGCGACGCACTTGATGCTTGCGGGACTGCGGAAATTCTTGGGAGACGGTGTACATCAGGCGGGATCGAATATTACCGAGGAGCGGGCGCGATTTGACTTTACCTATCCGGAGAAGGTTTCGCGCGAGGTGCTTGACCAGGTTGAAGTCTATGTGAACGAGGCGATACGGGCGAAATGTACCGTTGGAACAGATATCATGGATAAAGAGGCGGCACGCGCGGCGGGTGTTGAGGGAAGCTTCTGGGAGAAATATCCGGAAAGAGTGACGGTTTATCGCGTGAAAAGTGTGGGTGGCACGGTGTATTCTGCGGAGTTGTGTGGTGGCCCGCATGTTGGTAATACGAGTGATATGGGGCATTTCCGGATTATCAAGGAAGAAGCCTCTTCGGCGGGTGTTCGTCGAGTGAAAGCGATTTTGGAGGATGCCGTTTGACAAATTGCGCATTCTTGAGTAAAGTGAATCTTGCTTTGTCTTAGGAACATACTATGATTGCTATTATCAAAACGGGAGGGAAGCAGTATCGAGCGCTCGAAGGCGAAAAGCTTCGCGTGGAGAAGCTTGAGGGTAGTGCGGGCGATGTGATTACCTTTTCCGAGGTACTCTTGGTGGGGGATGAAGAATCGGTACAGGTGGGGACTCCTTTTGTCTCGAAAGCCTCTGTGTCTGCCAAAATTGCGGAGCAGGGACGTGCTGACAAAGTGTGGGGTATCAAACATAAGCCGAAGAAACGATACAAGATGAAGTTTGGTCATCGTCAGTCTTATACGGAAGTCGAAGTGACGAAGATTGCTACTTCATAACGTTTTTTATCTCGCCTGTCTTTCATAAAGCCGTCCAGACATACATTGGGCGGTTTTTTTGTTTTCTCTTAGTTTCTTTGAGGTACTGGATTTTTCGTTTATACTAGAGACGTATATTTCTTTTTTACATTTTCCTTATGCGCCTTTTTGCATTGTGGATTGTGAATGCTGTGTTGTTTTTGATGATTGCAAATATTGTGCCGGGTATCGGGGTTCGCGATTTTGGGACAGCATTGTGGTTGGCGCTTTTGTGGGGGTGTATCGGTATTACGATTCGACCGATTCTCCTTCTCCTTACGCTTCCAGTGACGATTCTTACTTTGGGACTCTTTACATTTGTTGTGAACGGTTTTCTCTTCTGGCTGCTTTCTCAAATGGTGTCGGGATTTCAGGTGACATCGTTTGGTGCCGCGCTTTTAGGAGCATTTCTTTTTTCTCTTCTTGGATGGGTGTTTGGTCGAGCATTTCGGAGACAGGATGAATTGTGATGGATGCGTGAGAATATTTGCTGTATGAAAGTGGCGTTGGTGCATGATTATTTGGTTCAGCATGGAGGAGCTGAGCGAGTGCTCGAGGTGTTTGCGGATATGTTTCCGGAGGCACCGATTTTTACGCTCATTCATGATAGGGAGGCGATGCACGGTGCCTTTGAAGATCACGATATCCAAACATCATTTCTTCAGAGAGTTCCTTGGGCAAAGCGGAATCATCGGCTTTTCCCTATGCTTATGCCACTTGCCATTGAGCAGTTCGATTTTCGGGATTTTGATTTGGTCATTTCTGATTCATCGAGCTATGCCAAGGGTATTATTACGGGTCCCAATACGCTGCATGTGTGCTATATGCATACACCAATGCGCTATGCGTGGGATGACTGCCATAAGTATGTCGAAGACTTCGGTTTCCCTCGTATTGTGAAGCGGACGGTGCCGTTTTTTATGAGTCCTGTCCGTTTGTGGGATCAGGTGAGTGCGAGTAGACCGGATCACATCATTGCGAATTCTCGCTTTGTCGCTACCCGGATAGCGAAGTACTATCGCCGTTCGGCAGAAGTTATTCATCCACCAGTTGATGTACATGCATTTGGTCTACTGCCTCTATCTGAGCGATCAGACTATTTCCTCATGGTAGGGAGACTCATTGCTTATAAGCGGCACGACATTGCTATTCGGGCGTTCAATGAGCTTCGTCTTCCACTGAAGATTATTGGGCGCGGTCCGGAGTATAATCGGTTGAGGAAGCTTTCCGGACCGACAATTGAGTTTTTGGGACGTGTGTCGGATGCCGATTTGCCCCGCTATTATAGTGCGTGTCGGGCATTCATTTTCCCTCAGGAAGAAGATTTTGGTATCGTCGCATTTGAGGCGTTTGCTTCTGGGAGACCTCTTATTGCTTTTCGCGGCGGGGATATCCCAGAGCATCTCGAGGAAGGGAAAATGGGTATGTTCTTTAATCAACAAACGGTTGGCGACGTTGTATCAGCGGTTCGAAAATTCCGTGACGCCGATTATGATGCCAATGTCATTCGTCAGAAGGCACTTGCCTTTGACCGTTCATTATTTCGGGAAAAGATTCGTTTGTATCTTGACCGTGTTTGTGCTGGACGCAAGATTTAATTCCAGTTCTTCCTGCATATACGCACAATAACAACACCGTGTTTTCGAGAGAGGATACAATTGTTGCGGTTTTTTTGATGGTCTTTACTGTGCCATCTCCATGTCGACCATGATGATAGAATTCCCGACTGATACAAATGCAGTTTGTGTTGTTGGATTGATAGTGAAATGAGTCGCTCCTTTAAGAGAGTCACTTGCATATTGCACTCCAATTGAGCCAGTAGAAGCATCGTAGCGGACAATGCGTCCTGCAGCGCCATCGAGTATGAATATCTGAGAGGAACCTTCTTTGGAAGAGATGATAAGTATATCTGTCGGGAGTATTGGTGTTGTTGAAGACTCAAAGTTTTCGGTTTTTTCGGTACCTTGGAAATACGTGTGGATTCCCAATCTATCAGCAATGAATACGGAATCGCTGACAGCGAGTGTTGCTTCGGGTTGTATTGAAATGGGTTCCCGGAACCACTCTGTCGCCACGCCAAATCCTCCCTCGGTCCGTGGATATCGCAAGAGCATATTCTGCGTTTGGTTTAAGGCGTAGAGATAGGTGGATGAGGCAGCAATGCTGATAATATTGGCAGCGTCTGGGAGAGTGAAGTGTTCATCGGCAAACGTGTTTGTTGACGGTGTGAAAAAGAGTATGTTTCCGCTTTCAGTAAGGATGAGGATTGCATTGAGGGCTGGCATTACCGTTCCCATTCTCGCGGTTTCTCCCTGAGGATAGGCGACTTGTATGGCATTTCCTCCGTCTGATCCGGTGCTATAGAGTGCGTCTCTCGTTATGAAGAATATGGTTTCCTGAAGGTGTGTGATGCTGACAATATCAGAGAATGTGGCAATGACTGGTGTATTTTCTATGAAGTGTATGTGGACATCATCAGAAAGCGCTCGTGGTGTTTCAGGTGTTGCGTTTACAGCGTTGGCGGATTCTTCGGCAGTTGTTTTCGTCAAATCGTCTTTGGCGAAGAATGTCCAAAAGAGCAAGAATGTGACAATGCAGAGAAGTGTGAGTGCTGTTATTTTTGCAATCTTTTGTTTTTGAAGAGGGAGGTTGTTAAAAAAAGTTCTGGGGAAGAAGAAGGCTCTTGCGCTCCTTGAGAATATTACTGTCCCTGTTTGAAGGAATGCTTTGAAGAATAGGGCTATTTTTGATTCGCCCTGCACGGGGATACGAACGGTATTTCGTTTCAAAAGTGAAAGGCGAGGGAATTTTTGGAGGGCTTGTCGGGTTTTTATTGAAATAGAGGAAGATAACACTGTCCATCGCCCCAATTCTTTGGTAAAAGTAATGTTTGTCTCGGCAAGGGGGATATTCTTCGACAGGCGTTCTTCTGGAGTCGTTTGCTCGGTTTCTGTTTGAGGGAGTTTTGATAAGTGTCTTTTTTCGTTCCAGGAACGAAGTGCATCGAGTGCGTTCGAAGCAATCTTTACAGAAAAAATCCAAAGATTGTGGGATCCGGAAATGAGAATGAAGAGGAATCTTTTTCCAAGGTGCGCTCCGGTGTGTTGGAGGGATGCGCGAGCATCTCCAAAAAATATTCGGGCGCGTTCCCATGTTTCATTCGTCTCTTCGCCCGGAGTCTCACCGGTTACATAAATATGCCCGGTTTTGTTGTCTATGCGATCTTGTTCATGCCTTTCTTTTTCTCTGAGACCGTCTTCGACACTGTTTCCTTGTTGTTTCGAAGATTCGAAAATGGCATGACTCCAGGCGTTTGGTACGGAGTCAATTGTGGCGAGCGTGCGTTTTGGTGCTGGTTTTCGCTCATATTCCGCTACTGTCCCAATGGTGATGAGTATGCTTGCGGAGAGGTCAAGTTGATTGATAGTCGCTGTCTGGAGAAGTTGCTCAAATTGGTCACTGGGGAGTCTATTTGCTGATCGCTCGAGCTCGGCTTCTGAGAGTATAGAAAAAATCTCCGGTGTAGTAATCAGTATGCGGTCACTGGGCGAAATCTTCCCACTTGCCACGTCAGTGAAAGTTTTCATTGGGTGATCGTTGTCGGAATCGGCGAGTCCCTCACTGATGTCGGAAAGATGGTGATCGCGAAAGAGAAGAACTTTTGCGTTCCCAGCGACCGAGAAGTGAAGATTGTTTCGTTCGATGATGCAGATTGCCGCGTCAAGTGTTCCAATCCATTCGGTATTCCCTTCTTTGGCAAGCTCAGCAAGTCCGATATTTACCTTGTGGAGCGCTGCTTCGAAACTTTCGATGGCACCTCGTCTGGGATTTCCGTAATATTCTTTCTTTGCGAGTGAAGAAAGGAAATTGACAATATATGCGGAATGCTCACTTCGATCATTGATTGTCATGACACCAGCGAGCATTCCTAATGGTTCGCGGGCAATGTTATCCGGAAGGTGCTGAAAACACACCGCATACGGCTTCAAGAGACCGTTTCGGGCAACGGATATTTCAGTGGCCGTCGGCGCGATTTTTTCTGGCGCTTTTGGCGAAGCAATCTTTCTTACCATAGATGAAATCTATTATATCACAGAATGGAGGTATTTCGCTTCAATACCACGAGCATCTTCAGAAGGTTTTTGTGGGGACTTTGACTTTCCTCGGAGCGATTCGTATAATCAAGGGAAGGTGGCGTAGGTTCTCTTTACTTTACCGATATGTCCGACATGTTTGAAACGCTGTTTGGTTCCAAGACGCGAGCGCGGCTCTTGCGGCTTTTTATTTTAAATCCCGAGAAAGCCTACACTACTGAAGAACTTGCTGAAAAAGCGATTCTTCTGCGAAGCCCCCTGCTCCGAGAAGCGCGCCAGCTGGCAAAAATAAAGTTTGTCATTGAGCGGACAAAAGCCGGAAAACCGATCTTTTCAGTAAATCCAAACTTCCCGTTTTTTAATGAGTTGCAGCTTCTCTTTGTTCGTCCTGACTCGAGCGTATATGACAGTATGTTTAAGAAGTTGCAGGCAGTTGGTGATGTGCGATTGCTTCTCGTATCGGGTATTTTCCTGAATTATCAAAAGAGTAAGGCGGATATGATTCTCGTTGTCAACAATCCAAGTCGTGCGAAATTGAAGAGTGCTATGGGATATATTGAAGCGGAGATTGGGCGTGAAATTCGTTTTGTCCTTATGAATGGTGAAGAATTGCAGTATCGTCTCAATATGATGGATAGATTTTTGATGGAGTTTCTCGAAAATCCGATGCGTGAAATAGTGAATAAGGTTCCTGAGCTGAGGCGTTTTGTTGCTGGACTTCGTCGATAATATTGCTTGTATGGAGGGTCTCTTTTTCTCAATTTCATTTCTTCTTGCGGGGGCGGTTGTGTTTTTGGTATATGATAAGGTCCGCAATGTAAAACGAGTTGAGATGACGGAGGCAGATGCTTTGCGTGAAGATATGGCGCAGCGAATGGAAGAGATGCATCGGAATGTGGTAGAGGATATGCATCGATTTTCGTCATCGTTTTTGCAACAGATGGGAAACTTCCAGGCGAATGTGAGTCACCGTCTCGAAGACAATACGACACGGCTTGACAGTCGACTCGATGGTGCAGCGCGATCGTTTACTGAGGTTCGAACGGAAATGGGTCGAGTGCGGACCGAAGTTGGAGTTGCACTCGAAGAAGTGAAGCATTCGAGCAATCGTATTCTCGAGGTAGGGAAGGATGTCCGGTCACTCCAGGATATCTTGCGATCCCCCAAGCTTCGTGGCGGATTCGGAGAGCTCTTGCTCGAAGATATGCTCTCTCAAATGTTGCCGCGCGAATACTACTCGATTCAGTATGCTTTTAAGAGTGGAGATGTTGTTGATGCGGCAATACACTTGAAAGGAGGTATTATTAGTGTGGACTCGAAATTCCCGCTCGAAAATTTTCGCAAACTTGTTGAAGCAAATTCAGACGAAGACCGAAAACAATATCGGAAACTCTTCTCATCCGATGTTCGGAAGCATGTCGATGCCATTGCGCGAAAGTATATTGTTCCTGAAGAGGGGACGCTTGATTTTGCACTCATGTATATTCCGGCAGAAAATGTTTACTATGAGATTGTTGTGAAAGACAATGAGGGGGATGGTTTGGCGGAGTACCTCTTTTCGAAGAAGATTGTTCCGGTTTCGCCCAATTCGTTCTATGCGTATATGCGGACACTTCTTTTGGGGCTTCAGGGCATGCAGATTGAGAAGCGCGCAAAGGAAATCATGGGGAATCTGAATCGACTTGGCAGGGAATATGATCGTTTCTCCAAGGAATTCGAGACGCTTGGTGGACATATCACCAATGCGGCGAAGAAATATGAGGAAGCGGATAAGCGTCTCGGAAAAGTAGAAGATCAGATTGCAAGGACTCGGATTGAAGATGATGCAGACTCGATTGAGTCACTAGCCATTCCTCCCGAGTCGAATTCATGAGGGATGTATTTCTCTGTGCGGGAATGAGTTCGGAGTTTGTGAAAATATCCTGAGGACATTCCTCCGTGGGAGTTGTGCGAGAGGCGAGCAAGAACACTATGATATCTGATACTTCGAAAGCCTCGTCTGTTTTTCAGACACCCTCTCTTTTTCGGCGCGGCGCAGCAGCAGCGTTCTTCTATGTATCGCTCGTGCTGACGGTTATACTCTGGGGATTGCCAATATTTTTCATTGGTATAGGGAATGGCACGGCGGTGCTTCGATACAATTCGTACTTTGGTGTTGATCTGACCGGTGCTTTGTGGCAGACGCTCCTTGTTCCATTGGTAACAACTTTCTTTTTCTTGGTAAATACGAGTCTTGCTTTCGTATTTATTCGGAATCGAATATTTGCTCCTGGGACAATTCTCATGGTTGCCTCTTTTTTCCTTCATGTGGCGGCGATTGTTGTTGTAAGTGCGCTTATTCTCGTGAATTAATCATGGATGTATCACTCTATTTTCAACCGTTTCTCGTGAGCTTCTCTGTAGTAGTTGTTCTTCTCCTCCTGCTTCGGGAGATGCTGACATATGCAACGCGCTCCGCGCTGTGTAGAACTCTTCCTGTTCGACGATTTGGCGGCGGAGCAGTTATCATCGCTTTTCTCTTTGCAATTTTTTTGAACCCGCAATTGATTGTGACGCCAGTAATCGCTGGTATGATTGTGGGATCTGGAGCGATTCTTCTCTTTGGGATATGGGATGATGTGGTAACGTTTGGCTGGAAAGCGCAGTTGATGTTTCAGCTTTTCCTTGGAGTTTTGCTTTTTGTCTCTGGTATGCGGATTTTTTCCTTACCAATGCCCTTCGTTGGACAAGTATTTGTGAATACGTTGCCAGGTGGAGTAATGATTGGTTGCATAGTTCTCATTCTTTGGATTGTTTTTGTGATGAATGTGCTTAATTGGGTTGATGGTATTGACGGACTTCTTCCAAGTATTGCCACGCTGGCATTTCTTGCTTTGCTTTTTCTCTCGATTTCTCCCCAGGTGAATCAGCCACCGCTCGGTATTCTTTCGGTGGCGCTTGCTGGCGCCGTATTGGGACTCCTCCTCTTTAATATGCCACCGTCACGTTTCTTTGCCGGGACGAGTGGATCGTTTTTCATCGGTTTTTCATTGGCGTCACTTTCGGTATTGTCGGGCGCCAAGATAGCAACGGCTATTCTTGTGCTCTCTCTGCCTATACTTGACGCACTGTGGGTATTTACCGAGCGTCTCCAATTAGGACTCTCTCCTTTCCATGGTGGTGATTCCCGCCATCTGCACTATCGCCTTCGTGAGATTGGCTGGTCGGATCGACACATTGTTGCGGGGTATACGATATATACGGGTATTGTTGGTGTGATTGCTCTTTCAACGGGCTCTCTCGGAAAAACAGTAGTGCTTCTTTTCCTCGGCATCATTATTACGATGTTTCTTTTCTGGGTTCGAAAGAGGGCGTTGTCTATGTGTCACGTGTAATTTCAAAAAGTATGAAAAAATACGTTTTCTTTCTTGTATTATTCTTTCTGTTGATTGCTTTTTTCGTTTTTAAATTTTTCTACAATGCGCCTGATCTAGGTGGTCCGCATGTACGTATTGGCAGTGCTTTGTTTTCGGTTGAAATGGCTGATACGGAGCAGCAACGGGAACGTGGTCTTGGAAATAGAGATGCGTTGTGCGATACATGTGGTATGTTGTTTCTTTTTGATTCTTCTGGTAAATATGCTTTTTGGATGAAAGATATGCGATTTCCACTCGACATACTCTGGATTCGTGATGGAAAAATCGTACATATTGAACGAAATGTTGACTTTCGTAATCAGTACAAAGTGTATCACTCCGAACAGCCCGCTGACCGTGTCCTTGAGGTAAATGCCGGCATTTGTACACAGTGGGGCATACAAGAAGGGGACATGGTGGCGTTTGAGCAATAGGCAATTTCTCGCGTTGCGAGAAAAAACACAAAACCCCGCGTTGCGGGGCTTTGGAATGCAAATAAAGAACGAAAAGTCGAAAATGGAGAAAATGAAATTCAAAATGTCATTCCATTCTTTTCTATCTATCGATCAATCCTGCCTATCAATGTCAATCGGATTCTTACGCGAGAGTTCTCCGAAAACTTGTTTCCAAAGGAGACGAAGCTTGTCGAGAATGTCTAGCGAAGAGAGGGGGCTCGGCTAGAATATTTCTTGAGATTCGTGAGCTGTCGATCGTTCAACTGCTTCGACTTCCCGATAGCCTCTTGTATGAGACTCTTGGAAAATTCTATGCTGGTGCCGACATGGATAGGCCCAGAGACAGTGTGTTTTCTGAGGTAATCTTCGATGTACACTTTGTGCTCTCTGGAAATTGCCGAGTCGGGATTTTTCTCGAGGAAGTTAGCAACTGCTTGTCGCGCGAGGAGCGTGGCGCTGTCGCCGCGGGCTGCCGTTTCGACGAAAGTGGTTTCTGTTTCTTTGCTTTCCGTCATGGTTGGCTCTGGCGTCGTTTCAGTGGGCTTAACCTCTGCCACCTTCGTTGTATCTGGTTTCGTTGTACTGTCATCTTTCTTGACTTCCGGTGCCGCTTTGGTTTCACCCTCAGCGATTTGGTCATCTGGCTTGGTTGCCTGATCAGCTTCGTCGCTTGTCGTGGTGGTCTCTTCGGTCAATGCAGGAGTCTGAGAACGTTGGGAATACGAATAGATACCGCCAGCTATTGCAAACACAACGAGTATGCTCAGGATAATGCGGAGGTTGTCTTCGAGCCATACTTTGAATCCACCCTCTTCTTCCTGGTAGTCTTCTTCTTGGTGTTCGTCTTGCATATGTGTGTCACCTGCCTTTCTAGTATTCAATCATTAACAGCAATCACTGAACATGCCGCTTGCGTTGAAGTCGGATCGACCGTCTTTTTTATTGTACGGTGCGCTATTTTTGGCGTCAACTAGACAATATGTTGGCTTTATAGTTTAATATCTCGTAGGGCAGGTATGCACTGTATCCTTGGTACAGAAGGAATTTTTGCTTCGTATTTTTCTTGTTTTTCGATGTATCCGATGCTACAATCGCTCTGTATTTCGATTTTTTGTAGTGACTCTGGGAGTCTGTCCAAAAACTCCATAGTCTGCTGTGATTTTGGTTCGCCTGGATTCTTTGTAGCCTTGGTATTTGATGGTATTGCTTCACTATGGATGTACATGCAGAACTCGCCGATTTCAAGGTTCGAGTCGATCAGGAAATCGCTCGCTATCTCGATCGAACCATCAAGGAAACGGAAAAATATGATCCATTCATGGCCGAGTCGCTTCGATATGTGAAGACGCTAGTTTTGTCTGGGGGAAAACGATTGCGGGCGGCGTTTATGTACTATGGATATATTGCCGCTGGTGGGACTGATCGGGAACGAATGCTTCGCGCAGCTGTTTCAATAGAATTGGTACATATCTTCCTTCTCATTCACGATGATATTATCGATCGCGACGAGAAGAGGCATGGTGTGGTGACGGCGCATGAGCATTTCCGATCAATTGCTGACATGATGTTTCCTCATGCTAATTCGGCACATTTCGGCAATTCGATGGCGATTATTGTGGGTGATATGGTTGGAGCTCTCGGAAACCAGATTATTTTTGAGTCCGGATTTCCTCCTGAGCGTATTCTTCGGGCGCTTTCGAAGTTGCAGGATATTATCTCGTTTACCGTTGTGGGTCAAGCAAAAGATATTTTGATAGAATATGCTGGAAAGGCAACGGAAAAGGAAATCCTCTCTATGTATGAGCATAAGACGGCGCGCTATACCATCGATGGTCCGCTTCAGCTTGGGGTGATATTGGCAGGGGGTTCCGAGGAACTTGCAACTGCCTTTGGAGGATACGCCGTTCCTCTTGGAATTGCCTTTCAGATTCAAGACGATATTCTTGGTGTGTTTGGATCGGAGGAAAAAGTAGGGAAGCCAATCGGTTCTGATATCGAAGAAGGAAAAATATCGATATTGGTTTCGCGAGCACTTATGCTTGCTTCAAAAGATTCACGAAGTGAACTTTCCGTGATATTGCGAAAAGGCAAGGCGCTTTCGAGAATTGATATCGATCGGTTTCGCGAGATTCTCACGGAGTCCGGTGCACTTTCTTCTTCACAGGAAACGGCTCGAGCTTGTATCGAATCTGGAAAACAAGAGATTCTTCCGATTGAATTTCCCAGAGAGGCAAAGAACTTCCTCGTTGGTATCGCGGACTATATGATGAATCGGGAATATTAATCTACTCTTCTTTTGTGCGTATGTCTCGACCGATTTCTTCTGTTCCTGCTCATGTAGCGCTTATCCCAGATGGCAATCGCCGATGGGCAAAGGCGCGTGGACTTGACCCCTGGGACGGGCATGAAGCGGGTGCCAAAAATACAGAGAAAATTATCGAGAAAGCTCGCGAGCTTGGTATTCGTTCGTTTTCGTTTTGGGGTTCGTCTATGGAGAATCTCACGAAGCGTCCTTTTGAGGAGAAGCGCGAGCTTCTTCGTTTGTACGAAGAGTACTTTACGAGAATGATTGAGAATGAGGCGGTGCATCGGGATCGAGCAAGGATTCGCATGATTGGTCATTGGCGTGAGCAATTTCCCGAAGGTCTCAAGAAGATATTGCTTCGATGTGAAGAGGAAACGAAAAACTATGATGACTACTCGCTCAATTTTTTCCTTGCCTACAGTGGGAATGACGAAATGCTTGAGGCTGTCCGATCATTACTTGCGTCAGGTGTTGAGGCGCGGGCGGTTTCGTCGGAGCGTTTGAAAAGCGCGTTGATGACGCGGGATTTACCGCCGGTCGACTACCTTATTCGTACCGGTGGGGAGCCACATCTTTCTGCTGGATTTATGATGTGGGATATCGCTGATGCTCAACTCTACTTTTCCGAAAAACTCTATCCTGATTTTGATGAGCAGGCATTTGCTGAGTCGATTGAAGAATACGCGCGGCGATCGCGGCGGTTTGGGAAATAGGTGATGAGTGAAAAATGCAGGCTAAGTTGTTTTCTCGGCGACCCTTCTCGGGGCGTCTTTTTTTTGCACATTTCAATGTAAGGTAAACTTGACATTGGAATATGTTGATTTATACTGGAGACACTGAAGAGTGGAGAAAAGCTTTTGTCATGTGGTGAGCATTCTTCTGTGTGAGAAACGTATGGGCGATATACTGGAAAATAGCTTGGAGTGTGTTCGGAAACAGCGTGGCATAACGCAGGAACAGCTGGCGAAGCATGTTGGTGTAACACGACAGACGATTATTGCTCTTGAAAAAGGACACTATGGACCATCGCTTGTGCTCGCTTTGAAAATCGCTCGGTTTTTCGATGAATCCATTGAAACACTTTTTTTGCTGAGATAATTTTAAGTTTCTCTTGTATGCAGTTTCTTACACGTTTGTTCTCTGAAAAGGTTGTCGTTGGTATTTTGGTATTTCTCTTGATTTGTTTCGTGAATCCATTTGATTTCTGGATGACGGACGCGGTTCACATGACGATTCTCGGAGGCATTGTCGCAGTATTTGCTGCGTTTGCGGTGCTTCTCTGGAAAGAACGCGCGATAGATGAACGGGAACAACTTCATCGGTTTATTGCTGCTCGATTTGCCTATATTGCCGGCGCGACACTCCTCCTCCTTGGAACGGTTGTTCAGGCGTTCTCTCACAAGATTGATCCATGGATTCCTTCCATATTGGCGGGCATGGTATTTGCAAAAATTGCTGGGCGATTCTTTGCGAGACGGCAGTGCTAGTATTTTTGATGATACTCCACTTGAGTAATCGTAGCTCACCTTACCCAGAATAGTGAAAATGCTGTATCTGGAACACAGAACAAAATTCAGCCCTGTCAATCCGAGTGAAGTCGAGGAATCTCAACTTTTCGGAAGCGATGACAAAAAATGTTTCATTTTGTGTGCTGTGAAATCACGATGGAATCAAATTTTTTAGAAGATATATTTTCAAAAATAATTTGTAATATACAAGGATATGAAGAGTCAAAGAGTATTGTTTATTGGTGGAGTGATTGTTGCCTTGGGAATCGGGGCGTGGGCACTCCTGCAAAAGAGCGGTGATGACCAGTCAATGATGTCGTCGATAACAGATCAGTTACAAGAAGAAGGCGCTATGGCAGAAGATGGTGAAATGATGGAAGGCGACAATGCGAAGTCAGATGATACTATGATGAATGAGGATGCTTCATCTGGAGATGATGCTCTGATGCCAGAGAAAGAGGATGCGATGATGCCTGATGCGGAAAACGCTGGGCAGTATGAAGACTATACCAAAAGCGCATTTGATCAGGCAGTGGGGAAGCGACGTGTTCTTTTCTTCTATGCGAATTGGTGTCCGATATGTCGCCCTGCGGATAGCGATATTCGAGCGAATGTCGCAAAGTTGCCGGCGGATGTCGCGGTTCTTCGTGTAAACTACAATGATACTGATACCGATAGCGATGAGAAAGCACTTGCCAAAGAATACGGCGTTACATACCAACATACATTTGTCCAGATTGATAGTGATGGCAATGTTGTCACCAAATGGAATGGTGGAAAGATGGCGGAATTGCTCAATAACATAAAATAGCTCCTATGATATTGCTCGTTCTTTTTGCTTTTGCGGCAGGCGTTGTGACGGTACTTTCGCCGTGTATTCTTCCTGTTTTGCCAATTATTTTGTCGTCCGGTATCGGCGGTGTGTCGGTGGGGAAATCGCGACCAATCGGCGTTGTCGTTGGATTTGTTTCGAGTTTCACGCTCTTTACGTTGTTTCTCTCGGCGATTGTGAATGCACTTGGAGTGTCCGCTGATACGCTGCGGCTTCTCTCGGTGATTGTGATTGCCGGGTTTGGATTTTCGCTCTTGGTGCCGCGCGTGCAACTCTTCCTGGAGGGACTTACTTCCAAGTTTACTCGATTCGTTCCGACCGCTTCTTCCGAAAGTGGATTTCTGTCTGGTTTGTTGATTGGCTTTTCACTCGGACTTCTCTGGACGCCCTGTGTCGGACCAATCCTTGCATCGGTGATCACGCTTGCAGTGACTGGAGCAGTGTCGTTTTCCGCTTTTATTCTCACCCTCGCATATTCGGCAGGGGCGGCGCTTCCGATGTTTCTTGTAATGTGGGGCGGTCGAGCACTTCTTCAACGTGTGCCATGGCTCTTGTCTCATGGCGCGACCATTCAGCGAGCATTTGGCGTTATTATGGTGCTTACAGCCTTTGCGATATTGGTGAATGCGGATCGGAAATTTCAGACATTTATCCTGACCGTTTTTCCCAATTACGGTTCTGGTTTGACGTCGTTTGAGGACAAAGGATTCATTCAAAGTGAATTGGGAAAACTTCGCGGTGACCAATCAACGGAAGAAAATTCGAGTACAAATATGACAGGGAAACCACTCTTTGATTTGCAGCCAAAGGGTGTCCCGGCGCCGGAGATTATCCCTGGAGGCGTCTGGATAAATAGTAAGCCGCTCTCACTCAAAGAGCTTCGCGGTAAGGTCGTGCTTGTCGATTTCTGGACCTATTCGTGTATCAATTGTCAGCGGACGCTTCCGTATCTGCGCGCCTGGAATGAGAAGTATGCCGACAAGGGACTTGTGATTATCGGTGTGCACGCGCCAGAATTTGAATTTGAGAAAAATGCTGACAATGTTCGCAAAGCGGTTGCCGATTTTGGTCTCACCTATCCAGTCGTGCAGGACAATGACTTTGCAACGTGGCAAGCGTATGGCAATCACTATTGGCCGGCGAAGTACTTCATTGATGCGGGAGGCAATATCCGCTATCACCATTTCGGCGAGGGTGGTTATGACGAAAGCGAGCATGTTATCCAAGAACTGCTGCGGGAAGCGGGGGAGCAAAATGTGCCGGAGTCGACGGATAATCCTTCCTATACCGTTTCAGCAAAAACACCGGAGAGTTATGTGGGCTATGCGCGACTCGATCGTTTCATCTCTCCCGAGCCTGTTCGCCACGATGCGGCATCTACCTATACGGCACCAGCAAAAATTCCTTCCGACAAACTTGCTTTCTCCGGGGAGTGGAATGTGTCGGGAGAATACGCGACACCGTCGGCGGGTTCGGCACTTCTCTTCAGCGTGGACGCTCAAGATGTTTTCTTGGTGATGCGACCGAAGACTGCAGGGAGTCCGGCGCGTGTTCGCGTGTTGCTTGACGGTATGGCACAAGACTTTGGAGCGGACAATCAAGATGGAATTATAACGGTCAATGCCGATCGGTTGTACCATTTGATCCATCTTTCCATTCCGGGTCGGCATCTTCTTCGGCTTGAATTTGAGGATGGCAATGCCGATGTGTACGCCTTTACGTTTGGATAAATGAGAAGTGCTATACTGGGAGCATGTTTCGGAGAATATTCCAATCTATTCGTGTTGCTGTGCGGAATCTTTCTGCGGCGAAGGGGCGCACATTTCTCACCGTGCTTGGCATGGTAATCGGCATCGCCGCGGTGTTTCTCGTCATGTCTATCGGTGCGTCGGCGCAAGATTTCATCTTGGGACAGATTCGTAGTGTCGGGTCAAACCTCATTGCCGTTTTGCCGGGTGCGTCCGATCCAAAGGGGCCGCCCGCGAGTGTTTTCGGCGTTGTTACGACGACATTTACCAACAAAGATCTCGATGCGATTTTGCAGAAAAGTCGCGTGCCGCACATAGTTGCCGGATCGGGGTATGTGACGGGATCGGCCATAGCGACTTTTCAGGGGGAGTCGATGTCCGTGTCGTATCAGGGGGCATCCGCAGCGCTTCCTCAGGTAGAAAACCTGCCGGTTTCAAAGGGGCGTTTCTTTTCCGTTGAAGAAGCGTCCGGACTTGGTCGCGTCGCGGTTTTGGGATCGACCCGTGCGACGGATTTATTTTCAACCGAAGACCCGATTGGAAAACGATTTTCTTTGGGTGATGTGAGTTTCACTGTGGTCGGTGTTTTGGAATCGAAAGGAAGCTCAAGTTTTTCGAATACGGACACGACTATATATATCCCACTCGAAACGGCGCAGAAAATTTTGCTCGGCATCGACTATCTGAACTTCGCGCGACTCAAGGTGGATGAAGAGAAAAACATTCCGTATACAGTTGCTACGATACGTACACTCCTTCGCGATCGACACAGTATCAAATCTACATCGCCGGATGATTTTTCGATTCGCAATACGGCAGATGCTATCTCGATACTGGGATCGATTACCGATGTGCTCAAATACTTCCTCTCTTTCGTTGCCGGTATCTCACTTTTTGTTGGCGGTATTGGCATTATGAATATCATGCTCATCGCTCTCAAGCAACGTATCCGTGAGGTGGGGTTGCGCAAGGCAGTTGGAGCGCGCGATGCGGATATCCTTGTGCAATTTCTCACCGAGGCAGTGTTTCTCTCTCTCCTTGGCGGATTCTTTGGCTTCGTCCTCGGTGTGGTGCTTACCTATCTCTCGGCGGTCGGTATTCGTGCGGCAGGCTATGAATGGACATTTCTTCTTACTTTCCAAGCTGCGGGCATTGCTTTCATTGTCTCACTTCTCATTGGCATCATCTTCGGACTCTACCCCGCTCGCCGCGCCGCCAAAGTATCCCCCATGGAAGCACTTCGGTATGAATAGTGACGTCAAGAATGTAGAACCTCTTTTCTAGTACCCTAGAAAAACTTCGTAGTGAAATGTTCGGAGGGAGCACTTCTTCGTCTGGTATAATACGAGTGTTAGCGTGCTTTTTACTGGTTCTGATTACATATGCATGAGCTTCTTCTTTCGCTTTCTTTTGCGGTCAAGAGTCTTACGGCGAATGCCGGAAGGACGCTTCTCACACTCTCTGGTGTTATTATCGGTACTATCGCCATCATGACGGTGGCGTCGGCGGGGGATGCAGTTGAAGGATTTGTCCTTGATCAGGTGAAAAGCTTTGGGGACAATAGTATTCAGGTTGAGGTAAAAGTTCCCTCGGCGGGGCGAAATTCATCGGGGAATGCGGCGGGTATTGCACAGGGTATACAAGTGACGACACTTACGCTCGATGATGCGGATGCCATTGCTCGTTTGCCGAATGTGTTGGGGTACTATGCAGGCATTATTGGACAGGCGCTCGCGAGTCGACAGGAAACAAATAAGCAAGTTTTTCTCCTTGGGGCGACGGCAGGTGCACCACAGATAGACAAAAACATCGTATTGACTGAAGGAAGTTTCTATTCAACAGCCGATGATCGGGGTATTGCGCAGACAGTTGTACTTGGTGCGGGAGTGAAGAAAACTTTTTTCGGAGAGAGTTCGGCGGTGGGGCAGTCGATTACAATTAAGGGTCAGCGATACCGCGTTGCAGGAGTGATCAAGGAGCGGGGTTCGACGGGGTTTGTCAATTTCGACGATTTCGCGTATATTCCGATTCGTACCATGCAGAAGAAAATTCTCGGCGTTGACTACGTGAGCTTCATTACGGTGGCGACGCAGGATGGGTCGCGTGTCGATGAGACGGCTCGAGAAATAAATGATCTCTTGCGGGATCGGCACGATATTCGGAAGGCAGGGCAAGAAGACTATGCAGTGACGACGATCAAGGAAGCACAGACACTTGTGCAGTCGGTGTTTGGAGCGGTACGGATTCTCTTGGTGGCACTTGCTTCGATATCGCTCGTCGTTGGCGGGGTGGGTATTATGAATGTGATGTTTGTTTCGGTTGCGGAGCGGACGCCGGAGATTGGATTGCGCAAGGCGGTTGGGGCACGACCGCGGGATATTTTGCGGCAGTTTTTGGTCGAGGCAGTCTTGGTAGCGATTGCGGGTGGTGTGATTGGCATCGTGCTGTCGTTTGTGATTATCTTCTTTGCTTTCTCAGCAATTGCGGCACTTGGCTTTCCGCTTGCATTCGTATTCTCGCTTCGGAATCTCCTTTTTGCCATTGCGTTTGCCTTTCTTTCGGGTATTGTCTTTGGAACCTATCCGGCATGGAAGGCGTCGAAGATAGATCCGATACGAGCGATACGCGGGGAATAGCAGGTGTGTGCTTTTCGAGAATTTCATTTTATTTGTGTAGAGCGTGTGTTTGAACGAACCAAAGATCTTCGACTTTCGGTGATCAAGCAAATGGAACTTCGGGCGTCGAAATTTCCGGATGCGATTTCGCTTGCGCAGGGAGTGCCGAGTTTTGACACGCCTTCGTGTATCAAGCGGCGAGTGGAGCGAGCGCTTCGTGATGGCGTGGTCGCGCGCTATTCGCTCTCGCCAGGATTACCGGAGCTTCGTGAGCTTATCGAGGTGTGTCTGGCGCGCGAGAATATGTTCTATGATTGGCAGAAAGAAATCGTCGTGACAGCCGGGTCTATTGAGGGTATTACGGCGACGATTCTTGCCATCACAAATCCGGGAGACGAAGTGATTATTCCTGAACCGACCTATACTTCGTATCGCGAAGTCATCGTACTTGCTGGATGCGTCCCGGTATTTGTTCCGCTTCATGAGGAGAATGGTTGGGCGTTTGAATTGGAGAAATATGAGCAGGCGATTACGCCAAAGACCAAAGCAATTTTCTATTGTAATCCCAATAATCCGACGGGTACGACCTATACCAAAGAGCAGCTTTTGGGATTGGCACGTCTCGCCGAAAAGCACAATCTCTTTCTCATTTCCGACGAAGTGTACAAAGATTTGGTTTTTGATGAGGCTGAAAAGTTGTTTAGTCTTGCCGAGATTCCCGCGCTTCGCAAGCGAGTGATTCGATTGTTTAGCTTTTCCAAGACCTATGCCATGACGGGGTGGCGGGTTGGTTATTTGCATAGCGACCAATCAATCGTTGCGGAAATTCTCAAAGTGCATGACTCGCTCGTCACGTGCGCACCGGTTGTGTCACAATATGCAGCAATGGGTGCACTTGAGACAGCAGAGGATGACGTGGCTCGGTTCAATGAATGCTATCGGTCACGACGAGATCTTCTCTGTTCTCGATTGGATGCGCTCTCGGAATTCTTCCAGTACCAAAAGCCAACGAGCGCCTACTACGTGTTCCCAAAAGTATTGCGTGCAGATCTTTTTGAAGAGAGTGGTGAATTCCCAGAGAGTCTCTCGTGGCGCACGGCGCTTGGACTTCTTGCGTCGGTGCAGGTCGTCACAGTGCCAGGTGTTGCCTTTGGTCGCAATGGCGAAGGGCATATCCGGTTAAGTTTTGGTAAGACAGAAGAAGAAATCAATCGTGCTTTCGATCGCATCGAGACCATATGTCGACCGCGCTCTTTTTAGAGTCTGTTGGCAAGGATTGTTTTTCAGGAAGAATTATTTTTTGTGGCTTTTGGAACAGGTGGAGACAAGTAAAAAATGATTTTTTCTGAAAGACAATGAGAGTGGTGTATCTTTTTGATATTTTTTCAATCGAGTCATTTCTTCCGTTGAAGCATTTTTTCTATGCGTTCTCTTCTGAAATTTTTCTTGCGGTCTTTTCTCAAATGTGCAGCAAAACTCACGCTCTTTCTTCATCGTCCTCGAGTGATTGCTCTTGCGGGTTCGACGAATAAATCTTTTGTAAAAGACGAGGTGCAGGCAGTATTGAGAAATGCGCCGTTTTCGGTGCGTGTGACACCGAGAAACTTCAATACAGATGTCGGACTCCCTCTCTCGATACTCGGACTTCCGAGTGGGTATGGCGACTATCGTGCCTGGCTCCCCATCCTCTCTCAATCGATTCGTAGCGTGTTCCACTGGCCATTCCCCGAGGTGCTTGTTCTTGAATTTGGTATGTCGAATCGGGGTGATATGCGGTATCTTCTCTCCATCGTTCATCCAGATATCGTCGTGTTGACAGGGGTGACACAGCGATACGCGGAGCATTTTTCTGACATCAATGCTATGATGAAAGAATATGGACTTTTGGTGCGAAGCATGAAGCGGGATGGTCTTCTCGTGTTTAACGGTGATTCAATGCGGCTTCGAAAGATTGCCGAGTCGTTTCCGGGGAAGCGTGTATCTTTTGGACTTTCGCTCGCGTGTGATTGGCAAGCCCGAGATGTGAAACGAGTGGCGACTGGCGAATCTTTTTGCGTGTGGCATAGTGGCAAGCTTGTGGAAGAATCGCGCATTGATCGCTTTGGCGAACACCATGTTTTTGCGAGGCTCGCCAGTATGGCTGTTCGTGAGCATCTGAGTTTCCTTCATCGAGAGCCTGTTCTAATAGACAAGGTGGCGAAGAAGCCCGTTCTTTTTTGAAATGTACTTGAGTGGTATGAAATTATTCAACAATAAACCGGGGATAGATCATGTACTTGGCCTCCCGATTGCCTATGAGGTGTCGGCGGGAGCAGTAGTGTTTCGGCGCGAGTCGGACAGCACACGGCGTTTTCTTCTTTTGCAATATCGTCATCGGCACTGGGACTTTGCCAAGGGACATGTGGAGTTGGGCGAAACATTGGAAGAAGCGGCGCGTCGGGAAACCGAAGAGGAAACTGGTCTGACGCGCTTGCGCTTGGTCGCGCCCTTTCACCGGAGAGTGCATTTCTTCTACACCGCGAAGGGGAGTGAACGCAAACGCCGTCTTCAGGAGGGTCGCGCACTGTGGATATTCAAAACCGTACATTTTTTCTTGGCGGAGAGTATGGACTCGACATCGGTCCGACTGTCCGATGAGCATCTTGATTTTGCATGGCTTCCTTTTGAAACAGCAGTTGAACGTGCAACATTCGAAAATGCCAAAGAGCTCCTCCGTCTGGCACAACGTATTCTGTCAAGATAGCTTGACTTTATAAGTGAATTGTGCTAAAAAAGAGAGGACCAATTTCGGTCAAAAAGGAGTAATTTAAAAATGAGTCTTTTCCGGTCCCTCGTGGTGTTCTTCTTTGCTGTGGTAGTTTCGGGCTGTGGAACGCTCAATGGATTGAAACAAGATATTCAGGGGGCAATTTCCCCTTATCAAGCTCATGGAATGCCTAAGGAAGTATGTGAACGGTTCTATGCGCCAGATGACAATTCACTGCTCGTGTATAGGAAGTGCCTTGGTGATGAGATGAGGAAAAATCTATCTCATCGGGAGCGTGATGCGCTTTATTTTGGAAAAACTTTTCCAAAATGCCGCGCTGTATACCGAAGGAGAACAGCGAAATTTCTTGAATATCGCGCTTGTCAAGAGGCTGAAGCGCTTCGTCCCGAAGTGAATCACGCTGTATCGTTACGTCACGATCGCGATAATCGGGAAAATCGCGTTGCGAGTCAGCGGTATCGGACAAATACGGCAAAGGCAAGAAAGGCGCCGAGGTGATGCGATCTCGATCGGAGGACAAGTTTCTTTGGTGGCTCGCTCTGGTGGTTTTGCTCATCATTTTTGGATGGCATCTTTTTTCAAGAATGATTATGCCCATGAGCGGCGAGTCTCTCGTTGATACGCGTTTGACCAACTTGCACTGTTGGAAATGGTCCATGCAGTATCCACTGAGTGCCTACATCGATTGCCAGCAGCGATTTCGTATCGTTCCTAATTGGAGGGTAAGATGAAAATCTTTGAAAAGTTTATTAGACGTTTCACGGAAGAGCAGCTGATAGCGACTCTCCTTGTAGTCGCGTTCGTTTCTCTCCTTCTCGACATAGTGCTTCGTCTCTACAGTTAGGAGATGGACTAGGATAGGAGGAGAGTTTAACAGTGAGGCGGGTTGTAGCAATACACCCGCCTTTTCATATACTTGGAAAAACGTCAAGGGTTGCAGGGAGTCGAGGAACTTCGTATACTGGGCGTATTATGAATAGACGACGTTCACTTCGACTCCGGTTGTTCGGAGTTATTCTTCTGACGGTTTTTGCGGGAGTCATTGCCTATCCGCGTGCTGTGTCGCGCGTGCCGTGGCTTGGGTCGGCAGTCTCGGGATTGCGTATCAATCTCGGGCTTGATTTGCAGGGTGGTATTCACCTCGAATACGCAGTAGACACTTCGCAGATTCCCGAAGAGAAGCGCGCCGATGCGCTTCAGGCGGCGCTCGCCGTGATAGAGCGACGAGTGAATGCTTTTGGTGTAGGGGAGCCTTTGGTACAACTTTCGCGTGCGGGGAGCGAAGACCGTATTATCGTGGAGTTGCCGGGCGTCAAGGATGTGGACGAGGCAAAGAAAATGCTCAAAGAAACGCCGTATCTCGAATTCCAAGAGGACAACACCGAGGAAGTTCAGAAACAGCTTGATGTTTTGAACGATGCTTCGAAGAAGCAGGCGGACGTGGTGCTTGAGCGCGTCAAGAAAGGGGAGGATTTTGCGGAATTGGCAAAGACAGAGAGTAAAGATCCTGGTTCTGCTGACAAGGGCGGAGATTTGGACTTTGTGGCGAAGGGGCAATTTGTGAAGGAATTCGATGATGTACTCTTCAACCCTGATTTCAAAGTTGGCACCGTATGGCCGGATTTGGTAGAGTCGCCTTTTGGCTGGCACATTATCAAGAAGACCGATGAAAAAGGCGAGGGTGATGACTATAGAGTTCGCGCTTCGCATATTCTCTTCCCAAAACAAACTCTTGAGAGACTTCCTGAGACGGCGAGATTCAAATCAACGGGGCTTTCTGGGAAAAATCTCAAGAACGCATTTGTGGACTATGGTGGGGGGCAGGGGCTCGGTCTTCCTCAGGTCTCGCTTCAGTTTGATGCCGAGGGAGCAAAGCTCTTTGCTGAGCTGACAAAACGCGATATTGGCAAGCAAATCGCGATTCTCTTGGACGGGCAGATTATCAGTGCACCGACAGTGCAGGCGGAGATTCCGAATGGACAGGCGGTTATCACTGGAAACTACACGCTTGCGGAAGCAAAGGCACTTGTCTCGCGACTCAATGAGGGGGCGCTTCCGGCACCGATTACGCTCATCGGACAGCAAACCGTGTCGGCATCTTTGGGTGAACTTTCACTTCGACAGAGTCTTTTTGCCGGCATGATTGGCATTGGCGCTGTGATGTTGTTTGTCATTCTCTATTACCGATTCTTCGGCTTGGTTGCTGCGTTTACGCTTTCGCTCTATGCAGGACTTCTCTTTGCGGTATTCAAACTCTCGAGTCTCACGCCATTTCCTATCACACTTTCGCTTGCGGGTATCGCCGGTTTTGTATTGTCAATCGGTATGGCGGTCGATGCGAATATCCTCATCTTTGAACGGACATGGGAAGAAATGAAGCAGGGCAAACATCTCTCAAAAGCGATTGAGGAGGGATTTCGACGAGCATGGCCATCGATACGTGATGGTAATTATTCGACATTGCTGACGTGTCTTATCCTTATATGGCTTGGGACGGGTTTTGTGAAGGGATTTGCTCTTATTCTTTTGCTTGGCGTTTTGTTTTCGATGTTTACGGCAATTGTGCTTACACGGACACTGCTTGATGTCTTGGTTGGCTCGTGGGCAGAGAAATACCCCTTCCTCATTGCGCCAAAGCGAAAGCGCCCCGATATTTCCTCACCCTCTTTATGAAGCGACTCATCCAACAACGAAAATATTTCTACGCCTTTTCAATGGCGCTCATGATTGCGAGCATTGCCATGCTTTCTGTCTGGGGACTCAAGCTCGGTATTGATTTCCGAGGAGGGACACTGCTCGAGGTCTCGTGGAGTGAAGGGAAAGTCCCAGATCGCGGTGTTATCGAAACGCACTTGAAAGAAGTTCCTCGTGTTGAGAGTTTGGTTGTCCAGCCGTCTGGGGATCGCACGATGTTTATCCGCTATGCTTCGTCGGACGAGACGGTAAATGAAGCCGTTCTTGCTGAGTTGAAGAAAACCGATGAATCGGTCGAGCTTGTTCGCTCCGAATTCATTGGCGCATCGGTTTCGGAGAGTATCAAAAAGAACGCCATAACAGCACTCTTCTTGGCGGTGATTGGCATTATTCTCTATATCGCATGGGCGTTTCGCGGTGTGTCGCGCCCGGTGTCATCATGGCACTATGGCTTTCAGGCGACCGTAGCACTTGCTCATGACATTATCATTACTCTCGGAGCATTTTCTTTGTTCGGTCATTTTTATGGAATGGAAGTGGGTGCGCCGTTTATCGCGGCACTCCTCACTATTCTTGGATATTCGGTTAATGATACTATCGTCGTGTATGATCGTATCCGAGAAAATCTCATCCGCTCCGGCGGTACAGAAGATTTTGAAGAGGTGGTGAATCATTCACTTAATCAAACTATTGCACGATCTTTCAATACATCATTTACGGTTATTATTGTACTCATTGCTATTAGTGTTCTTGGGGGCGAATCTATCCGGTCATTTTCACTGGCACTCCTTGTCGGTGTGACAGCAGGAACATATTCTTCTATTTATATTGCAACAGCACTTCTCGTATCAGGGAATATCTTTCGAAAAAATCGCCTTCTTCGAAAAGCAGAAACCTCTTTGACAAATAGCGGAAAGAAGAAAGAAAAAAAGGAAAAGCATGAAGGAAAGAAAGAGTCGCGTCATGCCGCGTCGCAAGCGATTTCTCTGGGCAATGAAGCTGAAAGTGGTGCTCTGGGATCAGCTCCAGTTGCTCTCAATACAGTTCCTGCTCAAATAGCTTCTGTTCCGAAGCGCCATCAGAAAAAGAGAAAGAAGGGTATGAAGAGAAAATAGTCCTGCGTCATTCCGAGCGAAGTCGAGAAATCTCAATCTTTCCGGAAACATTCTCTACCTATTGCACAAAGATTCCTTCTCGCGGGTAGAAATCTTTCCGTAGCATTCCCTCGTTACTTTGGTTGGGATGACAAAAAAGAGAATTTCTCAATAGGTAATAACACACGTATTTTCTATGCTTATGTGGAATCCATTTTCAAAGAAGTCAAAAGATGATAAAGAAAAGAAGCCAACTGTTGTCGAGAAGAAAGACGAACGGAGCTTTGAGGAACAACTTGCTTCTATGCCGGGTGCGCCGGATCCGAAAGACATGGGCATGTTCCAGAAATTCGCCATGAAACAGCTCATGAAGATGTCGCCCGCAGAGCGTGAAAAAGTGCTCAAGAAAGCGATGACGCCGAAGAATATCATGAAGCACAAAGATGAAATTTTGGCGCAACTCGAACATGCGCGGAAAAGCGGTCAAATGTCCGATGACCAGTATCGTTTGGCAAGACGGAAAATGGGGATATAAAAGTAGGTTTACTTCCTCTCTTATGGACAAAGAAAAACAAATAGATAATCTTCTCACACGTGGGGTTTCGGAGGTGATTGATCGGGAACATTTACGACTACGACTTCTTTCGGGAGAGAATCTTCGTGTGAAATTTGGTATTGACCCGACGAGTCAGAATATTCATCTCGGACGATCCGTGCCGCTTCTCAAACTTCGTGATTTTCAGGATCTCGGGCACACAATCGTTTTTATCGTGGGTGATTTTACGGGGCAAATTGGTGATACGAGTGATAAGGAATCCGAGCGCCCAATGCTTTCTGAATCGGATGTGCATGCCAACATGGCGACCTATGCGGAGCAGGCGGGGAAAATCCTTGACATGACTCACGTAGAGATTCATGCCAATTCTACCTGGCTTTCACATTTGGGATTTGGTGAGATTGGGAAAGAAGCAGATGTCTTCTCGGTAGCGGAATTCATCGCTCGTGAAAATATCCGGAAGCGTCTTGATACTGGCAAGCGCGTGTCGCTTCGGGAAATGCTCTATCCTTTGATGCAGGGACATGATAGTCTCGCTGTTTCCGCGGATGTAGAAATTGGCGGGACGGATCAGCGGTTTAATTTGCTTGCCGGACGGCGCCTCCAAGAGCGGGCAGGGAAGTCTCCACAGGATATACTCACAACCAATCTTATTCTCGGTATCGATGGGCGCAAGATGAGCTCGAGTTGGGGGAATACAATCAATCTTACGGATGCGCCGAATGATATGTTTGGAAAGGTTATGAGCGTGCCTGATGAATTGATTGAAAGCTATTTTGTTCATTGTACGCGCATGCCGATGGAAGAAGTTGGAAATATCATGGAGGTAGGGAATCCTCGCGATGCGAAAATCCGGCTTGGCTTTGAAATTGTGAAAATATATCACGGTGAAGAAGCGGCGCGCGAGGCACAGGAGTATTTTGTCTCGACATTTTCGCGGCGTGAGGTTCCGAGTGATATTCGAGAGGTGACGCTTTCTCAGGAGATGAGTTTGCTCGATTTTCTTGCGCAGGAAGGATTTGCTACGAGTCGGGGTGATGCGCGGCGGAAGATTGAGCAGGGTGGTGTCGAGGTAGATGGCACCAAGGTGCTCGATAGAGACTTCGTATTGACAAATAACGGAAAATCATCGATAGTGAAGTGTGGCAAAAAAGATTTTGCCCGGGTAGTGTTTTGAGCGGAGGTGCCAGTTTCTTAACAACCAGATTTTCTACGACCTACGAGAGGTACCGATATGGTGGAACGTTCAAGTTTGAACTGGCTCTTCGGTTGCTCTGATAGAGATGACGAAGAGGGGGATGATTCTCACTTTTATGAGTTCTTGCGAAAGGTTGGGAATGCATTTCTCTATCATGAATTACCTTCGCATGTTCCTATCTCATGGGAGATGAAAGAAACATTGCGAACGTTTGGCATTCAGTGTGGAGTCCCTGCATTTCTCCGTCTTTTTTTGGGAGCGGTTCGCAAGTATGAGGAGGATCATGGATTTCGTCAGCCAAAGTTGCCGCCGAGAGAGCTTCTCGCTCCTTTTGGAATAAGTGACGACATGGTCGTTCAGTATGTGGGTCTTTCTGGCGTGGTTCTTGTCATTGCTAAGACAGGTCCGCATAGCTCTATCGATAGTGTTGTTGATGTGCAGAGGATTCGTACGACACGATGTCGGGGGGTAGTTACCTTTCGCAGAAAGGATCCTGACCAAAGTTCGGTTGTTTCATCGGCGCGATTATCATTTGGTCTGAGTACTCATATTGCAGGATGTAATCTGTCGACACTTCCCAAACGAGTGACGTATCGTCAGGATAATGCGCTCCAGATGTTCTCCAGAGGTTTTTCTCCTGTTGAGTTGGGTGTATTCTTTCGGGTGCTTCTCTGTGTTGCAGCACAATTGCTTTATTGCGATGAAAGTGATATTTGTGGAGCGGATATCCTCAAGAGATTTCCAATGTCTCCCGATATTGCCAGCTTGTTACATAGGGCATCGGGTTGTATATTTTCTATAAACCCGATAGCGGGAGTTGTTCTCCTAGATGATTCAGGGAGAGGCGAAGACTTTATTCTCCTTGTTGACTTATTCTCATGACCCAACCGCCTGGAAATTCCAAGGCGGTTTTCTTTCGCCTTTTTTTGACAGCGGGGGGGCAGGGAGATAACCCGGAGATTTGACGGATGTGTCGCCTTCCGATAGGCTTCATCGATATGAAGTTGAAACGAAACTCGGTCATTATCGTTGTCTGCCTTGCACTTCTTCTTGCTGTAATTGCAAGTGGAGTGGTTTGGTATGGAAAAAAAGAGAAGACGCAAGCACTACCGAAACAGCAAGAGATTCCTGTTGTTGAGCAGGAACAAGTGTGGTATCCGATTCCTGAATTGGGAATAGAGATTCAGCTTCCCAAGGATATTGCAGATGATTTGGTGTATAAATACAAGGAGAGTCCTGTGACAGAGCTTGTCGATGGGAAGGAAGTGCCTATAAAGGGCGCTATCAGAAAGTCAACTTTATTTTCAACAAAGACATTGATAGGACTTGATAAAGAGAATTGTTCTCAAGAAGAATTTCCAGGGGGTATTGTAACTCGGATGGAGGGGAAGCAATCTGATTTAGAATACAAAGATTCTTACGCGAACGAAACAGTTGCAGTTATAAGATTTGATTCATTCTTTGTATATTATGAAAGTTCTCAATCTCCCTGCGCCTTTGATCAAAGAGTTTATGACGCCACTTACGGGGTTGCTCAGGTGTTTGGTTCTATTTTTAACCCAGCGGGGCTTGGTCTTAACGTTGAAGAATGGCATAGCAAAGTCCGTGAATTGAAAAAATGAGAATTTTTCTGGAAGGTATTCTCAAAGAAGTTTCCGAAACAGTTAGGGGCTTCAAGAGAATATCTTGTTCAATGAAACAGAAGGAGATTTATCGTGAAAGGTTCGTTAACATTGAAACAATCGGCCATCTCGGCTGTTTGTTTGGCCGTGATTTCGTGGAATGTGTCTGCCGAATTAGATTCGGGATATGAACAGGCAAAGAAGGTGAGTGGGTTGTGCCCGAGTAATCATGATCAGCCCGATGCATGGAACTTCGCTGTTTGCAACTGTACCTCGTATGTCGCCTATCGCCTCAACCTTAGTGGTGTGCAATTCACTAATCAGTATGGCGGGGTTGCTAAGTGGGGCAATGCTAATCTCTGGGATGATTCGGACCGAGCTGGCATGGTAGGCATTCGTATCGATCAGTATCCGGCAGTGGGTAGTGTGGCGCAATGGAATTCGTACGAGCCTGGAGCTGGTAGCGTTGGTCACGTGGCATTTGTCTACAAAATCAATGTTCATAGTGACGGGTCTTTGGCTTCGGTTGAAATTGCCGAGTATAACGGTAAAGGAGATTGGTTGTATCAAACGCGCACTCTTATTCCTGGAGAGAATAAGTACCCCGGTCGTTTTCTGCATTTCGAAGATAAGGTTGGAGGAGATATTTCGAGGGCTACCTGCATTACCAAGGACGCAAGGGCTCTTCCAGGCGATGGTTACTGTCCATTTTGCTGGGTTCACGGACAGTACAGTGCGCTTTGCGAACACGCAACCAACTGGTACTACTTTGACCAGAAGAATGGAAAATTCTACACTCTCTCTTCATCTTCGTGTCCGACGTCGCCAATAGGCAGTCTAGGCAGTCAGGGCGGTGGTTACGGGACAATCCTGGACGAAAATGCTCTCCAGTCGGGCAGTGGCGGAGTTGAAGTCTTCAATCCCCCTCCCATCACCGGAGGCAAACACCCGGGCGACCTCCCCAATCTCATCGTTCACGAACTGTATCTGGTGAAAGAAGCCGATAGGGACAGCCCGCATCTTTCCCAAATCCATATCGGAGAACGAAGCTACTGCAACATCCAGGTCAAGAATACCGGAGAAGCCGGAGCTTGGGGCACCTGGGCGAATCGCTGCTACTTGTCCAAAGGAAACTATCGTGATCACGATCCCGACAACCTGGGACACGAGAGCATGACTGATTTGTCGGCGGGACAATCCCGTCGAGTCTATCAAATCATTCCCGCTTTCGAATATCCGGGAAAGTTCAATATCACTGCCTGTGCAGATACGGATGGCAATGACGGCGACAAAAAGATTGCGGAATCTGATGAAGGAGACAACTGCCATGACGAATATCGTTTTGACGTGGTAAGTGATCCCGATGTTGCTGTGACGAATCTGAATTTGGGCGAAGCGATTTTCGATCCGAACGAAGCATTTACCTTCGAGGTGACCGTTGCCAATCTCGGAGAAAATTTTGGTCCAGATGTAGTCCGCATATCCTATGCCATCGACGGCGTCTTTGTTGGGTTTGATCAAGTGAGGCGGGAAAACCTCAAAGGAGGTATGACTAAAGTGGAAAGTGTCGATATATCCCAGGGTGTTGCCGAAATCGGCGTGCATGCCGCTCGGGCATGTATCGACTACGACAGCCAGATTTCGGAGACGAATGAGACAAATGACTGCAGGGAATCAACCTTTCTTGTTCGAGACATGTCGTCCTCGCCCGTCACCGGTCCGGATCCGAATGTAGCGCCATTGCGGACGCCATCTACCAAGAAGGCGAGTCCTGCGGCATTGCAATTGCTGTTCAACTGAAAGAGCGGAGTGAAAAGAGATGAAGAAATACCATGTTATCATTCTGTTGGCTTTCACTATGATTGCCAACGCAGCTCAGTCGGCTGAAGCCATGTTCAATCCGAGCGTGCTTTGGTACGACGTGACGAGTGAAGGTGTCTTGGAACTCTGGGGCGTGCCAGAAGCGAATGGGCAGGCTTTGCAGGCGAATCCAGACTACGATTGGCCGTCGGTCAATACGGTAACACTATGGACAGGCATTATCATGAAGGCTCAGGAAATGGGATTGAGTGTGCCTGTCGGGTATGATTCGAGTACGCTGGAGATTTTGGTATATCGGAAGACCGCGGTAAATCACCTTGACTTAAGGAAGAAACGAAAGAATCGAATGTATTTGGTTGACCTTTGACCTTGCCGGTGTGGCGAGGTCTTTTTTTGACAGCGGGGGAGGGTGTGGCTACAATGAGGGGTATGAATATGGATACTTTGGATGAGCTGAAGCGGTCGGCACTCCTTGCATTTGAGGGGGTGGGGAATTTGGATGCGTTTCGCGAGAAACAAGTAGAATTCTTGGGGCGCAAGAGTGCACTCACACAATTTTTGAAAAGTCTTGCAACGCTCTCGCCTGATGAACGGCGCGAGCTGGGGAGTCGTGCCAATATGGCAAAGCAAGAGATTGCCGAAGCAAGCGAGATGGCGAGGGTTCGACTGGAGGCGGCGAGTTTTGATGCGGAGAAAGAATGGATCGATGTGACGGATTCGGGGGAAGTGCTTCCGATTGGACACATCCATATTTTGACGCAGGTCGAGCAGGAGATTTGCGATATTTTCCGTTCGCTTGGTTTCGACATCGCTGATGGTCCTGAGGTGGAGACGGAGTTTTATAATTTCGATGCGCTCAATGTGCCTGCGGATCATCCGGCGCGGGACATGCAAGACACCTTCTGGCTCCGCCAAGAGGCTACCAACAACACACAACCAACAACCAACAACAAAAGCGGCCGTCTCTTGTTGCGGACGCACACGTCGCCGGTTCAGGTGCGGTATATGGAAACGCATACGCCGCCTTTTCGCATTATTGTGCCGGGGCGGATTTTTCGTTCGGAGGCGACCGATGCGTCGCATGAGCACACGTTCTATCAGTTCGAATCGCTTTTTGTCGATGCTGACGTGTCTGTCGGAAATTTTAAGTATATTGCGGAGCTCTTCTTCAGCCGCTTCTTTGGGAAGCATATCGATGTCCGGCTTCGTCCGAGCTATTTTCCTTTTGTCGAGCCAGGTTTCGAATTTGATATTGCCTGTACCGTTTGCGATGGCAAGGGATGCTCGTCGTGTCATGGGACAGGTTGGCTTGAGGTAGGTGGCGCGGGAATGGTGCATCAAAATGTTTTTGAGGCGGCTGGGTACGAGCGTGATCGATGGAAGGGATTTGCTTGGGGGTTTGGAACGAATCGCCTCGCTATGATGAAATACAAAATTCCCGACATCCGTCTTTTTCAGAGTGGCGACTTGCGATTTCTTACTCAGTTTTAGAGAGTGCTTATAGAAAGGTTCGTTACGATATTTTTTCAACAGGTTCTTGATTTATGAAATTTAGCTATCGTTGGCTCAAGGAACTTTCTGGTACGGAGAAAACTCCCGAGGAACTCGCGGCATTTTTGACGATGCGGGCGTTTGAGGTGGAAGAGGTGATTCCTGTCGGATTTGCGGTTCCGGAAGTGTTTGTTGGGCAGGTTCTTTCGGTTGAGGGACATCCAAATGCTGATCGTTTGCGTGTTGCCCGTGTCGATATCGGCGGGATGGGCGAGAAGACTATTGTCTGCGGTGCGCCAAATCTCGAGTTGGGTCAGAAGGTAGCTGTGGCACTTCCTGGTGCGATTCTTCCTGGAGATGTCGCTATCAAGAAAACGGAAATTCGAGGAGCTTCTTCAGATGGCATGATTTGTTCTGAGAAAGAACTTGAGCTTGGAGAGAATCATGATGGCATTCTTGTATTGCCAGAAGGGGCTGAAGTGGGCATTTCTCTTACGGACTTTCTTTCCTCGGCTGACTCGGTTCTTGATGTAAAGATCTTGCCGGATCGGGGGCATGATTGTTTGTCGCATGTGGGGCTTGCGCGTGAGATTGCGGCACTTGAAGGACGTGTCTTCGACTATGATTATGACGGGCTCATCCTGCCGAAATCAAACGACAAACATTCCTTTACCATTTCGCTTGATGCTGGAGAGAAGAGTCTTCGGTACATTGGGGCGCTTGTTCGAGATGTCACTGTCGGTACCTCGCCGAAGTGGCTCGTTGATCGCTTGAGTGTTTTCGGAATGCGCTCCATCAACAACATTGTCGATGCGACCAATCTTATCATGCTTGAGTTGGGACAACCGCTCCATGCATTTGATTGGGACATAATTGCCGGCTCGGAACAGAAAGTAATAGGTCCACGTTTTGCGAAGTTTGGAGAAACACTGACGCTTCTGGATGGGAAGTCGTATGTGCTTGGCGCGGAAGATATTGTAATTGCAGATGAGGATCGAGCGCTTGCTCTTGGCGGTATTATGGGTGGGGCGGATTCGGGTGTGACAGTGGAGACAAAAAATGTCTTTTTTGAAGCGGCGCATTTTGACCCCGTTTCTATCCGGCGAACACGGACGCAACTTGGTATCGAGAGTGATGCGTCAGCTCGATTTGAGAAGGGACTTTCGTCTGATTTGACTGAACGCGCTCTAGTGCGACTCTTGGAGGTAGTGGCGCATATTGCTGGAAGTGAAGAGACTTCTATTGTCGATGAACATAAAATCCTTGCAGTATTGAAATCAATCGAGTTTTCTCCGCACGAAGTGACGACACTTCTTGGCGCAGATATTTCAACAAAAGAGATGATGACACTGCTCAAGCTTCGCGGTTTTGGGGTGTCTCTTGCGGGGAAAAATATATCCGTCACCCCGCCTTTGTATCGGATTGACGTCGAATCAGTTGCGGATATCGCAGAAGAGATTGGAAAAGGCATCGGCTATGACCGCATAGAGAGTGGGGCTCCAAACTTTCTGTTCGCATCTACTCTCGAAGACCCTATTCGTTCTCACGAAGCATCTGTGCGAGCGCATCTCTCGGCAAATGGATTTACGGAAACTCTCAACTATTCTTTCTATAGCGAATCGGATGCGAAGCAATTGCATCTCAATCGCGACGAACATCTCTCTCTGGAAAATCCAATGAATCCTGATCAGGCACTTGTTCGGCAGAGTCTTCTTCCGGGGCTTCTCAAGAATATTCAATTTAATGGGCGACGCTTTCAGAACATCAGAATGTTTGAGCTGGGGAAAGCGTATAAGCTCTCCGAAGGAGTTGTTTTGGAAACCCGATTCGTGTCCGGGGCGGTCCGGATTTCATCGAAGCATGATGAGGCTGTTTCTTTTTCGACATTGACTTCGGATGTGGCGCGTCTCTTGGGCGCCTTACGCGTGTCGTATTCGATTCGTCCACACCAGGGTACTGAGTTGTCCTTGTGGCATCCTGCGCGCACGGCGGATATTGTCACTTTTCATAATGAGTGTATTGGCATGGTAGGAGAAGCACATCCCTTACTCGTGAAAGCGATGGGAATATCGGGACGCGTCGCTCTTTTCGAATGTGACACTCGGAAATTGCTTTCTGCAATTTCGACAGATACAATCTTTACGCCAATTCGGAAATACCCCGAGACGTTGCGTGATCTTTCCTGTTTCGTTCCTCCGCGTACAACTGTTTCTGAGGTGAAAGATTGCATGATTTCTTCGGGGCAGGGTCTTGTGCTGGGTGTTGAAGTCTTTGATCGATATGTGAGTCCTGATGAGGGACGGAGTCTCGCCTTTCATATACGCCTCGGACGTGAAGATCGAGCACTTACCGGAGAAGAAGCTGATGCTGTTTTCTTAGAAATCACCCGAGGCATTGAATCTCGTCTTGGAGGGACAATCCGTCTTTCATGAGCGTTCTTGTGATTCAAAAAATGCCTGAAATGAGCTGTTTCGCCTCTATTTTTCTGTGAGGATGCGTTGACATTTCTCTTGTTTTGTAGTAGTATTTCGTAGCAGGAATCGATCTTTGACAACAAGGAAATATATCAAGGCGGGCAGGCAATCGCCCGACCCCGCACCTTTTTAAGGAAACCCGAAACAGTTACGAGTACAAAGGCGAAGCTGATTCGTTTGCGTGCTTGCTGATTCATAAATCTTTCCTGAAAGAGGCGCGGGGAGGGAGGAAAGTCCGGACACGCTTTCTTTCGAGAGCGTATGCTTTTGAAAGAAAAAGATGGTAGCGGGTAATACCCGTCGCCTGTGTTTCGATGCAGGAGAGGTGCGAACAGAGACGCTCAATGGGGAAACCAATTGAGGCATTTCGAGTAGTAATATTCGAAGTGGAGTCCTGCCCCTATTTTTGGAAAGATTGGTGTTGTTGATAGCAATAAAGGTGAAATCAATTCACTTTTTGTTTGCGCTCTCTGCAAATCGTTCTTGAAATGGGGGTGGGAGTGAAACGGCTAAATCCTTACCGGTGTGCAAGGCCGTACCCTGTCTCGCTTCGGTGAGAGAGGGTGTGCCGCAAATGATTGTTGTGGCAACACAACAGCAAGAGAAATGGTTGCACCTTGTTTTCTTTCGAGGAAATGAGGAACAGAATCCGGCTTATCGCCCGTCTTGATATATCTCTTTCCGAAAACCTTTAGGCAAGATCAAGATTTAGAAGTATCTTCTATGAAACGATCGGAACTTTTTTTCAGCGCTATTCGCGTGCCGATGGACTACTGCATGATAGTCGGTGCGGCGCTTGCGGCGTTTATGATTCGCGATCTCCCGGAGACGCGTATGTTTTTTGAACTGGGGCGCATTGGCGGAGTATTTTCCTTCAATGAATATTTTACGATTACGCTTTTCGTTGCACCGTTTTTCTTGCTTCTCTATGCGTTTGAAGGGCTCTATGATATTCGCACAACACGGAAGTTTTGGCAGGAAGCTTACAAGGTTTTCTCTGCGACATCGCTTGCGCTTGTAGTATTGATTATTGCGGTCTTCTTGAAGCGCGAATGGTTCTCTTCTCGGTTTATTATCTTACTTGCGTGGACACTCTCGGTTGTCTTCGTTGTTATTGGTCGATTCTTGATTCATTCGGCGCAACAGTGGCTCCTGATACATCGAGGTATTGGGGTGCATCGTATTTTGCTTGTAGGACGAAATGGCGTCCTTGCTCGTCTCTCAAAAATATTCAGAGAGAAGCCCTGGCTCGGGTATCGGCTTTCTGCGACGATTGGCTCGGCAAGTATTCGCGAAATTAAAGAGATTCGGAAAACACGAGGTGTCGATGAAATTATTGTTTGCGATCCGTCTGTTCCTGATGAGGAGCAGACGAAGCTTCTTGATTATTGCCAGGTGAATAATATTGTTTACAAATATCTTCCGACGACACTTCAAACATCGCGATTTTCTATACGCATGTTTGAAGGAGAGCCATTTATTGAGGCGGAGCATACGCCACTTGACGGGTGGGGTAAGATTTTGAAGCGCGCGTTTGATATTATTGCTTCGGCGATACTTATTGTGGTGTTCTCGCCACTTATGCTTGTAGTTGCTTTGCTCATCAAGCTTGAGGATTCAGCTGGTCCGGTTATTTATAAAAACAAACGAATCGGTGAAGATGGAAAGGAGTTTTTTGTGTACAAGTTTCGCTATATACGATGGAAGTATTGCATTACGAAAGAGAATCCCAATTTTGAACAGGCGCTTGCCTATGAACAGCAACTTATTGCCGAGCGAAATGTGCGTGATGAGGTGCTCTATAAGATTAAAGACGATCCTCGGAAAACGAATGTTGGCGCGTTTATCGAGCGATTTTCAATCGATGAATTGCCGCAGTTTTTCAATGCCTTCCTGGGCTCTATGAGTTTGGTTGGGCCTCGACCGCATCAGGCAAGAGAGGTGGAAAAATACAAGGAGTACCATCGACGTCTGCTTACGATTAAGCCGGGCATTACTGGTATGGCTCAGGTTTCGGGTCGTTCGGATCTTTCATTTGAAGGGGAGTATAAGCTTGATATTTTCTATATCGAGAATTGGTCATTGTGGCTTGATATTTCCATTTGTCTCAAGACACTCCGCGTGCTCTTGCGACGACGGAGGAATGTCTAGACTCATGTTTTTGTAGATGAACGACGATATATATTTCTGATTGACCTTATGCGAATCGCTACTGATTGGACGGACTACGAATTGATTGATGCTGGCGTGGTATCTGTCGATCGAGGCACTGCTCCACATGTTGTGGGCGGACATGCTCGCAATACTCCGCGTGGTGATGCAAGTGGAGGAGAGAAGTTGGAACGTTGGGGGGAGTTTGTCTTGCGACGTCCGGATCCGCAGGCGATATGGCCGCAGGGGGAGGATAAACGGTGGAATGTGCCCGATGCACAGTATCGCCGAAGCAGTGATGGAGGTGGCGCTTGGGAATCTGCAGAGACTTTGCCAAAGATGTGGACTATTTCATACAAAGCGTTACGTTTTCGTATCGAACTCATGGGGTTCAAGCACACAGGTCTTTTTCCTGAGCAGGCAGTGAATTGGGATTGGATGATTGAGAAAATTCAATCGGCGTCGAAGCCAGTTCGTGTTCTAAATCTCTTCGCCTATACTGGCGGCGCGACGGTTGCGGCGGCATATGCCGGCGCGGAAGTTTGTCACGTGGATGCCTCGAAGGGTATGACGACGCGCGCGAAAGAAAACCTTGAATTGAGCGGACTTGCTCATGCGTCCGTTCGTCTCATTCCCGATGATGCGCTCAAGTTTGTCGAGCGAGAGGCTCGTCGCGGGAATAAGTATGACGCTATTATTATGGATCCACCTTCATTTGGCCGTGGGCCCAAAGGGGAAATATGGAAGGTAGAGGAACAACTTTTTTCGTTGCTTGATCGTTCGACAGACATCCTCTCTGATCAGCCACTCTTTGTTTTGGTCAACTCCTATACAACCGGACTTTCTCCGCAGGTGATACACAATATGTTGGCGCTCACAGTGGGGAAGAAGTATGGTGGTAACTGTTCTTCATTTGAGCTTGGACTTGCGACACAGAGAGAAAATATTATCCTGCCATGCGGCTCTTCTGCCCGATGGGAGCGGTGAATTTTCTTTCATTGTGGTCGAGAGAAAGGTGCTGTTGACAAAATTCCAACCATTAGCTAGAATACTCAGTGCTCTCAAAAAACCTAAGTTTGTAATCGGAACGGAGACGTTCGGATCGACGCGCGAAAGAAACGCTAGCATGAGGAATGACTTTCTCGGTAGACCGGTCCCTTGCTTGTGTGTTCGTCGGCGGCAGAAAATACCTGCCGTTTCTTTGCGCCTATTTGCGTTTCTAAACAGTTTCCTGTATAGTTCCCGAACAGACATTTGAAGAGAGAGAAGCATTTCTAATTTCCAGCATTGCCCATGGGGCGTATATGGGTTCGAACAAAGACAAAGAAATCATTCGTGTTGAAGGGGAGGTGATAGAGTCGCTTCCGAGTACCTCGTTTCGGGTACGACTCGAGAATGGACATGAGGTACTGGCGCATATTTCTGGGAGGATGCGAGTCAATTATATTCGCTTGCTTCCGGGAGACCGTGTGACTCTCGAAATGAGCCCGTATGATTTGAACCGTGGACGTATTGTCCATCGTCTCAAATAGAAAGACGATATCGAAAAATGTTCAATTGGTTATTTTCCGCATTGGTTCCCTCTTTACTCTATCGATATGAAAGTGAGAGCATCAGTCAAAAAAATATGTGCACACTGTAAGGTGGTAAAGCGAAGAGGGCATCTTTATGTTATTTGTGCCGTGAAGAAACATAAGCAACGACAGGGATAGTTTTTCACTTCCCGTTTTACTGATAAGAGAGAATTCTATGGTTCGCATAGCTGGTATCAACATTCCCGATCAAAAGCGCATTGAAATTGCGCTTACCTCTGTTTATGGTATCGGACTCATTACGAGTCGAAAGATCCTTCAGGAGTTGTCCCTCAATCCAGATACTCGATCAAAAGACCTTCCGATTGAAGATGCAAACCGTTTGCGAGACTTCATTGAGAAGAAATATCGCGTTGAAGGAGAACTTCGACATGCGGTCAAAATGAATGTAAAGCGACTCAAGGAGATTTCTTGTTACCGTGGTATCCGCCATCAGAAAGGTCTTCCCGTTCGTGGGCAGCGCACCAAGACAAATACGCGAACCATTCGCGGAAATGTCCGAAAAACTATGGGAAGTGGACGTCGTAAGGCGGCAGAAAAGACATAGAGTTAGGAGTGTGTTTGTGGTCTGAGAGTATCTGCCAATTCCACGGAATTTGATGAGTAAAAATAGATGAGGAATGTAGGAAACAAGTTTACCTCTACGAGACATATTTTATGACTGGAGAAAAGGACAAAGTAAAGCAGTCAACCGAAGATATTGAGGAGGTGGTCGCATCGAAAGAGGCACCTTCTGATTCTGACGGAGCGGCAGCAAAGAAGAAAAAGAAATGGAAGAATCAGATTGCCCGTGGTCGCGCGAATGTGCGGTGTAGTTACAACAATACGATTGTGACGCTCGCTGATATGAACGGAGCAACCCTTGCATGGTCAAGTTCTGGACATATGGGTTTCAAAGGCGCCAAGAAGTCAACGCCGTATGCTGCGACGCAGGTAGTGAGCGAAGTGGTTGAGAAGACTCGGAAATTCGGACTCCAGGAAGTTGAGGTGTTTGTTCGTGGTGTTGGAAGTGGTCGAGAGGCTGCGGTTCGTGCATTGGCAAACAATGGATTGACATTGCTGTCTATTCGTGACATTACTCCACTTCCTCATGGAGGGTGTCGTCCGCGGAAGCCGCGTCGAGTGTAGTTTTTTAGAAAGGGATTCTCTATTGAATTTTGTAGCACGGGTTTTATGGCGAGAAATTTGGACAAATGCAAGCTGTGTCGACGAGCAGGGGAGAAGCTCTTCCTGAAAGGAGAGCGGTGTTTTTCTCCGAAGTGCGCTATGGTGCGGAAGGCTTATGCGCCGGGTGTTCATGGAAAGACTGTGTCGAGAGGGCAGAGCGAATATGGCAAGCAGCTTGCCATGAAGCAGCGCATCAAGCGAATTTATGGCGTCTTGGAGAAACAATTCCGCAAACACTATGAAGATGTGAGTCGCAGAAAGGGTGTTGCTGGCGATCTCTTGCTTGCTCGTTTGGAAATGCGGCTCGACAGCGCTGTGTATCGTCTCGGATTTGCCTCATCGAGAGCACTTGCTCGTCAGCTTGTTTCTCACCGAGCCTTTCGGGTTAATGGGAAACTCCTGTCGATTCCATCGGCGGAAGTGCGTGTTGGTGACACTATTTCCATTGCTTCCACAAAGGCTGAAAAAGAATATTTCAAGAAAAAGAAAGGTGAGATGATTAACAAGAAAGATGTGCCGCAGTGGCTTGAGCTCGATGCGGCTACAATGTCTGGCAAAGTGATAGGCGTGCCGACGCGGACTGATATCGGTATCCATGTTGATCCGCAGGCAGTTGTTGAATATTATTCAAAATAGGTTAGTGTTTTGTTGATTTACTCTTAACCGCTTTCTAGCGTATCTCTCTTGATACTGACAGCTGAATGCTGACATTTTTCTGGAGAGGTGTGTCTCAGGAGGAACGGAAAACGGTATGCAGACTATATCTCTTCCGCAGGAGCCAAAGTATACGGCGATCGGCGAACATTTCGGGAAATTTGAAATTGACGGATGTTATCCAGGGTATGGCGCTACTTTGGGGAATGCGCTTCGCCGAGTGTTGTTGTCGTCCCTCGAAGGAGCAGCGATTACTTCTGTAAAGATTCTGAATGTTTCGCATGAGTTCTCGACGCTCCCGGGTGTTCTCGAGGATATGGTAAAAATTATCTTGAATCTCAAGAAGGTGCGCTTTCGCATGCATGGTGATGATGAATTGGTCAAGATAACTTTGAAGGCAAAGGGCGAGGGTGCGGTATGCGCCGAGAAAATTCATACGCCTTCCTCTTTGGAAATCGTGAATGGCGACCAGTTGATTGCTACGCTGACTGACAAGAAAGCCGAACTTGAACTCGAATTGACAGTGGAGCGCGGTCTTGGATATATTGCTGTTGAACACCAGGTTCGACGTGAGAAGGAAATTGGTGTTATTGCCATTGATGCTATTTATACGCCGATTGAGCGTGTAAACTATACGGTGGAAAACATGCGTGTTGGAAAACGGACTGACTTTGATCGCATTACTCTCGAAGTACTGACTGATGGGAGTATTACTCCAGAAGAAGCTTTTCAGCGAGCTGTTGCTATTTTGATGGGTCAATTCTCGGCATTGCGTAGTGAAGAAGTTATTCAGAAGGAGCAGGAGAAATTGGGAGATGCGGAGTTCGGCGCGTTCTCAGCGAGAACGAGAAAGGTGCTTGCGGCGTATGAGATACACACACTTTCAGATATTGCTGCACTTTCCGAAGCGGAAGTTCGCGATTTTTCTGGTATGGGTGAGAAGGGTTTTGAAGAAGTGGAGCATGCTTTGAAGGAAGCGGGACTTTCTTTTGCGGTATCGGCATAATTTTCCGAAAGGAACGAGACGACTATGAATCATCAGAACTCAGGACGAAAACTCGAACGAAATCGAAGCCAGAGGCGAGCACTTGTGAAAAGTCTTGCTGAGGGTTTGGTGCTCCATGGACGCATCCGGACGACGGAGGCGCGTGCCAAGGAGATGAAATCTCGTATTGATCGTCTGGTGAATATTGCCAAGGAGGGCGTTGATGTTCCTGATCGACGCGTGGCGACTATCCGACTTCTGAAGAAGCGCGTGTCTGAAGTGACGCTCGATCGTCTCTGTGATGTGGATTTTCTGAAAAAGTTTGGGACGCGAACGAGCGGATTTACTCGTGTGGTAAAACTTGCTCCTCGGAAAACTGACGGAGCAAAAGTGGCTATTCTTGAATTTGTTGACTAATTGTATGAAAGAACAGTCTCAACGGAAACATTTTCTTATCGATGCACAGGGACAGATTCTCGGTCGCCTGGCAACACGAGTTGCGAAAGCAGTCTCTGGAAAAGGGAAAGTAAATTTTGCTCCACACATTGATGGTGGAGACTTCGTGGTTGTGGTGAATACCGATGGCATGGTGGTGACCGGCAAAAAGCTTGAAGATAAGATTTATCATCGCTTTAGTGGCTATCCTGGCGGCATCACTTCTATCCGTCTCAAAGATCAGATGAAGAAGGATTCGCGTAAGGTGCTTGAGATGGCGGTGTATGGCATGCTTCCGAAGAACAAACTTCGTGATCGTATGATGACTCGACTGCTTTTCTATCCGAATGCAGAGCAGAAGCATGCTATTGATGAAACGCTTACCCTCTAACTTTTCTGCTTTTTTATGGCAACCAAGAAAGAAATTACGAAGAAAGCCGTTCATGAACCAAAGGAGACTGTTTCCGATGAAAAGAAAGTGGAGATGGAACCGGCGATTGAAGTGGCAGCAATGCAGAAATATTTTGCTGGTGTTGGTCGCCGGAAGACGGCAGTTGCTACGGTGCGAATTTTTGAAGACGCCGCTGAAGGTGAAAGCGAGGTCTCTGTGAATGGTAAGACGGCAAAGGAATACTTTCCGACGGTTCGCCTGCAGAATCTTCTTCTTGATTCAATTCGCGCTGTGGGAATGGAGAACAAATTCCGTATTTCCGTCCATGTCCGTGGAGGTGGTCCTTCGGGGCAGGCAAGCGCTTCCGGATTGGGACTTGCTCGTGCACTCGTTGTTGCTAGTGGAGAGTACCGCCCGCTTCTCAAGGCTGGGAGTTTCTTGACTCGAGATGCTCGAAAAGTGGAGCGCAAGAAACCTGGTCTCAACAAAGCTCGTCGCGCTCCGCAGTGGAGCAAGCGATAGTAGAGAAAAAATCTGACGTTTGTATTTCTTGGAAACCCGCTTGCAATGGGTTTCCTTTTGTTTTTCCGGCTTATTTGGTATACTCTCCGGATAGAGGATTGGCTTATCTGTGATGTAACGTAACGATATGTTTCGATATACAGAACTCAAGAAAACAGATGGAAAGGTGATGCTCGCAATAGCTGGGGAGATGAAGCGGCAGGAGGAGGGTTTGGAAATGATTGCATCGGAGAATTATGCTTCGCCTGCGGTTATCGAGACACTCGGAACCGTATTTACCAATAAATATTCCGAGGGGTATCCGGGGCGTCGTTATTATGGTGGGCAGGAGTTTACTGATGTGGTTGAGACGCTCGCGATTGATCGAGCAAAGAAGCTCTTTGGAGCAGAACATGTGAATGTTCAGCCGCTTTCGGGCGCTTCGGCGAATATGTCTGCCTACGCCGCCCTGCTTCAGCCGGGCGATACGGTGCTCGGTATGGATCTTTCTCATGGGGGGCACTTGACGCATGGACATCCGGTGACGTTTACTTCGAAGATTTTTCGCTTCGTTCGGTACAAGACGGAAGCGGACGGAAGCATTGACTATCGAAAACTTGAGGCACTTGCAAAAGTGGAAAAACCAAAGCTTCTCCTTGCAGGATTCTCTTCGTATACGCGACAGATTGACTACGCGAAATTTGTAGCCGTTGGGAAGAAGGTGGGCGCTATCACCATGATGGATATGGCGCATATCGCGGGGTTGGTTGCGGGAGGTGTCGTGCCGAATCCAGTTGAGTATTTTGATATTGTGACGACAACGACACACAAGACACTTCGAGGTCCTCGTGGAGGCATGATTCTCTCGCGAGAGCAGTTTGCAAAAGATATCGACAAGGCGGTATTTCCCGGTATTCAGGGTGGTCCCCATATGAATATCATCGCTGCGAAAGCGGTTGCGTTCCAGGAGGCATCAAAGGCAAGTTTCAAGAAATATGCGTCGCAGATGCTCAAAAATGCCACGAAGCTTTCGGTCGAGTTTCAACGTCGCGGATACCATGTGCTCTTTGGGGGGACGGAAAATCACATGATCTTGATAGATGTGTGGAGGACACTCGGTGTGAGTGGGCGAGAGGCTGAGACATTGCTCGATGCAATCGGTATTACGATTAACAAGAACGTGATACCAGATGAAACACGAAGTCCAATGGATCCGTCTGGCATACGAATTGGTGTGCCAGCGGTGACAACGCGCGGTATGAAAGAGCGAGATATTCAGAAAATCGTCGAATGGATGGATCAAGCGCTTCGGTCGAAGGGTGACGAGCGTTGTTTGAAGGTATTGCGAAAAGAAGTCCGCGTGTTATGTAAGCGGTTCCCGTTGTATCAATAGGCGTTATTTTGAATTTCTCAATTTATTTTTTGCAGGATGTCTTCTTGAATGAACTTTAGGTATACGAATATGGAGCACACAAAAATTAAGAAAGCGATTCTTCCGGTTGCGGGATTTGGGACGCGTTTTTTGCCAGCGACGAAGGCTCAGCCGAAAGAGATGTTGCCCGTTGTCGATAAACCGGTTGTTCAATATTTGGTCGAAGAGGCGGTTGCTTCTGGCATCGAAGAGATTATTTTTGTGACGGGTCGTGGAAAGCGCGCCATTGAAGATCACTTCGATGTCTCATATGAGCTTGAGGACACGCTTGTTGAGAAGAATAAACTTGATTTGCTTGAAGCGGTGCAGAAAATTTCGGGTTTGGCGAAATTTTCGTATGTGCGGCAGCCGATTCCTTTGGGAGATGGACATGCGCTTTTTCAGGCGGCGCATTTGGTTGATGATGATGAGAGTGTTTTGGTGATTTTTGGTGACTGCATTTATGATAGCGCTATACCGGCGTCTCGCCAGCTTATTGAGGCGTATGCCGAGTATAAGACGCCAATTATTGGACTTGCAGATATTCCTCGTGAAGAAGTATCGAAGTTTGGTGTGGTGGCAGGGGAGAGCCTCAATGTTCGAGATGTCCGTGTACGAGAAATTGTAGAGAAACCATCTGTCGAGGCGGCTCCGAGTACGATTGTTGCGCCGGGGAAATATATTTTGACGAATGATGTTTTTCGGACACTCTCTACGATGACTGAGGGTGATTCGGGTGAAATACGACTTGTCGACGCTTTCAATATCATGCTTCGCGAGGGGAAACCGATTCATGGGCGCATTCTCGAAGGAGAATGGTTTGATACGGGCGATAAGTTCAATTTTCTCAAGACGACATTGCATTTTGGTCTTCAGCATCCTGAAACAGGACCGAAACTTCGTGAGCATTTGAAGCAATTGACTCGCGAATTCTGATATTTGTAATGAAGAGAGAGTGTTTCAAAATTTTCTGAAAACTCTTGATGGAGCATGCCTATGTATTGGATATATCTCACACTCTTCGTGTTTATCGTGCTTGTTCCAAAGGTGATAAACGGCGATCGCCTGTTTCTCGCAGAGGATGACCAGGAGTCGCTTCTCATCTTCTTCGTTGGAGCAATAGGTCTTCTCATCTATTTGTGGAAGGAGAATCAGCTTCGCTTCCAATTGAGCGAGAAAGTGAAGCTCCAAAAGGAAACTTCTCGCGTTTCTCGTGATCTTGCCGATTCGTATTCCTATATCGCGGAGATTAATCGAAAGATGGAAATTGTAAAAAATATTGCACTTGGGCTTCCTGAAACTGCCGCCATTACTCCGGAACGCCTCAAAGAAGTCTATGAATCTATCATGGAAGCGCTCGGGCTTCTTGGAAAAACCGACGTGTTCTTTCTGTGCGTGGTCGATCTTCGCTCAGGAGTGATCAAAAAGAAATTCGATGTACGCGGAAAGCGATGTCCCGTACTAAATTATCAAGAGCTTGCCAAACGCACTGAAACAGTGATACGCGAGGGAGACTATTGTATTATTCGTTCGCCTCGGCGAGTGAAAGGAAGTCTTGCATTTGTCGTGCTTCGCAAGAAAACAGGCACCGTAGAAGACCCTGAGATTTTCAAGGCACTTGCTGCGCAGGCACTTTTCTTATTTTCTGCCGAGCAAGAACAAATCGCTACAAAGAAACAAGAGGAAGAGAAATCGTCAGAGACTGTAGGTGCGAAATCATGAAAATTGGCATTGATGCTCGGTTCTACGGATCGGCTGGTCGAGGTGGTCTCGGGCGGTATACGGCGGAACTTATTCGAGAGCTCGAGGTTCTCGATACAGAAAATGACTATGTGATTTTTTTGCGTCGTGAGAATTTTGATCACTACGTGCCGACGAATCGTCACTTCCGAAAAGTGCTGGCGGACTTTCGGTGGTATTCTTGTGCAGAACAATTCCTCTTTCCGCTCGCGCTTTTTCGGGAGCGACTTGATTTAGTACATTTCCCGCACTTCAATGTGCCACTTCTTTATAGGCGTCCGTTTGTTGTCACTGTGCATGATCTTATTCTTTTGCGATTTCCTACATTGCGTGCGACGACGCTCAGTCCTCTCCTCTACCGTTTGAAATTCCTCGCCTATCGTCTTGTAATTCGGAATGCCATTTTTCGTTCAGACTCCCTCATCACTATTTCAGAATATACAAAACGGGATATTCTCAGTTGCTATAATATTACCCCTGATAAGTTGACGGTCACCTATGAGGCAGCGAGTCCTGTTTGTCGAATATTACCGTATGAAAGAGCGGTACAATTTTTTGCATCAATTGGCATTCTTCCTCCGGAAGTATCTGTCAAAAGGAAATACAGTTCGTTTCATGATATACTGAAGCCGTATGCTCTCTACGTAGGGAATGCCTATCCGCACAAGAATCTCGAATTTTTGCTCTCGGCATTTGATCAGTTTCCTGATACGACCGCACGCTTAGTCTTGGTCGGCGGAGATGATTATTTTTACCGTCGTCTCAAGATGTATGCAAAACGGCGAAATATGGACCGGATAATCTTTGCAGGCGTTGTCTCAGATGAGCAGCTTGACCTCTTGTATCGGTATGCGCGCGTTTCAGTGTTTTCTTCTCTGTATGAGGGATTTGGGTTGCCGCCCCTTGAAGCGATGGCAAAAGGCTCTCCGGTTATTGCGGCGCGTGCAACAACGTTTCCTGAAGTATTGGGTGATGCGGCGATATTGTTTGATCCGCATGATTCGTCGGCATTCCAAACAGCACTGGTATCGATTTGGAATGATGAGGCGCTTCGAACGTCGCTTCGTGCTCGGGGATTTGCACAGGTGGCCCGTTTTTCATGGGAGAATATGGCAAAAGAAACGCTTTCTGTATATAAAACACATTTTAAAGGTCATTCGTGATATGAATGTGGAGTGCTTTGATCGATGTCCTTTTGCTGTTTTTTTCAATTTACACTCATGAGAAGGGATTCTTTTCGACGCATGTCGGATATTAGAGTAGTGAAGAAAACTGTTTCTGTGGGGCAGTCTTCTTGTGCGGTATCGCCCCGTCCTCTCGTTTCGCCAGTGCCGACAATTCATCGTGAGCGTACTCAACAGAGTCAGCATCCTGATGAGTCTGTTCAGGTGACATTGAATCGACAGACGGAGCCATTACAAGATGAATTTGTTTCTGATGAATTTGGCGAAAGTGATTCCTATCACGAAACTTCTTTGACGCAGGCATCAATATCGGATTCTTTTCCTGATGTTGATGCGCGCTTGTCTACTAAGTCGCCACGCCAGTTGTTTCGGGAGCGACTCTCTTTGTGGTGGTTTTCTTTTGCTTCGTCGCTTTCTTTTCTTTCGAAGATATTTAATGGTGTTTTCGGCAATCGTCGCATCATCCCCACTTCTTTTTTCGGCATTCTTCTTTTGGGGGGCGTGTGGCTTGGAATTGGGCTCTTTGAAAAGGGAATGAAAATGAAGGGGGAAGTGCTTGGCGTGAGCACTGAGGGCTACGGGGAGCTCTCGCAGGCGGTCGAGACAGCAAAGACAAAAAACTTTGCGGAATCGAATCAACTTTTTCAAGAAGCGTTCATTTCATTTTCGGCGGCGTCTGATTTGTTTGATAGCTGGAATGGAACAGTAATTGAGACAGCGCGATTTCTTCCGCTTGTTTCGAAATTGTCATCGGGAAAATATCTTGTGGACGCTGCGCGAGATATTTCAGCGGCAGGTGAGTCGATATCAAAAGTTGGAGGTTCGATTTTTTCGCTCGGGAATCCGTTGGCGGGTAATCAGAATATCTCATTCCTTTCCGTATTCCGAGAGACGCGCGGAACAATCGAACACGCAGAAACGCTTCTTTCAAGTGCTCTTGAGAATCTCGACAAGGTATCGATTTCCGACCTTCCGGAAGATAAGCGTGATCAGTTCTTGGGACTCAAGACAAAGCTGCCGGAAGTGCTCTCTGGCATGCGACTCTTTCTTGCTCATGGGGATGTCTTTGCGGATATCTTGGGAGGAAATGGACCGCGGAAATTCCTCTTTCTTTTTGAAAATAATCAGGAAATGCGCGCGACCGGCGGTTTTATCGGGAGCTATGCTTTTCTTGATATGAATGATGGACGAGTGCGAAAGTTTTTTGTTGATGGCATCTTTAATCCTGACGGTCAGCTTCATACAAATATCGTGCCGCCCGAACCGATACAGAAGATTAGCGCCGGGTGGAGTCTTCATGATAGTAACTGGTTTCCTGATTTTCCCGTTTCGGCAGAGAAAGCAATTTCATTTTACGAGAAAACTGGTGGTCCGACAGTCGATGGGGTTATCGCTTTTACGCCGGAAATTCTCAGGAAGTTTCTCGCGATAACGGGACCGATTCGAATGGAGGACTACGGCGTGACGGTCGATGAAGATAACTTCCTTGAGACTATTCAGTATCAGGTTGAGGTTGCTTATGATAGGGAAGTAAATAAGCCGAAACAGATTCTCTCTGATTTGGCACCAATACTCCTCGAGCGTATTTTTGGGGAAGGGGCTCCTCCTGGAGCGTTTGGGAAGGCGCTTTCGGCGGTTGAGTCCGGGCTTTCGGAGAAACAGATGCTCTTTTATTCTCGCAATAGTGATATGGAGCGACTCATTCGAAATGTCGGATGGTCAGGAGAAGTGCTTTCGGCGGATCGCGATTATCTCAGTGTCATACACTCGAATATAAACGGCTACAAGACGGACGGTGTTATCAATGAAACGATTACGCACCGTGCAGAAATAAAGGATGACGGGAGTGTTGTTGATACGGTTTCCGTGAAGCGAATGCATATGGGCGGGCATACCGGGCGAGAGTGGTGGGATCGGGTGAATGCTGACTATATGCGTGTCTATGTGCCACTTGGGTCGACCCTCCTCTCTGCCGAAGGGTATACTCGAGAAACGGTTGATCCGCCGCTTGACTATGATGCGTTACACTTCTCTCGCGATCAGGATGTCGAGCACGAACGACTGGGGATGCACATCGATCCCGCTTCGGGGACGCGCATTTCAGACGATGCAGAGAAAACGGTATTTGGGAATTGGGTATACGTGAGTCCTGGTGAGAGTGTTGAGGTTTCCTATACGTACCTGCTTCCATTTCACGTTGATCCAAGTCAAACCGAGAATTCACTTGATTCGTATTCGATTGTTTTTCAGAAGCAATCCGGTTCGAGGGGAAGTTTGCTCGATTCCGAAATAGCTTTTCCAGAACGCTTCCAAAATGTTTGGCAATCTGAGGGAAATCTGGTACCGTTTCAGCGGGGTGTTCATCTGCAGACAGATCTGAGTTATGATCGATTTGTTGGTCTTCTCTTCTCGAATCAAAAACGATAATCTTTGTATGTATGAGGGGGACTTTGTATCGGATGCGAATGCTTGTCGTTTCGCTGTTTCATGGGAGAGCAAATAGGACGGTAGGCGGTGCTGCTTTGGTTATCGCGGTTTTTGGTGTGGTGAGCCGATTGCTTGGCTTCGTTCGGGATCGGATTTTGGCCGGTACATTTGGTGCGGGCGATGTGCTCGATGCCTACTATGCCGCATTTCGTATCCCAGATTTTTTGTACGGTCTTCTCGTTGCAGGGGCACTCTCGGCGGCTTTTGTTCCAGTTTTTACCGAGCTTCGTGAGAAAAAAGATGAGAAGTCTGCCTGGGAGCTTGCCAGCGGCGTACTTCTTCTACTCCTTTTGCTTCTGGGTGTAGTATCGCTTTTCTCGGCAATTTTTGCGGCGCCGATTATACGTGCTATCGTTCCCGGTTTTTCGCCGGAGAAACAGTTGCTCTCGACAAGTCTTACGCGGGTCATGTTACTTGGACCACTCTTTCTCGGCATGAGTGCTGTTTTTGGGAGTGTGTTGGTGTCCTTTCGGAACTTCATTGTTTTTTCACTGGCGCCAGTTTTCTATAATGTCGGTATTATTCTCGGTGCAGTAGTGTTCTCTCGATTCTTCGGGCCGATTGGTTTGGCGATGGGTGTCGTGTTGGGGACACTACTCCATGCGCTTGTGCAGTATCCGAGTGTACGGAAGGCGGGTTTCGCTTTTTCTTTCCGGGCGGCAATTGCTACAAACCGTGAAGTTTGGCGTGTTGTGCGGCTCATGGTGCCACGCTCACTCGGTATTGCTGTGGGGCAGGTGAGCTTTCTTGTCGTCACGTTTTTCGCCTCTGTACTTGCTTCTGGGACACTGTCTGCTTTTACCCTTGCCAATAATATACAGAGCGTGCCGATTGGGCTTTTTGGTGTTGCATTTTCTCTTGCTGCTTTTCCAGCGCTGTCGGGATTTGCCGTTAAAGACGAACGTCGTCGATTTTCCGACATGCTCATGAAGACCTCTCGGAAGGTGCTGTTCTTTGTTATCCCCGTGAGTTTTATGATGATCGCGCTTCGCGCACAAATTGTGCGCGTTATCTTGGGGACGGGGCATTTTGACTGGGAAGATACGCGTATCACTTTTGAAATTCTTGGCGCGCTCTCCTTGAGTCTTTTTGCGCAGAGTCTCATACCGCTTTTTGCTCGAGCATTCTTTTCGTTGCAGGATACGAAGACGCCACTCTTGCTTGCTGCTTTCTCGGAGGCAATCCACATTGCCGTTCTCGCTTTCTTTGTCGGGAAATGGGGACCGATTTCGCTCGCAGTGTCATTCTCAGTGGCGAGCACCGTGAATGCTGCGCTCCTCTATTTATTCTTGCGAAAACGTGTCGAGGGGTGGAATGATCGTGAGTTTTTCATTTCTACGAGCAAGGTGACGCTCGCTTCTCTTGCCGCACTTCTCGCAGTGCAGTTTGGAAAGTTCTCTTTCGGACTCGGGAATGTCGAACTGGATACTTTCTTTGTCGTATTTTCGGAGTTGCTCCTTTCTGGCACACTGGGCGTTGCCACGTTTATCGCTGTTGCGTGGATGCTCAAGATAGAGGAGCTCGAAAGCGTGCGTCGATTTATCGTTTCTCGTTTTCTCAAGCAACCCCAGCTTCTCAAAGAAGCCGAAGAAGAATCCTCTCGCCCGATGGTCTGATATTGTGTTAATGTGAGCGCTTCTGCAGAAAATTGCCTTTTCTTCGGGTTTATACTACCGTGAAGGAGCTGTTGGGAGCTTCTTTTTTTGTTTTGAATGAGGGGAAAATATATGGATCAACGGTTTATCAGGAATTTTTGCATTATTGCGCATATCGACCATGGAAAGTCGACCTTGGCAGACCGGCTTTTGGAGGAGACGGGGACGGTTGAGAAGCGGAAGATGAAGGCACAACTTCTTGATCAGATGGATTTGGAACGCGAGCGTGGCATTACCATCAAACTCCAGCCAGTTCGGATGCGGTATGAGTACGAGCATCGAAACGTGGGGGGAGAAGATTTGATAGGGGAAGGCGCGCACGATTTTCCAGAAGTGGGGAGGTATACACTCAATCTGATTGATACACCTGGGCACGTGGACTTTCACTATGAAGTGTCGCGGTCTTTGGCAGCGGTCGAGGGGGCTATTCTCTTGGTCGATGCGACCAAGGGCGTGCAGGCGCAGACACTTGCCAATTTGTATCTCGCAATCGAGGAAGGATTGGCAATTATTCCGGTTGTCAATAAAGTCGATTTGCCTGCAGCAAATGTCGAGAAGACGAAGAAGGAAATTCTCCATGTTCTCGGTTGTCAGGAAGAAGACATTCTCCTTGCATCCGGGAAGACAGGCATTGGTGTCTCGGAGATTCTTCGGGCGGTTGTTGAACGAGTGCCGGCGCCTGAGGGTCGCGAGGAAGCACCACTTCGCGCGCTTATCTTTGATTCTGCTTACAATACGTACAAGGGTGTTGTCGCGTCTGTGCGCATTGTGGATGGCGCGGTTCGGCGGGACGATATGCTTCGCATGATGGCAACCTCGACGGAGAGCTTGGCAATCGAGGTGGGTGTTATGAAACCGGAGCTTACGCCAACGGAAGAATTGTCCGCTGGTGATATCGGCTATATTGCGACGGGGCAGAAGGATGTCGCCTCGTGCCGTGTCGGCGATACTATCACAACGGTTTCTCGAGGCGATCGGCAGTCGGGGAGTTCATCGTCTATTGAAGCACTTCCAGGGTATCAAGAAGTGAAGCCGATGGTGTATGCGAGTCTCTATCCGGTTGATGGTGACGACTATGCGGAGATGCGTGACGCGCTTGATAAATTGAAACTCAATGATGCGGCGTTTGTCTTCGAGCCGGAAAGCAACGCTGCTCTTGGGCGAGGATTTCGATGCGGATTTTTGGGGTTGCTCCATCTCGAAATCATCCAAGCGCGTCTCGAGCGTGAGTTTTCGCTCACGCCAACGATTACAACGCCCTCTGTTATCTATGAACTTGAACTTCGTGAAAGTGAAGGACGAGTGCCACTCTACTCGCCTATGGACATGCCGGATCCGGCTTCGATAGAAACTATCTATGAACCGTATGTCGATCTCAAGGTGGTTGCGCCAGCATCGTTTCTCGGCGCGCTTATGGATCTCTCGGCATCTATTCGTGCAGAGTATCGGAATACCGAATATCTTGATGAAGAACGCGTGCTTCTTTCTTTCGATGCGCCGCTTATGGATGTGATCGTAAGCTTTCATGATCGCTTGAAAAGCGTTTCGTCGGGATTTGCTTCTATGAACTATGAGCCGATAGGATATCGGAAGTCGGATGTAGTTCGTCTGGATATTATGGTTGCCAATGAGCCAGTCGAAGCGTTTTCTCGTATGGTACCAAAGTCGCGAGCCTTCTCGGAGGGAAAAGAAACAGTTGAGAAACTCAAGACCGTTATTCCGCGGCACAATTTCGCGGTGGCAATTCAGGCGATGGTGGGTGGTAAGGTGATTGCGCGCGAGACGATATCGGCATTTCGCAAGGATGTGATTGCGAAGCTCTATGGTGGCGATGTGACGCGCAAGCGGAAGCTCCTCGAAAAGCAAAAGAAGGGGAAGAAAAAAATGCGCGCTATCGGTGGCGTGACGATTCCGCCCAAAGCATTTCTTGATGTCTTGCGGAAAAATGATGGGTAGGAACCTATTGATTCGATTGTTTCTCGCTTGTTTTGCTTTGTGCTATACTGTCAGCATTAGGAGGGGGTAATTCGAGTAATGACACGTCTATGTTGCATGAAGAACGAGGGATGTTGAGTCCCGATTCACTTGATATGAAACGGGCAATCGACTCTCTTCGAGAAGAATTAGAGGCAATTGATTGGTACAATCAGCGAGCGGAGGGAGCGGTCGATGAAGAACTTCGTGGCATTCTCAGACACAATCGAGATGAGGAGAAGGAGCACGCAGCTATGCTTCTTGCGTGGATTGGTAAGCATGACTCAATCTTTGCTCATGAGCTGTCAGATTTCCTCGGTAGTGAAGGGAAGGGTGGTGATATTCTCCAGAAATCTCACTAGATTATAGTATTTGGTAGCGCATCTTCTAATTTCAAAAGCATAATTTTATGGCACACACATTTACCGATGCAAATTTCGAAGAAGAGGTATTGAAGAGTGAACAGCCGGTTTTGGTTGATTTTTGGGCACAGTGGTGCGGACCGTGTCAGGCGATGGGTCCTGTTATCGAAGAGCTTGCCGAAGAAGTGAAGGCAACAGCAAAAGTGGGCAAGCTTGATGTCGATGAGAATCCCAAGCAAGCATCTGAATATGGCATCCTGTCTATTCCGAGTCTCAAAATTTTCAAAGGAGGAAAAGTAGTGAAGGAGTTCATGGGTCTTCAACAGAAAGAAGTGCTCAAGGACGCGTTGTCGAAAGCGTAAACACGAGCGCCAATGTTTGGTGCGTTCCATAAATACACAAGGAGGGTATGAGAATACACAAACAAGTCGTCCCCTTTGAAAGTCGGACGCAGGTTGATTTTGTCGATATTACGGATCGTGTTCGCGATATTGTGCGCGAGTCTGGTATTCGACAAGGGCAGGTGACTATTTTTGCAGCGCATACGACGATGAGTATCGTCATCAATCATAATGAACCGCTTCTTTTGCAGGATTTCATGCGAATTCTCTACAAAGTGGCGCCGATTGATGATCATTACTCCCATGATCTTTTCGAACTCCGTAAAGAGCGTCCTTCGGATGGACGGAGCAATGGGCACTCTCATTGCAAAGCATTGCTCGTCGGATCGAGTGAGACTGTCCTGGTGGAGCGTGGCGATCTCATTCTCTCGCCACTTCAGAGTATCTTTGCACTCGAATTCGATGGTGCACGGAAACGCGATGTAATTGTGCAGGTGTTGGGAATTTGAGTGCAAGAGAAACTCTAATCGACTTTTATCGGAAACGCGACATGTTGCGGAAGTCTCTTTTTGGATTGTTTGGCGTGTGTCTGCTTGCTGGCGTAGGTGCCGGTATTTTTGTCTTTCGCGCGAAATCGGTGAAGAGTGAGTTTGTCGGGGAAAAGCTTTTTCATATAAATGAGCACGAGAATGTGTTTTCGGTCGCGAAGCGGCTTGAGGATGAACGGCTTGTGGTATGGCAAGGGTATTTCTTGTGGAGTGCGTGGACGGGCGGACTTCAGGGGAAGATTCATGCTGGGGACTTTGTGATTCCGGGGAAGCTCACTTCGCCGGATGTGGTCTCGATATTCCTCGCCAATGATGGAAAGCCAAAGGAAATGACGCTCACCTTTCCCGAAGGGTGGGATGCCAAGAAGATGGCAGCACGACTCTCGGGAAATGGGTTTGATGGCGACGGATTCTTGGCACTCGTCGCAAATCCGCTCCCTAAATGGAAAGAGAAATATCCTACTTTGGCGAGTTTGCCGGAAGGAGCTTCGCTTGAGGGTTTCTTGTTTCCTGATACCTATACCTTTCTTCTTTCGGCGACGCCGGAAAATATTCTTGCCAAGATGTTGCAAAATTTCGAGACGCGGTTTACGCAGGATATGAGAGATGAGACATTGCGACAAGGAAAGAGCATTTTGGATATTGTGACGATGGCGAGTATCATCGAGCGGGAAATTGGGACAGCAAATCAGTCTACATCGGATATCGCGCGTGAACGGGGAATGGTAAGCGATCTTTTTTGGCGGCGGCTTGCTGATGGGCATGCGCTCGAGAGTGATGCAACGGTGCAATACGCAAGAGGTGGCGAGGCAAAGGTGCAGCACTCACTCGATGATATTGCGGTCGTTTCGCCCTACAATACCTATGTGAATAAAGGGCTTCCGCCCGGACCGATATCGAATCCGGGACTTGTTTCGCTTCGAGCAGCTCTCTTCCCGATAGCAAATGACTTCTATTTTTTCCTCAATAACCCAAAGACCGGACAAACCTTCTTCTCCAAAACCTTCGAAGAACACGTGAAGAATAAAGCAGCAAATGGGCTGTAGAATTTTTTCTTTGGTTTTTTGTAACTCCCCTCTCATTTTTGCAGGGGGAGTTTTTTTGTGGGGACGGAAGTTGCTGTCAGTTTGGCATCTTGCGCAAGATATTGCGGTCGTGTAGAATGCGGGTGTCGCTCAGTTTTGCAGTATCATGCCGAAATCCTCCTGGTTGAATTTGTATTCAAGCCGAAAAGGGATAGCGGTTCTGGCAACACATTGCCGTTTGGCATGATGCTCTGCTGGGCGACGGCCGCTGTCCCTTTTCGGCTTTTTTGCGGGAAATTCGTATTTTTTATTGTATAAATCGTTTCACATTTTTCCTATGAATGGAGAAAACAGGAAGGGCATTTTTGATGATTTTACTGGGAAGTATTCATTGTCAAAAACATTGCGGTTTGAATTGAAGCCAATAGGGAAGACTCTTGAGAATATGCGGACGCAATTCGGGTATGATGAAAATCTACGCACGTTTCTTTCGGATCAAAATATCGAGGATGCCTATCAGGCACTCAAGCCAATATTCGATAAAATTCATGAGGACTTTATAACTGAAAGTCTTGAGTCTGAATCTGTCAAAAGTATAAAATTTTCTTCTTATCTGGATTTATACGAAAGGAAGAGCGATATAAAAGAGAAAGCTTTCGAGGTTGAGGAGAAAAAAATGCGAAGTGCCTTTGGTGATGCATATATAAAAGTCGCTGAATCCTGGAAAAATGTGGCAGGGAAAACAGAAAAAGGAAAGGAAATATTTAGTGGGAGTGGTTTCAAAATTCTTACTGAAGTTGGAATTTTGGAATATATCCGAAAGAATGCTGATCGTTTTTCCGATATTCTTTCACTGGATGAAATTCATAAGTATCTGAATATCTTCGAAGGATTTTTTACTTATTTTTCTGGGTTCAACCAAAATCGGGAAAATTATTATGTAACAAGGGACGAGAAGGCTACGGCAGTCGCCACGCGTATTGTACATGAGAATCTTCCAATATTTTGCGACAATGTTCTCATATTTCGAGGGAGACAGAGAGTGTATGAAGATATTTTTGAATCCTTAAGAAAGCTTGGAGACCCGCTTGTCATGAAGGGAAAGGACAAGAAAGAAACACCGTGTATTTCGATTGATCCGAATCTTTTTCGTATCGAGTACTTCACTGAGTGTCTGTCCCAAACAGAGATAGAATCGTATAACGAGGCAGTCGGAAATGCAAATTTCCTTATAAACCGTTACAATCAAGCTCATGGTGAAAAAAGCGAGAAGCTCAAATTTTTCAAAACGCTTTACAGGCAGATTGGATGTGGAAGGCGAGATGCTCTGTTCTTCGAATTGACAGACGAGAAGAAATCCGAGGCCGAAAAGAAACGAGCGAATCAATCGAAGAAGAAATTTTATTCTTTGGAAGAGTTGCTTCATGATGTATCGGAAGCTGGAGGGAGGTATTTTCGAGCATCTGACCGTGGGGATGTATCTGATATAGATGTCGCTTCTCTTGGCTCACTGCCAGACTTAATTGCGTATATTCGATCACGAGAGAACTTCACTGGTTTCTATTGGTCGAAAGCAGCAATGAATACGATATCAAATCGGTACTTTTCGGATTGGCACAGCTTGAAAGATAGACTTAAAACGGCAAAGGTATTTCAAGATTCAGTAAAAGGAAGTCAAGAAGATGTGAGGATTCCCGAAGCTATTGATCTTGAAGATTTCTTCACAGTTCTCGATTCTAAGCCGGAATCTCTTGAAGAAGAATGGCATTGGCGCGATTCGGGCGTATTCTTTAAGGAAAGTCTTACGGAAACAATTGAATGCGAACGGAAGGAAGATATCGACTACGAACAATGTGAACGACGAAAGAAAAGAAATGAGCGATACTCGTCGATTGTGCAAAATGCACAGAAGCCGTCGCGGGCGCTTTTGGAAATGATTCTGTCGGACATTGGAGAGCATGTAGAGTCGTTTGTGCGTGAATCGGGAAATATCGCGCATCTTTCGGAGTACACAAGTGAGACGAGTAAGGAAGCAATTAAGTCGTGGCTTGATGAGATGCTTTCGGCGACGCAAATGATTAAATACTTTGTCGTTCGTCCTAGCAAGATAAAAGGCGAAGCTCTCGATTCCGTTCTTGCCGAATATCTGAAAGTATTTTTGGATTCGGAAAAAGATGAGACGAATTGGTTTCGATATTATGACGCGACACGAAATTTCCTTACCAAGAAGCCTCAAGACGATGCAAAGAAAAACAAGTTGAAATTGAATTTTGGACAAAGCACGCTCGCTAGCGGGTGGGATATGAATAAAGAGTCCGATAATCTCTGTGTCATCTTTCGAGATAGGGATGAAAAATATTTTCTTGGTATTATCTCAAAGAGAAAAGAAAAAGGATATAATTCTCTCTTCAAAAAGCAAAAAGAGAATAAGTTGTATGTTGTTGAAAAGGGTGAAATTTTTTCAAAGATGGAGTACAAGCTTCTTCCTGGACCGAACAAGATGCTTCCGAAGTGTCTTTTGCCGAAATCTAATCGAAAAAAATACGGTGCTACAGATGAAATACTAAAAATATATGATCATGGCGATTTCAAGAAAGGCTCTGACGGATTCTCGAGAGAAAGCCTTGGAAAGATCATTGATTTCTATAAATCAGGACTTCAAAAATATGAGGAGTGGAATTGTTTTGACTTTTCATTTCGTCCGACTGAAGAATATGTTGATATTAGCCAATTTTATCTGGATGTTGAGAAGCAAGGGTATAAGAATTCTTTTGTTTCCGTAAATAAGACTGTTGTTGACTCTTGGGTTAGCGAGGGAAGGCTCTATCTCTTTGAGATTCACAATCAGGATTCAAATAGCGGAAAAAAAGAAGGGCACAAAAATAATCTGCACACGATGTATTGGGACGCGATGTTTCGTGATATCGAAAATCGTCCGAAATTGAATGGAGAGGCTGAGGTATTTTACAGATCAGCGCTTCCTGAGGAGAAACAGCAAAGAGCGGATGATAATAGTGGGAAGAGCATTATCAAGAACTTCCGATTTTCGAAAGAAAAATTTCTTTTTCATGTTCCGATTACGCTTAATTTTTGTATGAAGAATCGAGCTGTCAATAGGGAAATCTCTGAAAAACTTAGGGATGGAGCGCAATGTATTTTCCTCGGTATCGACCGCGGGGAAAAGCACTTGGCATATTGGTCGCTTGTAAGTGAAAAAGGAGAACTGTTGGATCAAGGAAGTTTTAATGTTGTTGGCGGAAAAGATTACAATGCATTGCTTGAAGCGCGAGCTGGTGAGCGGGATTTTGCACGAAAAAATTGGAAGACCATCGGGACAATCAAGGACTTGAAGGAGGGGTATATTTCTCAGGTTGTTCGGAAAATTGTTGATATTGCTGTCGAAAAGGGCGCACTTATTGTGTTGGAGGATTTGAATATTGGTTTCAAGCGCGGGCGCCAGAAAATAGAAAAGCAGGTTTATCAGAAGCTTGAACTTGCACTTGCGAAAAAATTAAACTTTCTTGTTGATAAGTCTGCAAAAATTGGTGAAATTGGCTCTGTCACAAAAGCCTTTCAATTGACGCCACCAGTCAATAATTTCGGCGATATCAACTCCAAGCAATTCGGCATCATGCTGTATACTCGTGCCAATTATACGTCGCAAACCGATCCGCTTACCGGATGGCGCAAGACAGTTTATTTGAAGCGCGGTTCGGAAGAAAGTATCAAGAGAGAAATTCTCGAAACTTTCTCGGATATCGTCTTCGATGGGAAAGATTATGCATTTACATATGTTGAGAAAATAAAAGTACGAATAGAAAAGGGGAAAAAGAAAGAGAATAATAGGGAGATACGAAATGGAAAAACGTGGACACTCTACTCGGGAAAGAATGGCGAAAGTCTCGATCGTTTTCGCGGGAAGCGTGGAACGGACAAGAATGAGTGGAAGGTAGAAAAGGAGGATGTCGTCGAAATGCTTGACTCACTTTTTGCAAACCTCGACAAAAAAGACAGGAATCGATCGCTTTTTACACAAATGAAGGGGGGCGGAGAACTTGTGAAAATTTCAGAATACCCGGCATATGAGTCGCTTCGCCATTGCATCGATCTCATCCAACAGATCAGGAATACTGGGGAAAAGGAAAATGAGCGCGATTCTGATTTTCTTCTTTCTCCAGTTCGCAATGAGCACACCGGAGAGCATTTCGATTCGCGGAAGTATTGGGATGCTGAGCAGAGGGATGAGAAGCTAGCTTTGCCGAGTTCTGGCGATAGCAATGGTGCGTACAACATTGCGCGTAAAGGAATCGTTATGGCGGAGCATATTCGTCTTGGATATAAAACGTATATTTCCGATGAGGAATGGTCTGCGTGGCTTTCTGGCGAGAGCAGTTGGCGGAAATGGATAGAGGAAAACGAAAAGGATTTGAAATGGAAAGAAAAGAAATAAATGTTTTCCGAAATTCCAATAACAGCGCTCAACGATTTTGCATTTTGTCCGCGGTCGCTGTATTTTCATGGCGTATATGAAGCGATTGGCGAAGGACACTACAAAGCGTCTCCGCAAAAGATGGGGACACTTCGGCATTCGGCTTCGGATGCGGGCGCGTATTCTTCGCGGAGTCGGTATCGGCAGGGGATGAGCGTCTCGTCCGAGAAATACGGGTTGGTCGGGAAGATTGATATATACGATGTGGAGACAAAGACGCTCATTGAGCGGAAGACGAAGATTCGATTTGTATATCCCGGGTACAAGTGGCAAGTCTTGGGGCAAATCCTCTGTCTCGAAGAAATAGGATACGAAGTTCGGGAGGCGGTGTTGCACTCGCTTTCGGATAACAAGAAATATCCCGTCGATATTTCTGCTGAGGACTGGGAGTCGTTTCTCGGTTTGATCGATCGAATTCGGACTTTCGATATATCAAAGACGCATCCGATAGCCGACGAGAAGAAATGTGCCGGGTGTATTTATCGGACGTTGTGTCGTGGTGATGCTCCTCGTGTTGTTTTGGAAGAAAATTCATAGTCGACTTCATACCCTATGCTGACTGCTCCGGATTTCGAGAAAAAACAGATCGCCTTTATCAGTACCGCAACACTCGGTGAGTGCGATCTTTCGTTTCGAAATGAAAATATTGTTATTGCGAATGAAGAGGGAACGAAAGAAAAAGTGCCACTTCAGTTGCTTGTGGCTATATTTCTTCACGGAGAGGCGACTTTGACGACAAAGCTCGTTGCGAATTGTTCGAAGAACGGCGTATCACTGTTCCTGCTTGACCGGTCGTTTCGAACATACGCCTCTGTCTGTCCGTATGCCGAAGGAAATTATTTGTTGCGACAAAAACAATACAATCTTTCTTTGAATGCATGCCTGGAAATTTCTCGCAAGATTGTTTCGAACAAAATTAGAAATCAGATTGCATTGATTCGCTCGATTGGCAAGGAGTCACTCTCGGGGAAGTCGCTACTTGATCGGAAGCGCGAATGGGAAGAAAAAATAGCGAGTGCAGAGGATTTGGCAACGCTTCGCGGTATAGAGGGGACGGTGGGGCGGATGTATTTTCGTGAGTATTTCGGGTCGCTTGGTTGGTATCGGCGAGTGCCACGTGGCAAAGTGGATGAGAATAATATATTGCTCGATATGGGATATACCTACCTCTTTCATTTCACTGATTCGCTCTTGCGTCTCTTTGGATTTGATACCTATAAGGGCGTGTATCATCAGTTGTTTTTCCAACGTAAGTCGCTTGCATGCGATATGATGGAGCCGTTTCGGTGCATCGTTGATCGTTCACTTCTCAAGATTCACACTTTGAACCGTTTTGATTCAAAGGACTTTTCCGTAAAAAATGGAAATTATCAGTTGAACTATCAAAGTGGCGCGCGATATACGAAGATATTTCTCGAAGAAATTTTGAAACACAAGAACGAAATATACGATTTCGTCCGAGGATATTATTACCGAGTATTGAATGACGATGAAGAAAGTTTTCAGTCGTTTATCATCCGTTGATATTTATGCTAATAGTTTCCTACGACTTTGAAGATAATCGAACGCGCACTCGTTTTTCCAAGTTTCTGGAGAAATACGGTAGGCGAATCCAATACAGCGTATTCCAGTTGCGCGAGAGCGATCGGGTCTTGCAAAATGTGCTGATTGAGATAGAATTGAAGTACAAGAAGACGTTTACCGGAGCGGATAGCATCGTGGTGTTCCAGGTGTGCGAAGGATGCGCCAAGAAGGTGAAGCGCTACGGGTATGCAAAACGTGAAGAAGAGACGGTTATCATGATCTCATGACTTTTCCCCGCAAGAAGAACCTTGACAATTCAATCACCTTTTAGGTGGAAATTGAAATGGGCCTTATATTTTTTATTGCGTCTGTATTCAGAAAAACGCAAAACCCCGACCTGAATATCTGGGTTTTGCATGGATAAGCCAAGAGTTCGTCCCTATTTTTTCGGGATTTGTATATTCTTGGCTTATCCAAGCCTTTATGGCTCGCAATAAGACCTACACAATTTCTACTTTTGTAGATTCGACTTATCAACCCAATATCTATACTCGCAATAAGACCTACACAATTTCTACTTTTGTAGATATGGGTGGTCAGGTTTACATGGACATCGCAATAAGACCTACACAATTTCTACTTTTGTAGATAGTGCGTCTTCGGTAGGCGTTATCATCGCAATAAGACCTACACAATTTCTACTTTTGTAGATATGACGACGGGCTGGATGAATCCATCGCAATAAGACCTACACAATTTCTACTTTTGTAGATACAACGATATGGCTTTAGCCACATCGGCGCAATAAGACCTACACAATTTCTACTTTTGTAGATTTGACTGCTCTTTATTTCTTCGACGCGCAATAAGACCTACACAATTTCTACTTTTGTAGATCCTCGCCGAAGCAGTAAGAAAGCAGACCGCAATAAGACCTACACAATTTCTACTTTTGTAGATAGCCTGCTTCTCTCGTTCGACACGCCGCAATAAGACCTACACAATTTCTACTTTTGTAGATTTTGATCCAGTACCCAATGACCGCACCGCAATAAGACCTACACAATTTCTACTTTTGTAGATATACGAGTTCGTTTTTCTCAAAGATCCGCAATAAGACCTACACAATTTCTACTTTTGTAGATTCCATCACTGTATCCATATTCCTCACCGCAATAAGACCTACACAATTTCTACTTTTGTAGATGGGACGATGCTGGTTAATTCCAGTTGCGCAATAAGACCTACACAATTTCTACTTTTGTAGATTTCATTATTGCTATCAAGGATTTTTACGCAATAAGACCTACACAATTTCTACTTTTGTAGATTCTAGCATACCACCATCCATCTCCTCGCAATAAGACCTACACAATTTCTACTTTTGTAGATAACAGTGAGAACTTCCCAGAAATCGAACGCAATAAGACCTACACAATTTCTACTTTTGTAGATTTCGGAAACAAGCCCGGGTGTTCCCTCGCAATAAGACCTACACAATTTCTACTTTTGTAGATCAAAATCGGCACTGAAAATGGTGACCGCAATAAGACCTACACAATTTCTACTTTTGTAGATTGAAGGCTTTGTTATGCTCGCGTATCGCAATAAGACCTACACAATTTCTACTTTTGTAGATTTAATAGAGAGAGTTATTCACGCGCCGCAATAAGACCTACACAATTTCTACTTTTGTAGATTCTTCTCAAGTTTCTTTGCTTGGTTCGCAATAAGACCTACACAATTTCTACTTTTGTAGATTAGTTTGGTTATTTTCTTTGGTGTATCGCAATAAGACCTACACAATTTCTACTTTTGTAGATAGTAAAGCAAAGAATATCATCTCTTCGCAATAAGACCTACACAATTTCTACTTTTGTAGATTCCGTTGCCACATTATCCACAGAACCCGCAATAAGACCTACACAATTTCTACTTTTGTAGATGTAAAAGTAGTAGTTCCCCGTTCGGAGCGCAATAAGACCTACACAATTTCTACTTTTGTAGATTTCAAAGTTTCTTTCGGAGTATTCGGCGCAATAAGACCTACACAATTTCTACTTTTGTAGATATCCGAATACTACCGTGTAGCCGTACACGCAATAAGACCTACACAATCTGACAACACGATTTCAGGATGTAGAGCAGAGCACAAAAGATATCGTAGAGATTATGTTTTCTTGGTTTGGTTTTCTTTTTGTCTGATTTGAGAACGAAATAAATGGTCTCAAACTGTTCTCGAGTGATATCACTCGGATAGATTTTTCTTGGCATAGTTTTGTTTTAGATAAAGCTCTGGCAAGAATCATATATCTTTGAGGGGGGGGATTGAGATAGATTCTTAGGATATTCAGGTTTTCAATCAGAAGCTTGTGGAGTATCTCCTCTGGTTCAATACCGAACGGGTACACTTCGCTTTTGGAAACAAATGTTCTCCGCTACAATTCATCGCAGGCCAAACGAGTGGCGATAATCCTTTTCTGACCGGGGAGTGCAAAGATGGGTGGACGCATACATAATATTGACGTTTCCCAGTGTTTGTAGTACTCTTTCTCAAAGAGGGAACTGGACACGCCTTCTATTTCTATGTCAGTTTTTATGTCAAAGAGGACAACTATCGTTAGCATCGCAGGAGCGGTAATCATTCCCATTCTTGGGTTAGCTTTTCTTTATACTAAAAAGTCTTCTTTTCGTTCGGAACTGGTATCTCAAGATCAATCTCAATCAGTATCTGCCCCAGAAGGAGTTCTAATGGTAGCGGATTCCGCGGATTGGGAAACATATAGGAGTAATCGATACGGCTTCGAAGTACAGTATCCTTCAAATGTCTACACTGTAAAAGACAAGGATTATATCCCAATGGTCTCTTTTGTTGCAAAGACAGATGATTTGAAGAGGGCGTACGGTGACATTCAGGTATATGTAGCTCCTACGGGTAGTTCTTCTGAAGGGGGTGCGCCACTCGACAGATCTTTTTTGAAGGACTGGTCACGCATCCACATCGGGAGTAATGATATATTCCTTAGCAAGGAGAAGCAATCATGTGGAGCTGGGGAAGGGTATTGCCCTATTCCTGGTGAGGCAATAATTTTCCTTGATAAAAAAGATTGGTATTATGACATTCGGAGGATTACTTTCGATGGATATCAGTTTTCAACTTCGAAAGAATCCGAAGCAGTTTTTCAGAGATTTCTAGATTCTTTGAAGATTTTTTGAGTAGTGTTTTCTTATTAGTTGTGTTTCTTGGTAAACGCTGTTCTTAGATTCCTCATCCTCTTTCAAATATCTTTGAGAGAGGTAGGGATTCGGAGAAATATTCCGGATAGTTGTTTAACATATCTGCACAACAGAAAAGGAATAGGTCGTGAATAGACACTCGTTTATTGCGATGTTCATTCTGGTCTTATGGATGTTTCCCGCCAGCTTCTCTTGGAGTGCTGGCAACGGCAATGTCATTGATTATCGTTCTAATGGATGGAATGCTCCGGTTGGATATCGTCATGCCGAAGATTGTTACCAATTTGGTCAATATCCCGGTCATGTTGGGGATGATTTCTGTCGTTCTTTTGATACTGCAGTCGTTGCTATAGCTGATGGCTGTGTCGAAAACTACGGGTCGGGATTGAGAGGATTCGGAGGTAGATCCGGTAAAGCGAAGCCGGATCCTAGCGCCTATGACATTCCTGGTGGGGCGATTCTTCTTCGCCACTACACCGTGGAAGGGAGAGTTTTCTTCGCGTTGTACGGGCATATTTCCTTTGATGATTCATATCTTAATGAGAGGAGATGCAAGAAAGACTCCTTGACGAAAGTTAAGGCGGGCGATCGAATCGCTTCCGTAGCCGTATTTACGGATAATGGGGAGCGAATGGATCATCTCCACTCCGGCATTCATCTGGATGCTAAGGATCCCGACAAAGAGTTTCGTGGCAATGGCTGTGTGGGTAAGGATGGAGGAACTCTTTCTGACAATTGTGGCTGGGTTGAACCGACTCAGTTCCTTGCATCTAATTATCCTGCCACACTCATCTCGAAAGGCGAGAAATCGATTGCTTCATTGGGACAATATCTCTTTCAAGGATCTGATTATTGTCCGAATGCCAACGCCTGGTATCGGACTGTGGATTCTTCTCGAGATGACTACTGGGTGACGGAAGTTGTTTCTCAGAACGAAGCCTGTCAGGGAGTCACCGATACGGTGGAGCGGATGCTCCGGTCTAGTGAAGAGAATAATGGAGTCGTTAAAACTGACCAGGTTGTGGACAGTAGGTGGAAACGGGCTAGTTCGGCTGTTATCTCGTGGCTTTCGTCGGTGGTGTCTGAAATTAAAGCAATGTTCACTTGGACATATCCAGCTCAGGCAGCAGATCAATATATTCAGCAGTCATTATCTGTTGAACGTTCTGGTGTCGCGTATGCCATCGCCGGAACGAATCGGGAAATATTGGTACTTACGGATGGTCCGGGCATGAATGGCGACAAGGCTATTGACCCGTACTCAGGGTATCAGCCAGATCCTTCGGAGACTCTTGAGACTGGACTTACTCCTTCGAGTGGTAGGAAACTTCCGGATATTGGCATATCCGGTGAGTGGTTCGAGCGAAGTAGTGGACGCAAACATGACGATGTCGACTGGGGGAGCACACTCTGTCCCACGGCATACGTCAAGAGCAAAGGTGATGGCGATGCGCCAAAGGATGTCAAGCTGAGTTTCTACCTGTCCAAAGGCTACAATGAAGACAGAAGTCCGAGACATTTCGGTTACGAAATGATCAGTAAAAAGGATATGCGGACTGGGAAGTCCAAGAACGTGAGTCATTGTGTTGGATTCAAGGATGGTGACTACCCGGCGTATCCGGGTCGGTATAGCTTCACGGCGGTTGCCAATTCGGACAAGTCGTTTGGGGAATCGAAGATGACGAATAACAAGAGCAATGCCTACTCGTTCGTTATCAAGGAAAATGCTCATTTGGGCATTCAGTTTTACTTCTTGAATGAAGTGGTTTCGGGACAGACTGTAGACGTGGCGGTGACGATTTCCAATACTGGGACGCCATTTGGGCAGGATTACGTCTATACGCAGTATCGGATCCAAGGACCGGAATACGGAGAAAATCCAGTTATCATCGGATTCGACCAGACGCGGCGCGATCATCTTCGGACGGGAGATATTGCCAACGAGCAGTTTTCCTTCGTTGTGCCGACAACACCTGGCGCCTATACCGTTACTGCGGAAGTTGACTATACGGAAATTGTCACACAGAGCGATCGCTCCACGACAGTTTTCTCATTTACTTTCACGATTCTGGAAGGGGAGGTATCCGGCGAGTCTGAATGACGATTGTTTGGATAAGGTTTTGAGCGGATTGATTGGTATACTTTGCCCGCCATGTCTTTGGACTGTTGGCGGGTTTTCTTTTCTTTTTTGGGGTTTCTGGATGTTTGAATGCTTGGAATTAGCACTCACTTTCGGTGATTGCTAATTTTTTTATTTTGGTTTATACTGGGGACATTGTATGTATATTTTCTGATTATGGCGAAAGACTACTATCAGATGCTTGGCGTCGCTCGGGGTGCGTCGGCGGATGAGATCAAGAAGGCGTATCGAAAGCTCGCGCACGCGCATCACCCAGACAAAAAGGGGGGCGACGAGGCGAAGTTCAAAGAGATAAATGAGGCGTACCAGGTGCTCTCGAACAAGGAGAAACGGGCGCAATATGACCAGTTCGGAGAAACATTTTCGCAAGGGGGCGGAGGTGGTGGAGGAGCTGGCTTTGGCGGTTTCGAGGGTTTCTCAAATGGCAATTTCCACTTTGAAGGGGGCTTTGAGGATATATTTTCGGATATTTTTGGCGGTGGTCGATCGGGGCGGGGGCGGTCTCGGCGACGCGGTTCGGATATTCAGGTTGATGTTGAAATTTCGTTTGAGGAAATGGCGAGCGGCGTACGGAAGACGATTTCGCTTCGACGAGAAGTATCGTGTTCATCATGCTCGGGGACAGGCGGGAAGCGAGGATCGAAAGAAAAAGACTGCTCGACATGTCATGGAACAGGACAGATACGACGAACAGTGCGGAGTATCCTGGGGACGTTTCAGCAGGCGGATGTCTGCGGTGACTGTCAGGGTCGAGGAAAAGTGTATGCGGAGAAATGTTCAGAATGTCGCGGGTCAGGACATGTGAAAAAGTCGGAGGAGATTCCCTTGGATATTCCCGCGGGCATTGAGGATGGGCAGATGCTCTCCCTCTCGGGAGAGGGTGAGGCGGGTGAAGCAGGGAGTCAGTCGGGCGATCTTCTGATTGCAATTCATGTGCGACCGCATCCGACTTTTTCGCGACGGGGAAATGATGTGCTTTCGAATATCTCGATTTCTTCCGTTCGTGCCGCACTTGGTGACACAGTGAGTGTCGCGACTATTGAGGGGGATATTTCTATGAAGATTCCTGCAGGCACACAGTCTGGTGAAGTATTCCGCGTGCGAAGCAAAGGGCTCCTCCCTGTAGGGAGCTCGTGGGGAAGAGGGGATCATTTGGTGACGGTGACCGTGCGTATTCCGAAGCATCTCTCTCGCGAAGAGCGGAAGTTATTTGAAGCACTTCGGGAAATCGAGAAATAGGATAAGAGAGTTGAGTGAGTTTCTAGAGCCTATCTCAAAAAGAATCTTTGCCTTACTTTTTGTAAATTATGAATCTGCATTTCCTGATATGAAAGCGCGAAAAATATTTTTGGGGATTCGTATTCCGGCGGATGTGGCGCGGCGACTTGCGGCTCGTATGGAATCGTGGAAAACGCTCCCCCTTCGTTTGACCAAGGAGCGGAATTTGCATGTGACTGTGCTCTTTATCGGTTTTCGTGGCGATGAGGATATTGCGACGGTTGTTTCGCGTGTCGCGGGGATATGCCCGACTTTCGAAGTGTTTGATATTATACTCGATCAAATAGGATTCTCACCAAAGGAGAGTGAGCCTGTGGGGACGGGAAATATGATATGGTTTATGGGTGAAGAAAGCGCTGAGTTGCTCGCACTTTCCAATCGCCTCGAAGAAGCACTCGATATTGCGACTGCACCTCGGAAGAGTTTTCGTCCGCATATTACCCTTGCTCGTGTCCGTCGAGAGAAATGGGAAGCGCTTCCTGAGAAGCCGGATATGGAGTCGTCATGGCGAGCACTCATTCCGGTTTCGAGTCTGGTGCTTTTCGAAAGCGTGTTCTCAAAAGCAGAAGGCCTGCACTACGAAGTGCTTGAAGAATTTCCACTCGGAGAATAGGGGATGCGATTTAGCGATAACGCGAATGAGTAGTATGTACGCCAGCATCTTTGGTATCCCTCTTGATGTTCTTTCGAAAAGAGAAGTTACCTTTCGCGCTCGCTTGTTTCTTAAGGGGAATTCTTTCCATCGTATTGCGACGGTTGGTCCGGAGTTCTTACTTCTTGCTCGGGAATCGGAATTGTTCAGGCGGAATTTGTTGGCGGCGGATATGTGTATTCCGGACGGTTTCGGAGTGACTCTTGTGGGATGGTTTGGAAGGAAATGGATTCATCGATATCCAGGATCCGATTTGATGGAGGATATTCTGCAAGAGGCAGAGCGGCGACACTTGAGCGTGTTTCTTGCCATTTGGAAAGACGGACTTTCTTCTTTCGAGGAAATTCGGAAAGCGCTTCGTAGGAAGTATCCGCAGTTGAATGTCGTTGGAAATGAGTTTGAAGTTTTGAAAAATGGAAAATGGAGAGCGAAAGGTGGTGATATTTTTCTCGATGCTTCATCTTCCCATATTGTGCTTTGCAACTTTGGGGCGCCAGAACAAGAATATTTCTTGGAGTCCTTGCGGGGACGCACGAAATCTGTGAGACTGGTAATGGGAGTGGGTGGCGCTTTTGATTTTTTGACCGGCAATGTCATTCGGGCGCCACGACTTTTTCGTATGATTGGTATTGAATGGCTCTGGCGACTTCTCCTCCAACCAAAGCGATGGCGGAGAATATGGCGAGCAGTTGTTGTGTTCCCCTTGGTGGTTTTGAAGGAGAGTTGTTTTGGAAAAAATGGAGGATGATATCGTATCTTGATATATAACAAGTTTTTTGTATGTCTCATCATATAGAATCAGGTGAAGTGCGTGTTCGGTTTGCGCCGTCGCCGACGGGGTATTTGCATGTCGGGAGTTTGCGGACAGCACTCTACAATTATCTTTTTGCCAGGAAGAATTCCGGGAGCTTTATTCTTCGCATAGAGGATACCGATCAGAAACGCTTCGTGGAAGATGCGACAGCGAGGCTTCTCGAGACACTTGGCATGTTCTTTGGTTGGGATGAGGGAATTCAGAAGATTCCCGCCAAGGGCGGAGAAGCGTGTGGGGAATGTGGACCGTATGTGCAGTCGGAGCGACTGGATATTTACAAACAGTATGTCGATGAATTGGTGAGGTCTGACAAGGCGTATGTGTGTTTTTGCACGTCAGAGCGACTGGTATCAGTTCGCAAAGAGCAAGAGGCACGCAAGGAACCGACGCGCTATGACGGGCATTGCCGTGATCTGTCGGGTGATGCTGTGACAGAGAATCTGGCATCTGGCATAGCGCATGTCGTCCGACTGCGTGTTGATGCAGGAGGGAATGAGGTGGTGTTTGACGATATGATACGCGGGCGGGTATCCTTTGACCACAAGACAATCGATGATCAGGTGCTTATGAAATCCGACGGATTCCCTACGTATCATTTGGCGAATGTAGTGGATGATCATCTGATGGGCATCACGCATGTGATTCGCGGCGAAGAATGGCTCCCGTCAACGCCGAAACATATTTTGCTCTATGAGGCATTTGGGTGGAGTGTTCCGCAGTTTGCGCATCTGCCCCTTCTCCTCAATCCGGATCGGTCAAAGCTCTCAAAACGGCAGGGAGATGTGGCAGTTGAGGACTATCTTGCTAAGGGATATCTTCCGGAAGCCTTGCTCAACTTCGTGGCGCTTTTGGGGTGGAATCCGGGTGATGGGAAAACTCAGGAAATTTTCTCACTTGGTGAACTTGTTGATGCATTTGATCTCTCACATGTTCACAAAGGGGGTGCCGTGTTTGATACCAAGAAGCTTGATTGGCTCAATGCGCAGTATATCAAGGATCTCCCTCTTGAAGATTTGTTTACACGAGCACTCCCATTTCTCGCAAAGAAACCATGGTTCGAAGCGGTTGATGCTTTACGGAAAGAGTCGGAATATGTAGAGCGGGTGTTGATTATCGAGCAGGATCGATTGCAAAAGTTTTCTGATGTTGGAGAGGCGGTACAATTCCTCTTTGTTGAGCCGACTGTTGATGTGTCACTTCTTCCTTGGAAGAAAAATACTCGCGAAGAAACGATTGCTGCGCTTGGGAAAATGCATATGGCGCTTGAGATGGTGCCGGAGAGCGAATGGACAAGAGAGCGATTGGAATCATCGCTCCTTGAAACGGCAGGGGAGAAGCGTGGGGATTTCCTCTGGCCACTTCGTGTGGCGCTTTCGGGTGAGAAACAGTCTCCGCCACCCTTCGAGATTGCGTGGGTCATAGGAAAAGAGGCGACCCTTCGGCGAATTGATAGTGCGCGGACACTTCTCGAGAAAGTGCTATAATGGTGAGGATGAAAGCAAAATCAGACAAAAAAATACAGAAACTTCTTTTTGGGCTTTCTTTTGCGATGGCGACAGTGTTTGTTGCTGTTGGGTATTTCGTTTTCATTCCGAATGTTTCTCGCGCTAGCACAACGATTAACCCGCCTAACCAAGCGCAAGAAGACGCACTCAAGAAAGCACAGAATGAGAAACAAGATATATTAGATGCGCTGAAAGATAAGATAAAGACATACCAAAAAATAGTTAGCCTAAAGGATAAAGAGCGTGACCAGCTGTCTACTCAGGCAGAGAATTTGGCGGTTCAGGCGGATGCTCTTCAAGAAGATATTACGGGCAATGAACGCCGATTGGCTGATTTGGGACAGCAAATCGAATCGCTCGAATCTCGAGTGGATGAAAAGGAAAAGATAATTACTGTTCAGAAGAGTCTCCTTGCGGATATTCTCCGCTCATACTACGACTCTCAGACGCAGGCAACGGGCGTACCGTCACTCTTTCTCTCATCTTCGGAGGATTTCGGTCGTCTCATACTTGGTCGCGACCACCTCTTCGAGGCAGGTGCAGGTGTCAGAGAAACGCTTTCCGGTATAACGAACCTTCGAAATGCGCTCATCAATGAGCATGAACTGGCAAGTGAAAAGAAGGTGGAAATCGCCAGTGTGAAATTCCAACTCGAACAGCAAAATGCCTATCTGGAAAATTCTCGACGCAACAAGGAAACGCTTGCTGCACAGGCAGCAGCCGATCAGGCGAAGTATAGCAATATCGTTTCCGACTTGGAGAAGCAACGCAAGGCGATAGAAGATGAAATTGAACAGTTGGATGCGGCACGTGCCGGGAAGATAGACTTAAGTTCCATACCAAATTTTAGCTCGGGAGTTTTAGGATATCCTGTTAAAAATCCGCGCATGAGTCAGAAATATGGGAAAACGACATTTACCAAATGGTATACTTTTCATAACGGCATGGATTTTGCCGATGCGGTCGGGACGCCGATTCTCGCTGCTGAAGATGGGAAAGTGGTTGGCATGGGTGACGAAGGGAAATATGCCTATGGGAAATGGATTGCTATTGAACACAAGAATGGTCTGACGACGCTCTATGGTCATATGAGCAAACAACTGGTGAAAAACGGAGAGAAGGTCAATCGCGGAGAAAAGATTGGGCTCATGGGTTCGACGGGATATTCAACAGGATCTCATGTGCATTTCGGCGTCTACACGAGCGAGTCGTTTGAGATAGTTAAATCAAGTAGTGTAAAGGGGCTCTTAATCCCAACCGGTGCCCATATCAATCCTGCGAAATACCTCTAGCGATTCTCTTGATGAATGCTTTTCTTATAAAACTCGGCAAGGTATGGTCATTGCTTCGGCGTGACGGAATAGTTCAGGGGAGTCGAAGGATTCTTGCTTCGATACCGATGTTTTTTCATCGGGTCGGTTCGGGAGAGGTCTTGTTTATCGCAAGTGGCGTCGGCGATAGCGCTCGCTATCGCTGCCATCATATCGCAGAGTCTTTGCGCTTGCGGGGTTTCCGCGTGGCGGTGACTCCACAGGATACTCCGTATCTCTCGCGATTTGCGGGCAAGTTTTCGGTTTTTGTATTTCACCGAACTTCGTGGACGCCGACGATTGCCGCATTTGTCGATAGATTGAAGACACTAAAAAAGACAGTGATATTCGATACGGATGATTTGGTATTTGATGAGGTGCTTTTCAAACAAACTGCTGCTTATGGGGCGATGAATGCACTTGAGAGAAGACAATATGCACACGGCGTCGGTGCCGAATTTCTTAACGACTCCTCTGTTGGCGCCCTGACAACGAGTACGGAGTTTCTTGCCAAGAGGCTTTGTGTTTTTGGGAAACCCGTATTTGTGCTACCAAACCGATTGAATAGAGAGGATGTGGAGAGAGCGGATGAAATTTTGGCATCGAATCCTAAGAAGCATCGGGAGCGAAGCGAGTCTTTGAATGAGGTCTCGATAGGATATTTCAGCGGATCAACGGGGCATGACCGGGATTTCATGGTTGTTGTGCCGGTGCTGAAGCGGCTTCTTGACGAGTTCTCACACCTGCGACTTTTTATCGGTGGACCATTAGTGCTTCCCAATACGCTTGATGCATATTTCGCCCGTATTGATCGCGTTTCTTTTGTACCGCGTGCCGAGAATTTCAAGAATATTGCGCGTGTCGATATCAATATTGCCCCCCTTGAAATCGGCGACCCGTTTTGCGAGGCGAAGAGCGAACTGAAATTTTTTGAAGCGGGTATTGTGAGTGTTCCGACGGTTGCTTCGGCAACGCAGACGTTTCGAAAAGCGATTTCCGATGGCGTAGATGGATTCGTTGCCAAAGATGAACAGGGATGGTATGAAAGGCTTGTCGAACTTATTTGCGATGAACGTTTGCGGAAACGTCTAGGGGAGAAAGCTCGAGAGACAGCTGTGCAAAAATATATCACTGATACGGTAATTGACACTGAGTATGATAATTTTCTAAGAGCGCGACTATGAATATTTTGGTGACTGGAGGGGCGGGGTTTATCGGTTCGGCGGTGACGAAGCGATTGGTTGAGCGTGGTGATCGCGTGGTGATTCTCGATAATTTCAATGACTACTATGACCCGCAGCTCAAGCGGGATCGTATCGCTGTATTTTTGAAGGGCGTTGACTTCAAATTGTACGAAGGTGACATCCGTGATACAGCGTTGGTTGAAAATATATTCTTGGAAGAAAAAATAGAGAAGGTGGTGCACTTGGCGGCAATGGCGGGAGTGCGGAATTCAATCAAGGATCCGTTTTTGTATGCGGATGTGAATATAAATGGAACTCTCGTTTTGCTCGAGGCGGCTCGGAAACATGATGTACAGAATTTTGTCTACGCCTCTTCATCATCGGTTTATGGTGGTAATGAGAAAATCCCGTTTTCCGAGAATGATTCTGTGGATAGTCCGATTTCACCATATGCTGCAAGTAAAAAGGCAGATGAGCTTTTTGCTCACACATGGAGTCATCTCTATGGACTTCCAACAACGGGACTGCGATTCTTTACGGTCTATGGTCCATGGGGACGCCCTGATATGGCACTCTTCAACTTTACGAAGAATATCTTTGAGGAGAAGCCTATAGAGGTATACAATTTTGGGAAGATGACAAGGAATTTCACCTATATTGATGACATTGTTTCGGGGACGATTACGGTTTTGGATGCTAATCTTCCTGTTGGGGTTATGAATATTGGTGGTGATGCGGAGGAAAAATTGACACGGTTTATCGAAGTTATTGAAAAGAATATTGGGAAGACCGCGGAGAAGAAAATGATGCCCATGCAACCAGGCGATGTGCCTTCGACCGTTGCCGATATTTCGAAACTGCGCATGCTTGGTTGGGCGCCAACCACTCGCATTGATGTTGGTATAAAGAACTTTGTTGATTGGTACCGGGAATATTATCAGGTGTAGGAGACTTCTCTTTTTGAGAGGAATTCGGGATGAAAAAAGAGGTGGTTGATGCCACCTCTTTTGTGTATTCGTATAAATTTCGAATGGATGTACTGGGAAAGAACTATTTTTCTTTGCTACTTTCTTTGGCTGAATCTTTGGTGATTGCCAGTATAAGGAAGACGAGGGTAAGTCCTATTGAGAATATGGTGATGATTGCAAGAGGGACGCCTTTCAGAAACCAGGGTTTGTACTGTGATATTCTCTGATTGAGCTCGACGAAATCAGCAAGGAGCGTTTTGTTTCGATAGACGGGGCGAAATGAGAGTGATTCATTGGGGCGTATCTCCCCGTTTATGGAAAGCGAGAGTGCTTCTTGAGGGAGAGTGTTGGTGGTGACAAAGATAGCAGCTTTCTTGGAGCCTTTTGCTGGTGCGAAGTGTGTTGTGAGGCAGAATGTTTTTCCTTTGGAATCAGAGATGGAAGGAAAAGAGAATCGAAAGGAATTTTCTGTATCAAATGATGTTGTGAAACCTTTCTGCTCAACAATTTTTTCTTGGCAAGATGCATCGAGAAGGGCAATTGACAGCATCCCACCGTTCTTGGTCTGTGATCCGCCGAAGAGAATGTTTATGCCTGAGAGCTCGTTACGAGTGGCGATAAATGTTTGTGTTGCTCCGGTTTCATCGAGCTTTACTTTCTCGCTCTTTTCGAGTGGGAACTGCGTATCAGGAAATCCCCATTGGTGTGCAAGGTTTACAATCACGATAGCCGTGAATCCAATGATGGAGATGAGGAATATTTTTTGTGAGAGGTTCTGAAACATAGTTGACTGGTTCTTCATTTTTAGCGTCTCTTAAGGAAAGCGGGTTGTCTTTCAAAAGAATAACCTTTTGATGTTTCTCTAGTGATTTCTTAGAGATAGAATCTCGGGAGAATGATATCGAGAGTGAGAAACATTGAGAAGAAACACATGAAGATAACTCCGCCGAGCAGAATATTTTTGAATCGTTCGCGTGTTCCGAGAAGCGTGCCGATTCCGAGGAAAACAAGAATGAGATGAGTTGCGAGATTGGGGAGGAAATAGCGCCCGGGCGTGCCGAGGTCGAGCGATCCGGTATGTGCGAATACATTCCAATCTGCTACGCGAATGCCAAACTGAAGCGCGATAATCATGGCAATAAGAAATATGACAGGCTTTTTCTCTGGGAGGAAGTTGGGTTTTTTCTTGCTGAAAAGGAAGAGAATGATACCGACGATGGCGATTTCCTCGAGTGGCCAAAGTATATCTGTGAAGTGGCGTGCTAGGAAATCGTCATTCCATCCGAGGGATCCCCAATAGGTGCGAGACGAGAGTCCGAATCGTCCAAAGGTGAGGCTTTTGTCGAGATATTGTCCGAGTGATGTTGCGGTGACGGAGAATGACGTGCCGATTGGGATGAGCGTTGTGTAGTGATATCGTCCGCTTGATAATGCAACGATGCCAATGATAAAAAGTGCTGCAAATACGCTTCTAAGGAAGGTAATCTTGAACTGATGCCGGGCGCGTATAAAGCGGTAGGAATGATAGAAAATGATTCCGAGGAAAGCCATGAGAAGCACGATTGCCGTGCCTTTGGTGAGGAGTCCGATAACAACAGCGAGGAACATGATGCTGAAATTTTTCCAGTTGAGTCCCTTCTGTATACTTATGACACCTCCCCAGGTGAAGAGAAAGAATGTTGGGATAAGGAGGGCATCATAATTGATATTGGTCAGGTACATCGAAAACTTTGGCTGGAAGGCGACGAGCGCTGCCAAGAGAGTGCTGATAAAATGGTCAAATTGAAGTGATCTTGCAATAAGGAAAGTGAGAAATACGGCGATTGTCCCAAGGAGGACGGAGAAAATTCGAATGGCATAGAATCGGGTGAGAATGTCTTGTTGTGAGAGCGTTGACTCGATAGCGCCGGCAATCGTGTGATAGAGACTTTTCGATCCGACGACGTCTGCTGGCGTGGTGAAATTATAGGGCTTCCAGGTTTGTCGGGTAATCTCTGATTCATTTGCTCCATCGAAGCTCTCCGGGACGAACCGTTGGGTATCGAAGAGTCCGTGGCGTAAATCATCTATTCCGGCAGTTTTCCCAGTATTGACGATTTCCTCAGAGAAATTGTAATCGGAGAAATCTTCTTTGTTTTGAATGTGAAGGCGGTGAGTTGTCTGCTCGGTGGGTATCTCGGGTTGATTGAGGTACTGAAGCGTATTGTAGTGTCGCGCTTCGTCTTGCCCGGTGAATATCGGGAAAAGCGTCGCCAAGAACACGCCCTTAAGGAAAAAGACGGTGAGGAGGAGGGTGATGAGAAATGCTGGATGACGAACGATTTTCATGATGAAGGAAGAGTACTTTTGGAAGTGTCTTTGAGGAAAGGTTTAATAAGAGTATACTACAGATGCTTTAAAATGGCACTTTTCTGATTTGACAGTATACTTTGGGGGATTATTCCTGTATGAAAGGTATTATTCTTGCTGGAGGAAATGGCACGCGACTCCTTCCGCTCACGGCGGTCATTTCGAAACAACTCCTCCCGATCTATGACCGACCGATGATTTTCTACCCGCTCAATACGCTCGTATCAGCGGGTATTCGAGATATCCTTATTATTGTCGCACCAGAATATTCGGGGAGCTTTCTCAATCTCCTGGGATCGATATTTCGCGGGCAAGGGGTGAATATCTCCTTTGTGGTACAGAAAGAGCCGAGAGGTATTGCGGAGGCGTATCTTTTGGCGGAAGACTTCCTTGATGAGGGTGCGTCAACACTCATTTTGGGTGATAATATTTTCGAAGATGATTTCAGTGAAGCGGTTCGAAGTTTTCAATCAGGTGGACGGATATTTGCAAAGGAAGTCGTTGATCCGGAGCGATTTGGGGTCGTTGAGTTTGACCAGGAGAGTGGGCGGGCTATTTCGATTGAAGAAAAACCAAAACATCCAAAAAGTCATTTTGCGATTCCCGGCATGTATATTTTCGACGGGCGCGCGTCAGATATTGCAAAAACACTTTCGCTCTCTAAGCGAGGCGAGCTTGAAATCGTCGATATGCATCGAGCGTATCTCGGGAGGGGCGAGCTTGATGTTAGATTGATTGACGGGGCGTATTTCGATGCCGGAACGCACGAGTCTCTTCTTGCAGCAGCGAACTATGTTCGGGAGAAGAATTTTAGCGATCGTTTCGACCCAATTGTCACGTCCGCACTCGATGATTTCAATCGAGAATTCAAGAGGAATGTTGCTCGAGAGCGATAGATACTTAATGGCGTTTATTTCTCCGATGACAAGTGTAAAATTACAGGAAAATCTTTTTCGTCTCGCGGAGATTGTCCATCTCCGGCTTTTTGGACACGCGATGAGCGATACAATGAAGGGATTTTTAGGAAATCTTTCCTGGTCGTTTTCCGGCGGGATTTTTGCCTCCATAGCGATGCTTTTTGTAAACGTACTTGGGGGACGGTATATGGGACCGGAACAATACGGGCTTTATGGTCTTGTACTTGCAGTTAGTCAGATAGTGATGTTGCCAGCGGTATTCGGGATGGATATCGCTGGCCTCCATTTCCTTTCAAGAAGTCAGAAAAGAGAAGATCAATCCGATAATCTCACTACGACACTAATTTTTGTTAGCTTTTCGAGTATTGTGACAGTCTTATCGACTTTTTTAGTATTTTTCTTTTTCAGACAGAATTTTCACTTTGACGCCATATTTCTGGTGGTCACGATTGTATATTCCATTGCTTTGATATTCAGATCAATAACTGATATTTTTTTTCGCGGACTCCATCTTTTTAAGGAGCAGTTTTTTTCAAGAATAGCGGAGGTTTTCCTTACGGTTTTTTCTTTTGTCGCTATTTTTTTCTTCTTGCAGGAAGCATCCTATCGTTCTTATGTTTTCGTTTTGTTTATCGGGTATATCGGTTTTATCATCTACGGGGTAGGGACATTCAGAACGTATTTCTCGAAGTTTCGTTTTAGTGTTTTGAAACATCAATTATCATATGCATGGGTCGTTGTACTGAGTTCCTCTCTAGGGGTAGCATTCAATGTTATGGATAAGATTATTATCGTGCAATATCTGAGTATCCAAGAGTTGGGGATTTACATGGCGTATTTTACTGCTTCAACCAATCTTATTGCACAGGCGACTCAAATGTTTGTGAATGTCTATTTCCCAGCTATATCAAGAATATCCGATAATTTGTTTATAAAGAAGCTTGACCGGGTATTCCTTCTCGGAGCAGCTCCGATTTTTCTGTTGCTGTGCCTTATCATCTATTTCATTATGTTTCTTTTTGGGAGTCAGTATGGGCAGAGTTTAGTCTATATCGTGAGTTTTGGACTTCTGGCTACACTTCAGATTGTGTTGACTGTGTATTCGTCGACAATTATGGCATTATCGAAGGACCTCTATAAAAAGTATGTCATTATATTTAATGGTATAAATCTTGTTCATCTGGTTGGGTATTTTGTATTGATTTTCTTTGAAAGAGTGAGCATTCTTGCTCTTGTGTATATGTTCATCGCGAATATTGGGATAGCAGTCTTCTTTCAAAGAAGGCTTATTGGCAAGGAAAAACTAGGAGTGTATAATGACGGGGTAGGTATTCTCTAACTGTTCTGGATATGTTGAAAGAAAATGTGAAAAAAATTCTTAGGGAAATTGAGTCTGTCTTGGAAAAACTCGACGAAAAAGAAGCTGGAAGACTTGTGAATGATATTCTTAATGCAAGAAAAATCGTCGTTTGTGGGGCTGGGCGTGTTGGTATGGCTACAAGAGGGTTTGGTATGCGCTTAGGACATCTTGGTTTGGAGGCATTTACCTTAGGAGATTCGATTGTCCCCTCCATAGGGAAGGGTGATTTATTTCTTGTGAGTTCCGGGTCAGGAGAGACACAGACGATTTATGATCTTGTTGAGATTGCTAAGAAAAATGGTGCGAAAATAGCTCTTGTTACGGGAAACACGGCGTCGAGGATGGGGAAAATTGCTGATACGATTGTTGAGGTTAAGGCGCCGTCGAAAACAAAACCAATTGAAGGATTCACCTCTATTCAACCGATGACGACGCTTAATGAACAATGTCTCGGCATATTCTATGACGCAATCATTCTTGAACTTATGGAAAGGATGAGCGAGACTCATGACACTATGTGGAATCGTCACTCCAATCTTGAATAATCAAATCTATGTTTAATCACCAGTGTCAACTGGCGGCGTCGATTATTTGTGGAAATCCACTTAATCTCGAGGTTGATTTGGCTGCACTTGAGAAAGGAGGAGTCGACTCCATCCACTTTGACGTAATGGACGGGGTGTTTGTCCCTCGATACGGTCTGTTTCCGGAATATCTGAAGGCGATTCGCTCAAAAACTAATTTGCCGATAGAAGTTCATATGATGGTGCAAGATCCGGAACCATATATAAAGGACTTTGCTGATGCTGGAGCGACAGCGTTGACGCCACATATCGAGCCACTCCAGCATGTACATCGGACTGTCAGGCATATTAAGGATGCTGGGGTTCAAGTAGGACTGGCACTTAACTATGGGACGTCGCTTTCGGTGCTGGATTATATCCTTGAGGATCTTGATATTGTGATGCTTATGGCAATCAATCCTGGGATAGTTGGACACAAATTGATTCCTGGGACGATGCGGAAAATTGCTGATTTGCGGAAGAGAATAGATGAAATAGAAAGAAACATCTTGATAGAGATAGATGGCGGCGTAACACCGGAGAGCGGTGTGCAAATGAAGCAATCCGGCGCGAATATACTTGTATGTGGAACCGGAACGATTTTTCAGCCACCAGCCAATCTTGAGGATAGAATTGTTAAATTCAGATCGACTCTGTTATAACTACCATCATGAAAGAGAAATCGGCATACAAAGTTCTCATTACAACTTCCGGTACCGGATCGCGGCTTGGGGATATCACGAAGTATACCAATAAATCATTGGTGAAAATTGGAAAAAAGCCTGTTATTTCATATATAATCGAGGCATACCCCAAGAATATTGAATTTGTCATCACGATTGGATACTTTGCGGATCATGTCCGGGATTTTCTTAGTCTGGTTTATCCAGACAGAAAATTCGAATTTGTGGAGGTTGGGAAATATGAAGGTCCTGGGACGAGTCTCGGTTACTCGATGCTCCAAGCGGAATCATTGCTCCAATGCCCATTTATCTATCATGCTTGCGATACGATTGTTATTGGAAAGATCCCTACACCAAGGAGGAATTGGATTGGCGGATTTCGTGGCGAGGGATCTTCGCACTATGCTTCCTTCGATGTATATGATGGGCAGGTGGTTCAGCAGATGTATGATAAGGGGACGATTGACCCGGACTTTCTCCATATCGGACTGATTGGTATTTCCGGTTATGCTGATTTCTGGAAGAGTCTTCGGAAAATGTACAAACGAAATCCGAATGATAGCGCACTTGGCGATGTCTATGCGATTCGGGACATGATTGAAAGTGGCGTATCGTTTCAGGCAGTCGAATTCAAAAAATGGTACGATATTGGAAATGTCGAAAGCCTTCATTGGGCTCGTACAGATATTAGTGACTCCTTTCATATACTCGACAAGGTAGATGAGTCTATCTTTATTTTTGAGAAGTTTGTTGTGAAATTCTTTGCGGAAAAACGGAATGTGACGGAGCGAGTTGAACGAGCGAAGGTACTTGGGAAACTTGTTCCAAGAATCGAAGGGCAGAAAGAAAATTTCTATCAGTATCGGTATGTGAATGGAGACCTGTATTCGGATGTTGCTGCTCCAGAAAATTTTAAAGAATTTCTCAATTGGTCAAAGAAGAATCTTTGGAAGAAGGAGGATGAAGTGTCTCGGAAGAGATTCAAGGAAATATGTCATGACTTTTATGTGACCAAGACGGAAGAGCGGATTAAGACGTTTATGACCTCTCGCAGCGTGAAGGATGGAAAAAGTGTTATTAATGGCGAGGATGTTCCTTCGGTGAGGGATATTTTGAAGAAGGTGAATTTTGACTGGCTTTGCAATGCAGAGCAGAGCCATTTTCATGGTGATTTCATCCTTGACAATATTATTAGGACAAAGACTGGATTTTCGCTTCTGGACTGGAGGCAGAACTTTGGAGGATTACTCCGCTCTGGGGATATGTATTACGATTTTGCTAAGCTTAATCACAATCTTACTGTGAATCACAGCATTGTGAATAAAAATCTCTTTACAATTGATATTGATAGGGAGGAGATTGCGTGTGATATTCTCCGTAAGGAGAATCTTGTGCAATGTCAGAAAATCTTGTTAGATTTTCTTGACCGAAACGAATATGATAGGAAGAAGGTAATGGTTCTCACTGCGATTATTTGGCTCAATATGTCGCCATTGCACCATCATCCGTTCGATCTCTTCCTCTTTTATTTTGGGAAATTGAATTTATGGCGTGCGCTTAACGAAGAATAGGGATTATGGAAAAGAAAATGATCAAAAACTTTATCCTTGATGTCGATGGTGTTTTCACCGATGGGAAATTTTACTATACCGTTGATGGGAAAGTGATGAAGAAGTTCGGACCGGAAGATAATGACGCCCTTACTCTTCTCAAAGGAAAGCTTTATATTCATGCGGTTTCCGGGGACAAAAACGGCTTCGCGATAACCAAGAGGCGGATTTCCAACGACATGAAGCTCCCGCTCGATCAGGTAAGTACGTTTGAGCGGATAGAATGGATTCGTGAACGATTCGATCCGGAGGAGACGATTTATATGGGGGATGGGATATTTGATCCGCTCGTCTTCAAGTATGTCGCTTATAGCATCGCGCCTGCAAATTCGTTCTTCAGGACGAAAGAGATGGCTGATTTCGTGACAAATTCCCAGGGAGGGGAGGGTGCGGTCGCAGAAGCTTGTCTTCATATCCTGGAGAAATTCTTCGATGAACCGTTCGATGTGCATTCGCTTGATCTGAAGGATGGTTCGGGTGCGTGGAAGAAAACCGAGTAATTATCTGAATTTTATGGAATACGTTATCAGAAACGAGAGCGTTGTTACCGGGAAGGAGAATCTTGAGCAGTTATATACCTTCAGAGATTTTCCGGTATTTTTCGGTTGCGTGGAACATGGTCATGAAAGAGATTTGAAGGCGGATATGAGTTGGGCTATCTGCCCGGAATCTGGGGTAATCCAGCTTGATAAACTCATACCGCTCGATATCCTCTATCAGGAACAGCATGTCGATGGAACTGGGCCGACATGGGAACAGTATTATCATGATTTCGCGGATTATATAAAGAAACAACCTTCAAAGGATATCCTTGAAATCGGAGGTGGCGCGGGAAAACTGGCTGATATCTTCACGGGCATCACCGAGGGGACATCGTGGACTCTTGTTGAGCCGAATCCGTTGCATCCAGGGAATGATCGGGTAAAAATAAAGCGCTCTTTTTTTGACGAAAGTTTCAAGTACGAGGGGGGAGTGGATACAGTGGTATTTTCACAAGTCATGGAGCATGCATACGATCCGAATCAATTCGTGGAATCTATAGCGAAATTTCTGAAACCCGGACAGAAACTTATCTGTGCCTATCCGAATCTCAAGCTGTGGCTTGAAAACAAATATACGAATGCCATCAACTTCGAACACACGATGTTCTTAACCGACTACTTCGTCGATTACCTTTTCCGTAAACATGGTTTTCGTATTGCGGACAAATATTTCTACAAGGATCACAGCGTATTCTATACAGTTGAGAAGCTCTCGACTCCGGAAACGGGCGTATCATTCGAGAACAAATACCAGGAATATAGAAAAATTTTCAACAACTACATAGAGTACTACACGGGGCTTGTAGCGGAGCTCAACAAAAAAATAGATGCTTTTGGAGGAGGGGAGGTATATGTGTTCGGGGCGCATATCTTCGCGCAATACTTGTTTGAATTCGGATTGAAGAAGGAAAAGATTGTCGCCCTGCTGGATAATTCTTCCTTGAAGCAGGGGAGGCGTCTCTACGGAACGCCGTTCATGGTTCAGAATCCGAAGGCTTTGAGAGGCAAGGGGAAGGTTGGTGTGGTCCTGAAAGTGGGTATATACAGGGATGAAATCCTCAAGCAACTGCAGGAAATCAATTCAGAGGTCGTTATTTTCGAGTAGAGGTATGCTTACTGCGGTCTGCAATGTCTTCATAAATTCGGATCTTAAGTTCGAATTATTCAAACAGACGTTTCCTCGTGTGTATGGTATTTCCGACAATTGGCTGGTCAATATACGAGGAAAGCACCGCGAGGCCGTACTGGAATACATCAGGGAGAATTTCGATGACTCCACAAAGAATTGTATTTTTTTCTCCAGTCTTTACGATGATAATTGGGCGAAGAGCACGGAGAAGATGCTCGAATATTCGAAGTATGGTTGCGTTTACATTTTTCTCGAGGATCACTTCCTTCTGAAGCCACTCGATCATTTCAAAGATGTCATTCAAGACATGATCGATTCCAAAATAGAGTATTTTTCGTATTCCTTCTTTAATATCGGTTTAAGCATGGGAAGTGCCGAAGGGCTTTATCCTGATTACTCAAAACATTTCTTTTCTTTCCGATTTGGTAAGAAGGATATTGAGAATCTTAAGAAGAGTAATCGCCATTTCTACCCCTATTCATTGGCGGGTATCTGTACGAGAAAGTATTTTCAAAAGCTGTTGACAATTGAAAAGAAGCTTCTCATACAAGTGCCCTTTCTTTTACGCGCACTTATGGAGAACACTCTTTTCTTTTATCCGCGCGACCGGGCATTTTGGTTCAGTGTAAATAGACTGATTTCGCCTTTTGGCGTCCGATTCGGTATCTATCCTTCCGCTACTCCGTTTAATTTAGAAAGATCATTGTTTGATTGTGACCCGGAATTGTTGCCCTTGAAAGTCGGAGGCCTAAAGGAAGAGCTTTTCGCGAATTGGGATGATGACAACAAGCTGAGCAACTCGTCATTGATAAAGCGCGGTCTGTACCCGGAGCGTCTTCGCGTTGAGGGTCGGGTCATGCCGAGACCGACAGATGGAAAGGAATATGAGCTAGCGAAAGGCCAAAGTGGCAACTATCAGTATTGCCCCGATGTAAGCAGGGTTCAGAACTTGCCAATGAAGTATATTCACATTAAAAGGGGATCTATGGAGATATCATCAATCAAGGAATCATTTGTCCTGGATGCGGGGCAGTCGGCATGGATTACTGCAAATATCCCGCATGCTCTGTCTGCTCGTGAAGACTGCGTTTTCTGGGTGTATATAGAGGATGGTTTGTGATAGGATATGAGAGCTTAATTGTCTGTGCAAGTAACCATTGATATTTCAGAGAGTATGAAAAAGACGGCACTTATCACCGGAATCTTAGGGCAAGATGGCCCTTACCTTGCCAAACTCCTGTTGGAGAAGGATTACAAGGTTTACGGGCTTATCCGGCGTTATGCTAATCCGAATTTCAGCAATACCGATTATCTCGATGTGACGGATGGAATAGAATTTGTATCCGGAGATATGACAGACGAATCATCGATGATCAATCTCATCAAGACCATCCATCCAGACGAAGTATACAATCTAGCCGCCCAGTCCTTTGTCGGGGCGTCGTGGGACCAATCAAAGGTTACGACTGAAATCAACGCGCTCGGTGTTCTGTATCTGCTCAACGCGATCAAGTATTTCTCCCCAACGACAAAATTCTATCAGGCATCGACGAGCGAAATGTTCGGCAACAGCCACAAGAACGGATTGCAGACCGAGGAGACACCATTTCACCCGAGGAGTCCGTACGCCATCGCCAAGCTCTACGCGTACTGGATGACTATCAATTTCAAGGAGAGTTATGGGATGTACTGTGCAAATGGGATACTTTTCAATCATGAATCACCGATTCGGGGGATGGAATTCGTTACGAGGAAAATAACTGACGGAGTAGTTCGTATAAAATTAGGGCTGGCGAAAGATATACGACTTGGGAATCTTGAGAGCAAACGTGATTGGGGATTCGCTGGTGACTATGTGGAGGCAATGTGGCTTATGCTGCAACAGGAACAGCCTGATAATTACATCGTTTCAACTGGAGAAACGCACTCAATCAGGGATTTCCTCAATCTTGCTTTTAAGCGGGTTGGTATTGATAATTGGAGTCGATATGTAAAGTTGGATCCGCGATTCAAGCGACCTGCCGAGCTTTTTGCTTTGCATGGAACGAACAATAAAGCGAAGAAGGTGCTTGGGTGGAAGCCAAAGGTAAAATTCGAGGAGCTAGTTAAGATGATGGTTGATGCAGATATGGAAAGGCTATCAAAAAAATGATTTTATATGAACTCTGTTGACGTGATAGTTGCAAGAATGGAACCCCTTCTCTCTGTAGTCATGGCTGTCTACAACAGCGAGAAATTTCTTCGAAAATCAATTGAAAGTGTTTTAGCTCAGACATATAGAAACTTCGAGTTTATCATTGTGGATGATGGGTCTGTTGATATGAGTGAGAACATTATTCAGGAATACGCTGGAAAGGATAATCGGATTGTCTACCTGAGGAATGAGAAAAATTTAGGACAATCCGAAACGAGAAATAAGGCGATTAGATTTTCGAAAGGAGAGTATATAGTAATAGTTGATTCGGATGATATATGTCTTCATGATAGATTTGAGAAGCAAGTCTATTTTTTTAGGGTTAATCCTAGCATTGATGTTCTTGGGACGTCCTACTGTTTATTTTTCGAAGATGTGGAAGATAAATGTGAAACAGTGGTGTCTGCCGATTCTAACGATTTGCGCAATGGAACTCCGCCGGTGCACAATCCTACTTGCATGATTAAACGGAAGACCTTCGTTGAGTACGGATATTACGATAGGACGTACGACGATGCTGAAGATTATGAATTATGGCTTCGTTGGTTCTCACTCGGGGTCTATTTCGAGAATATGCATGAAGTGTTGTATAAAAAGAGAGCTCATGTTGGATCTGTGAGTATATCAAATATCAAGCGTCAGGTTTATATAATGCTTAAGATTAATCTTAAGGCAATATTTTTGTATCATATACGGTTTACTGCGCGTGGATATAGACACATTCTTGAGCAATTTTTGTATCTGGTATATTTGTATCTTGGACTGAACAGGATCTATGTAAGGGGAAGAATTGTTAAATAAGCTAATAGATTACAATGAATAACAAAGACGTATTTGATAACTATCTCACGAATCAATATTCTCATTGTGAGGGAACGGATTTTACTGATGAAAAACAAGTTCTAGCATTATTACGGAAGAATAAAATTCCTATAGAGGATAACTTGGGAGAGGTGTTCGAGAAAGGGGTTCACAGTGGAGGTAAGATTCTTGATCTTGGATGTGGTTATGGAAATTTCTTGTTTTTTTTGCAATCGCGTGGCTATCAGGACGTGACCGGTGTTGATATATCGACGGAAGAACTTGCTGTATGTAGGAGGCTATTCAAGTCATATAAATTTCACCAAACTGACATAAATGAATATATCCATGCTACGAGCGAAAGATTCGATGTGATTTACTTATCGCACGTACTAGAACATATAAGAAAAGAAGACCTCTTTGATTTCCTTGAGGGGGTACGGAGAATCTTGACAAATGATGGTATGTTTATAGTTGTTGTGCCAAATTGCGCTGCTTATTTTAATGGTTCGGCAAATAGATATGGCGACATCACTCATGAACTTGGCTTTACTAGTATCAGCATGAGGCAAGTGCTCACCGTGGCAGGGTTTAGACATAGCGAAATACGAAATTTCTTCGGAGTTGGTAATGTATGGTTGAATCCGTTACGAAAAATAGCGTTGTTCGTATTCGAAATTTTTATTCAGATTTTGGGGCATGGGAAACAAGAGGTGCACACCCCAAGCCTTCTTGCGATAGCGAGAAAGTAGCCGGAAACGGAGTGAGTGAGATCAATTTTTGTAGTGAGTCTTATCTTTTTTTGTCACGTAATCGTATATGCCACTTGCAGTTTCCTCCCAGTTGAATTCCTTTACTCTTAAGAGGCCGTTCTTAATGATGGTGCTCCGGTACCTCTGGTTTGTAAGAATGTTCTTGCATTCTTGTGCAATCTCTCTTGGATTATTTGGATTCACGGCGCGTTGTTTTGTGCCGATGAGCTCCTGAAGAGGGTTCAGGTTGGAAGTTACCACAGGACATCCGCATGCCATGGCTTCCACAACCGGGAGTCCGAATCCTTCAAGAAATGACGGGAATAAAAGGAGCTTCGCACCGGAATATATAGAAGAAAGCTTATCCTCTTGCACGTAGTCAGTGAATACGACACTCTCTGTAAGTTGGAGATTCTCTATCCAATGCATCGTGTCTCTTCTGTTCTTCTCACTTGCCTTTCCAACCTTCAGTAACTTAATTTGAGGAAAGTCCTTTATCAGTATTTTGAAGGACTTCAAGATATTTTCCATATTCTTTCTTGGCTCTTCGGAACCTACACTGAGGATATATTCGAACGGATAGAATTTTTTTGAAACTGGCTTGAAAAGTTGATGATCGATTCCGCCATAGATTACGCGGCATCTTTTATTGTTTATACCAAGCGCATGTAATTGTGATAGTGAATAGTTGGAACTGCATATAATACCATCAAATAAATCCAATGTATTTTTAAAAGATAGAAACGGAAGGAATTTATAATAGAGAGGACTCTCTTCATAGTGAAAAAAAAGCGAAAACTTCTTGTTCTTGATGAAAAGAGACGAGAGAAAGTTGAGTGGAAGTGGATCGGTAAACAGAACTATATCCTTACGGCGGATGAGGAATATAATCTTGATCGTATTTAGGACCTCGAGAAGTATATTAAGAAAAGGGCTCTTAAACTTCCTATTATCGACAGTGATAACTTCAATGCCGAGATACTTTTCTTTTAATTTCTGGATAATGGCTTTGCTATATACATATATGGCATCCGACCTTTTTTCGATGATAACTTTTAGTGTAACCCCGTTCTTCATAGATGCCTGATAATTTCTTATTTTAGAGGGAATGCAAAAGTCGCTCGAATTTTGATATGACAATATTCATATTAAGTTGTTTAAATATTCGATTCTTAGCATTTTTACCTAAGACTTCTCTCTGCCGGGCATTGTTTATCAGTTTTTCCATCGTTTGAACGAGATTGCTAGTGTTCATTAGTGACACAAGGATACCACTTTCCCCATCCTTTATGAGTTGGCGGTTCTCCGGAATATCGGTGGTGATAATGGGAAGTCCTGCTGCCATTGCTTCCATGAGGGCGTTCGACATTCCTTCGAAGAGTGTCGGAAGAATGAAGCAGTTGGAAATTTTGAGAAGTTGCGGAACATCGGTGCGACGACCAAGGAAGAGTATGTTGTTTTTTGATCGATAGGTTTCAATCTGTTGCTCGAGATTTTTGCGTTCTTCACCATTGCCGACGAGGAGAAGTTTCAGGGAATGGTGTTGGATTGTCGCGGTCGATTCACTCCTTCGCAATGACACCGTTTCGAAAGCTTCTAGGAGGTATCGGTGACCCTTGTTTACGTGGAAGTTGGCGACGCAGATGATGGTGAAATCGTCGGGAGAGATGCCGAGAGATTTTTTAAGTTCCGGATCAGGGAGAATGGAGTCAAAATATTCGATATCGAGACCATTGGGAATGACGGTGATTTTTTTTGGTTGAACGCCGATGTGTTTGATATAAAAATCTTTGACGGCTTCGGAGTTGGCGAGATATTTTTTGACGAGCGGTTTGGTGATCCATTCGAGGATACGCGCAACGAGGTATTTCGGATGGTTGTAGGTAGTGCGAAGAAAGGGGATGATTGATGCAGGCACTTTTCTTTGTAAAAAGATGCGACCGATCATGTCGGCGTGAAACAAGTAGGTGATTATGATGTCAGGACTAAATTGTTTTGTTTTCTTAAGTAGTCTGCGATAACCGGATATGTGAAAAAATCCATACCAGTCTACTGTTTCAATCGAAATGTTTTTTCCTTTGAATTTCTCGCCGAGCTCGCCGAGCTCTCGAAGTGTAATGATGTGGTGTTCAAAATCTCTTGTGAGAAGCGGGAGTGTTCGTAAGAGCATGTTTTCACAGCCCCCATTTCCGAGTGATTGTATGATATGGAGAATCTTTTTCTTTTGCATATAAAGAAAACATCATTTTGTGCCAGTGCAAGTAATGCCAGCTTCTTGGTGTTCGTATACTTTCGTATCCTTCAGGCCTGCATTTCGAAACCATTCTTCAACTTCTTCACGATAGTAGTAATTACTCTTTGGTGTCGCGAGAACATCGAAGGCATCGTTCAGCTTCATATTGAAGGGAAAGTTTGTGTAGTATGAGAATGGGAGCTTTTTCGAAAGTCTTTCAAACCCGATTTTTTCGATGAGTTTTCCAAAGATGTTAATACTCTGCACGGCAAATCCGGGGATATAGCAGAGCTTGAAGAGAAATGGTTTTGGGAGTTTTTTAAGCAGGGAACGCAGTGGCTCATAGAAATAGAGTGCACGAGCATTTCCGCGGCGATTATACACCCAAATAAGCATACGTCCTCCTGACTTCAAAACTTGTGGCAGTCGAGAGAATCCTTCTTGTGGCTTGGGAAGATGGTGAAGTACGCCAATTGAATAGGCGATGTCAAAAATGTCTTGAAATGGCATATGGTAAATATCTGCTTGAATGATGCAAGCATTCGGAATATTCCTGGTCATTTTGTAGGCGACCTCAACTGTTTCACCTAGGTCACTTCCGAAAGCAACCTTTGCTCCTGAAAGAGCTGCCCATTTTGTAAAGCGCCCCGATCCACATCCGATGTCGAGTGTCTGCTTTCCTTTCAGATTTTTTTCTTCCACAAATGGGGAGAGAAAATGGAAGAAATTCTGTTTTTCGTAATCATTCTCTTTGTAAATATATTTCCATTCGTAGGAGAAACTTTCAGCGGTTTTCTTTTGGTGTTTCAAAAACCGATTGAGATCGGGGATAGCATCTATGGCACTCTGCCATTCTTTTTTCACATTCTTGGGAAGTTGTTCTTGATATTTCCTGAGAAATTCTTGGTGAATCTGCAAGAGATTTATTTTTAGTTTTCCAATAAGTAGCCTTGGAATGCCACCAATTATAGGATACCAATTCTTTCCATTTGAGAGAATGCCAGATACAATGTGTTCGCCAGATGTTTCAAATGTTTCCGTGAGTAAAGGCGAATCAAGTGCTTTCGGATCTCGGAGAAAAGTGGCGTGGAATGCTCTCATAAGGGGAATGATAAGTGCAACTTTAGTATAAGATCAATAAAAATATTCTTCAAACCAGAGTTCTAGTGTGAGGAGTGCCCAGATATGAGGGGAGAAATTAATAGTTGTCGTGGTGTGTGTATGGAGAATCTTTTCGATGGCTGATTTTTTGAAGAGGTTTCGTTTCACGAGATTCCCACTGAGGAGTTTAGCGGAAGCATAGTCGCGGAGTTCGCCGCGAAACCATGTGTCGATTGGAACACCAAAGCCCATTTTTGGACGAAACAGGATTTCGTCCGGAATGATACCACGAAGCGCCTCTTTCAGAATATACTTTTTATTATTCAAGCTTTTTAGCTTGAAGTGAAAGGGGATTTTTGCTGTGAGCTCGAGAAGCTGGTGGTCAAGGAATGGGGATCGTCCCTCAAGGGCGACTGTCATGGTGGCGACGTCTACTTTTGCAAGAAGATCTTCGGGGAGATATGTTGCGATATCGGCGTATATAGCTTGTTCCGTTTTATTTTTTGAGCCGGATCCGAGGAAGTGGGAAGCTATGATATTGTAGGTATCTTCGCTCCAGACTTGTTGTTTGAATTCGTCTGTGTAGAGAGCCGCCTTTTGTTCATTGGTGAAATAGGCGGTGTAAGAGAGATATCGGCGGCGGTAGTCTTCAGACAAGCTTTTGGAAAATCGATGGAGTCGGTCGAAAAATGTGTTTTGAATATTTCGAGCGAGGAATTTTGTGATTGACTTTCCGGCGATTCGGTTTAGAAAGTCAAAATGATTGAGGAAATTTGAAATTTGAAAGGCGGCATAGCGGGTATACCCGGCGAAATTTTCATCACCGCCATCGCCGTTCAATGCTACAGTTACGTGCTCGCGGGTAAGTTTTGACACATAATAGGTTGGGAGTGCACTTGAATCGGCGTAGGGCTCTTCGTACTGTCTGACGAGCATTGGGAGAACTTCGATTGCATTTGGCTCGACAATGAATTCTGTATGGTCAGTCTTGAACCTTTTTGCAATCATCCTAGCGTAGGGGAGTTCATTGTATTTTTCTTCCTTGAAGCCGATGGAGAAAGTCTTGATTGGTTGCAGTGAATGCCTTGCCATCATAGCGACAATGGCGCTCGAGTCGATGCCGCCAGAGAGGAATGCGCCGATTGGCACATCGGCAATCATGCGAAGATGCGTTGCTTCATCGAGTGTTTTAATGATGCGCCGTTTCCACTCGTTTTCCGAAAGGTCAAGCTTTTCCGAGTAGTTGAGTTTCCAGTAGCGTTCTATTGTGAGTTCTTTGGTCTTGAGATTCAAAAGAAGAAAGTGTGCCGGCTCGAGTTTTTTGATGCCCTTGAATCCGGTCATTGGTGCGGGAACGTACTGAAGGGTAAGATAGTGATGGATTGCTTCGTAATCAGGTTCCCGAGTATATTCTGACTGACTTAAGATAGCTTTGAGTTCAGAGGCGAAGAGAAAAGTATTTCCATCAAAGAAATATTTAAACGGCTTCTTCCCGATGCGATCACGCGTTGCAAAAAGTGTCTGTTCCTTTTCATCGTATATGACAAAAGCAAACATTCCACGAAGATGATCTACACATCTTTCCCGATATTTATCGTAGAGCGCAAGAATAACTTCAGTATCAGATTGTGATATAAATGTGTACCCATCTCGTTCAAGAGCTTTTCGTTTTTCTTGGAAGTTGTATATTTCTCCATTGAAGACAATTTCATAACGATTGAGATATCGCATGGGCTGGTGGCCAAGTAGGGAGAGATCGATAATTGAGAGACGGCGATGTCCAAGTCCGACATACTTATCCGGTGAGATATAAGCACCTCCGTCATCTGGACCGCGGTGTTTTATGGCATTGGTCATGCAGTCGATTTCTTTGTGAGAAATACGGTGACCTATTAGGGAGATTTTTCCAGCGATTCCGCACATAGGTAAGGTTGATTCGGGAATGAGAATAAAAATACTACTTTTTGAGAACCATTTGAAATATCTTTTGGTATTTTTTTACTGAAGTTTCCCAATCAAACACGCTCTGCGTGGAGAGAAATGCGTGATTACCAAAGCGTGTCCGGACATTTGGATGATCAATGAGGTACTCCAACTTTTCTTGAATGGCTTCAACGCTTCCTGGCGGTACAAGAAATCCATCGTCATTCCCGGTAATAATTTCTGATGTTCCGCCAACATTAGTGGCAACTATAGCCTTCTTACAGAGAGCTGCTTCAATTATGGAGGTTGGGAGCCCTTCAGTGAAACTTGGATTGACAATGATGTCGCACGATTTAATAATGGCAATCGCCTCGCTGTGGTCCTTATGACCAAGAAAGCGAATACATTGAGAAAGGAGATTCTTTTGCGCGAATGATTCAAGACGATGTCGTTCTGGACCATCTCCAATGATAAGACAACAGAAATTTCTCCCTTTAATGTTTGAGATAGCTTCTAGGAGAAGGTTGACGCCTTTTCCATCGATGAGTCTGCCAACAAATCCAATAGTACATGCATTGCTTTTTGGAAGAGGGCTATGATTGGCAGTCTCGCAAGATAGGATAGCACTAATTTCGACTCCGCGGTATATTATTGCAGCAGTTCGTCCAGAGAGTTTCCTTACAAATGCCGCAGAGGCTTTCGAATTTGCAATAACGGTGTTTGCATGGCGAAGTATAAATCGTCCAAATATGCGATCATAACAAGCTCCGAGAAGTGTTTTAAGTTGGCTATTGAAGTGTACATAGTCAGAACCGTGTTCTATATGAATGAGTGGAATTTTCTGTATCTTTGCGAAGAAGTATGCAAAAATCGATGTACTAAAAAATCTTGTACGGGAAATGACGATATTCGGCTGAGAAGTTATTGATTTCTTAAGAAGCTTCCACAGCGTTGGAGACCAGAGTTTTGGGACGGGGTAGTTGTGTATTATTTCGAAAGCAGGAAATCGATAAATAGAGATATTTTCGGACTGATGTTCTTCCTCCATGGTGTTGAGAGGTAATTTTGGAGTGAAGACGGAAATATGTATGTTGTGTTTTGCAATGTGCTGATTAAATTCATAGGCATGCGATTCGAGCCCACCAATATGTGGCGGATAAAATGGCGAAAATACAAGAATGTTCAAAGGATTTTCCATAGAAAGATGTGATGTTCTGTATCTGCGTAGACAGTTTCGAAGTGCGAGGAATCATGATTGAAAAATATCCAATCCTCCTTATTGATGAACTTCTTCATGTATGGACGACTAAGATATGGATTTCTCAAATCAGGCGTAGCATAGTAGACATATTGATTCTCTGAATACGGGGGTGATTTGGATTCTCGAAGAATTGATTGTGCATCTGATAGGGAATCAATTCCTTCCTGCAAAAGGGAGTCTACTTCTGAATGATTCTTTAGCGGGTCTCTCTGCTCGATCCCAGCAATTGCTTTTCTGAGCTGATTGAGTCTTGCTGTGTAAACGGGCGGCATATATTTCGTTAGACGATCGTGTGCTTCCAGTTCTTTCTTGAAGATAATCTTGTCGTAGAAGAAATTTGGATCGGCAATTGGTATAACTTCGGACCCACCGTAAAGGCGAAGGAGGGGTTTGTAATCAGAGATGGCGAATATCAAGCGGTGTTTCGGGAGGTGTTCATTGATCCAGAAAGCGGATGTGAGCTGCGGTTCTGTGACGGTGTATTTTTTTAATGTATTGATAAAGACTGCTGCACCGATATTGATGGAAAATCCTGCAACTAGCACACAGAGGAATACCTTCTTGTTTCCAAGAGCTGTCTTGAAAAGAGGAGGGATTAGTACGAGTGAAAATATTCCGGCAAATACCCAAGCGCGATCAGGAAGAAGGGCGACGTTAGAGAGTCGAGGAAGTACTTCTGCAATACAGAAGAATAAAAAAAAGGACAGCGTTAGGGGTGCAGAATATTTTGAAAAGAAGAGATTACGTTGGAATAGTTTCTTTCGTGAAAAGAGGAGTGCAATGAGGAGAGTGAATAATACGGGACCAACGTAGAAAGCGTAGTATTTGGCGACTCCAGTAAGGTCTCCCCAGCCCATTTCATTTCCATCAATATTTATGTATTGCTGCGGAAAAAGGAAGTTTGTGTGGAAGTTGGCAAGCGTGCTGAACTGAGTGTGTATCTCTGAGATAAGGAACTGAATAGGGGAGAAGGAATACTGTAGAAGCAATACGATGATGAGGATAGTGGCTACTCGATTATTCTTTGCGTATGCGAAAATTTCTCGGCGAAAATGGTACGTGATTGTAATTGCCCACGCTGCCATCGGTAGTACTACTACCTCGTGGTACCAATACCCAAGACTGATGACGCTTCCACCAATAAAGAGAAAGAAGGAGTCTTTTTGCATCCAGGAGTAGAGTGCAAAGATAACTAAAAAAAAGGTGGCTATACCTGCTATCTCTTGCGGAATCGGAAGAGTGAGGTAGACAATATTTATACTGCTTACGAATGGAAAGAGAAGAATGATAGTTCGGTGAAGTGGTTGAGAAAAAAGAGATGATAGTAGAATGAGTGGAAAGAGGAGGGAAAGAAGGAGAAATGGGAGCACGTACTTAAAGGATGCATAGAAGTCGATATGTGACCCGAGTGTAAAAATATAGACGAGTGCGGAGAACAATGGGCGATATCCAGAGAGATTCCCTTTGGAGAATAGGTTTTGAAATTCTGAATACCAATAGTAGGGATCAAGATCAGGAAGAGGGTAAAAGGCAGTGACAATGCTAATGACAACTAGCAAGTAGAATCCGAAGGGGAATAAGAAATCCCTAGAAAAAAGTAATGCTTTTATCGAGGCGGTGTTCAATGAGTTTAGTAAGAATCGCCTTCTTGAGTGTCTTACTATTGATGTGAAGTATGTCCCAAGAAATATGATAAAAATAATGATTGCATTGAGAAGGGGTAGCGTAGGGAAAACGTTGCCGAAAATATTGAATTCAATGAATAGGAGTAAGGGCACAAAAAAGAGATTGAAAGTTGCTGCAAGGGCAAATGTTTCTCGAAGGGAAAAATTTCTTCTGATAAGAATTGAAAGACAAGCGACAAGATTGAGCCCAGGAAGAACAATGATAGCACTTAGTTCGACAGCGGATCGAATAATTCGTTCTATGAGCATTCCTTCCATTATTACTGGAAGCATGGCTACTCCGGCAACAAGAATGAAGATAATGATATTTACTCTTAGTAACCATCGCATAAAATATTGTTGCTAGTCCTTCTCAAGGTTAATTTCGGTAAGGGCATCTTTTCGTGTCAGAATGGTTATTTGTCGTTCGAGGGTTTCTATTGCGGAGAGGAGTTTGAAGATCATAAGGAAGACAAGGACAAAGCCGACCATGATAACGGCATTTATATTGCCCTCGATGCCAATGAACTGTGCGAGGTCATTGCTGAGTTTTGGGAAGACAGCAATGGCAGACATACCGCCCCAAACGATGACGCGCACAGAGAATTTGAAGAGTGTTTGTCCTCCTTCACGACGAAAATATTGTTTGCCACCTTGCCAAACCATGAAGGCTGAAAGCGCAAAGATAGCAGCTTGATAGAAGTGGAGGGAGAATACTGTCATAGAGACTATTTTATCATATGAAAGAGCATACGGAAGACGGTCTTTATGCCGTTTGCAAGGCTTTGTTTGTGGAATTTCCCCATGGAGTATTCGGTGTAGCGAACTTCGATAGAGACCTCTTTGTAGGAAAGTTTGTGGCGTTTTATTTCTCGGATGACTTCGCTGTCGTATTCGTAGCGATCCGTCCGTGTGTCGATTCGGTCTATGGCGCGGCGTGAATAGGCTCGGAAGCCGGATTGGCTGTCGGATACCCAGAGACCGTAGAGATACCAGACAATTGCATTGCCGATAGTGTTGTGCACTTGCTTATACCAGGGCATGCCTTCGGGGTGTTTGAGTCGAGTACCGAGTACGACATCGGCTTTTCTCTTGCGGATGGGTTCGATGAGGGTGTGGATGTCTCCTGGATTGTGTTGGCCGTCGCCATCCATAGTGACGACGATATGTGCACCGAGCAACTTTGCTGCTTCAATACCGGTTTTCGTTGCGGCACCTTTTCCGCGATTGAGTCGGTGCTGGAGAGTGACGATGCCGGTACTTCGGGCGACATCGAAGGTATGGTCGGTACTTCCATCATCTACGACGAGGATATTTTCATATCCGGCTTGGCGGATTTCTTTGATAACAGACGCAATGACAGTCGCTTCATTGTACGCAGGAATGACAATCCAGACAGCGTCAGTATCGATTGGATTTCTGTTTTTCTCTTGTTGAAGCTGGGGGCTTATTTCAGACATAGCGTCTTATTCGAGGAAGAGGTCGAATCGGTGGTCTTGTCCGTCAGTTGGAAGTGCGTGGTGCGATTGGGAATGATCGAGGGGCACGCCGTCTTGCGTGATACTTCGCACAACATTGGCGTGATTCTCTCGGGCAGTGAATGTGAAAGTGTAGCAACCGGATGCTCGTGGAATCGTGATTGAACACTGCGTCCATGTTTTGGGTAGGCAGGGACGCATGGAAACAGTATTTCCATTGAAATGAATGCCGAGGAGCGCCTCGATAATTGTCCGATACATTAGTCCTGCAGAGGCAGTATACCATGTCCAACCGCCCTTACCGCGATGCTCAGCGGAATAGATATCCGCGGCGACGACATAGGGCTCCACTTCATAGAGGCGCGCAGCATTTTCTGAGTCTGATCGGTGAATCGGATTGGCGCATTCAAGGAGATTGTATACACGATCGGCGTTGCCGAGTTTGGCGAATGCTTCTGCTGCCCAAAATACCGCATGATTGTACTGCGAGCCGTTTTCGCGAATACCAGGCGGGTAGTCTTTGATATAGCCGGGATTTTTCTTGGAGAGATCGTTGAACGGGGGATCAAGGAGTCTGAGGATTTTTGATTCCGGATCGTAGAGGAAGTGCAAGAGATTTTCCATGGCTTCTTTTGATTTCTCGTGTTCTCCGGCATCAGAGATGACAGACCAACTCTGTGCGATAGCATCAATGCGACACTCGTGATTGCTCTCCGCACCCAGTGGAGTCCCATCATCGTAAAAGGCGCGAAGGAACCAGTGTCCACCCCAGCCGTGAGTGTTGAGATTTTTCTTGAGCGTGATTGCTCGTTTGTGGTAGATGGCGACTCGATCGCTGTCACCTCGTGCGGAGAGTATTGCAATGAACATCTCGAGTACAGAGAAGAGGAAGAAACCGAGCCAGACGCTTTCGCCTTCCCCTTCGTTTCCGATGCGGTTGAAGCCATCATTCCAGTCGCCACCTCGTATAAGAGGAAGTCCGTGCACGCCAAACACAGAGACATATTCGATAGATTTCAGACAGTGTTCGAGGAGTGATGCGGAGACGAGAGATGGTTTGTGTCGTTTGACGTCAAATTGTGTTTCTGCATCGTGGTCATCTGAGAGAAAGCAAGTTTCCTCATTGAGGAAATCTGTTTCTCCAGAGAGGCGGATGTATTCTGCGGTCACCCAGGCGAGCCAGAGTGGATGATCCGATGTAGCGTTCTTGACACCATAGCCCGAGTTTGGAGACCACCACGCGCGGACATTGCCGTCTTCGAATTGTTGAGCGGCTGATTTGAGGATGTGTTGCTTGGTTAATGCTGGATCGATATACCAGAGAGCGAGCGCATCTTGCAGTTGGTCGCGAAACCCAAAGGCGCCTCCGGGTTGGTAAAAACCCATTTTTGCCCAGAGGCGCGACACGAGTGCCTGATAGGGGAGCCAGGTATTAAAAAGTATATTGAGTGAGTCATCCGGTGTCGAAAGTGTTGGGAGTGTATCGTCGCGTTTCCAGTAATGGCGAACGCTCTCGAGTGAAAATGGTTGCTGGTGTTCTATTTCCTTCCTTGCTACTAGGAGGAGTTCTCGCACGTCTTGTTCAGTTGTTCCGGCACAGACGGCAATGGTAGTGCACTGCTTTTCATGGGGACCGAGTGAGAAGTGCACTTGCACGACGATGCAGGTATCAGCTGCGGATTTCGGGTTAATTTTCTCATCTATTTCGGAAATGTTTTTTGGTGCGGAGAGTGATCCGGAAATGCCAAAGAATTGCTCTTTGCTGCATGTAATGAGTTGAAGAGGCCTGTCGGCAGTGATAGCAGCAAAGAAGGGGATGGATTCTTTGTCTGGAAATGGGACAAATGTGGATGGATCAAGAAGGAAGGCATTTTCTTCCGAAAGAAAACGTGGCGAGTATTGGCGGGGTACGGTTTCGGAAAATGCTTCTGTCGGAGTATCCATGAAGAATATGAGGTCAAAATCAGTCGGCTTCGCTTCGCGATTTTCAAACTCAACAGCAAGATACTTGAGGGCGAGTGTGGGGTGTACCGAAGCGGTGAGTGTGTGTCGAAGCTTGCCACGCCCGCCTTCATATTTGGTGAACCCTCTCCCGTGTGTCACATGATATTCGGATGAAGCAGGAAGTGGAGCGGGTGTGAGTGACCATGTTTCGCGAGAGTCTGTCTGGCGAACGAAGAGAATTTCCGCCGGCGGATCACTTACTGGATTATTGTTCCAAGGAGTGAGTCGTCCGTGTTTACTGTCCTTGAACCACGTTGTGCCGAGGGCGTTTTCGGTGGTCATCATGCCGAAGTCGGGATTGGCAAGGAAATTTGCCCAGGGCTGTGGCGGGAGCTTTTCTGGGCAGATACGCATTCGGTAGTCGTGTGTTTCTGGATCAAATCCGCCAAATCCATTCCAAAAGAGGAGCGCATTCGTATCAAAGGGGGAAAGAGGTGCTGGAGGTGTAATGATTTTCGTGACTGGGGCTACGATATCGCTATTGCAGGGGATTTCTTTTCGAGAAACATTGTCTTGTTCGAACTCAGAGAGGAAAAATGCTTGAACTGAGTCGATATCTGGAAATCTATTTGCCAAGCTCGCTGGTTGTTCGGGAGAGAAATGAGCGGAGTTTGAAAAGAAAATCGAGGAGCTTTTTCCTGGTTCGAGGGTAATTGCGGCGCGGAGATTGGCAAGTGGGTCGAGGATATAGCCAGCAGTGTTTTTGAGTGGGCGATCGAGTGCAAGTGGGCGTCCGAAAGGTTGTCCGCGCCCGATGAAGGCTTCTCGATCTGTTTCGAAGCCGAGAAATTCGCCTGGTCTGTCGAGAAATATCCGGTGCATGAAGAAGGGAAAGTGCTGGGGGTCATCGAAGAATCGGCGGTGATAAAGGAGGGCAGTCCACTCTCGAGAAAATTCTGCACCGATAAACATATTGCTAAATGTTTGATGCAGAGAGTCGCGTAAACGGTCGAAGAGGAGAATGATATCGACTGAGCTGGTCACTTCGAGTCGACGAACAGTATCGCTACGATTGGTCAGGGTGAGTCGCCGAAGCTCGAAGTCGCCGGTTTCGGGCACGAGGATGTCAAGTGCTGTGTCTATTGAGTTGTCGCTTCGCTCGATATGTGCCGATCGTTTGCTGATATCCATCCGAAATGCCTCAGGGCGAGTGAAGACGGGCGCTGGCGTTGCTGACCAGCGCTGTTCCGAATCTGTGTCGCGAATAAAGAAGAAGAGCCCGTCATCCGAAGAAGGGCGGTAACTTGTCAGGAAACATCCCCGTGCCTTGAGGTACCCATTGCCGATTGCATTGAGGTGCGATTCAAAAGAATCATTTGAGAGCGTGTAGTCGCTTTCTGGGAAGCATGGTTTCATAGCGTGAGACGAGTGATGCATGAAAGAAGAGGAAGAAATGCATCTCCAGTATAGCGTACTCTTGCGGATACTTTAATGATTTTTTTCAAAATATCGTATTCTTCTAGAAAAAGTTTATAAATATTGACAAATTATACACGACAGTGTACTATGCGAGTGTCATTTGCGCGCATTCAACTACTAATGAATTAGTATTGAAATGAAACGCAAGGAAATCTTCTTTAACAATAATCAATGTGGTCTATATAGTGCCCATTTGCTTTTTTGCTACATTGAAACTTCACATCACAGAGGTGACATAATGACTCCTATTCGTGCAGAACAAAGTGCGGGAAATGCAAGGTATCATCGGGAACAAGTGCTGGTGACAGTGTACTTGCTTAAAGAAGGAAATAAGAGAGTTGGGGAATCTGTGAGTGATAATGAAATAAGGCGTTTGTCTCAGTACATTCACACATCAAGGCTTGCCATATCTGGAGTGGAGACAGATACCGTAGATTTTCGTATAGACTACTATAAGGACTACGTGGCAGGCAGTATATTCTACCAGATTGTCAAAGGACAATCGCCAAACGGAATTCTTCTCCTCATCCTTCCGAAAGATACGTCGAGGGAGACATCGTCGGCCATAGCATCTAGCTTGCGCGATATGGAAATTTCCTCAGCGTGGGCAGTGTGCGTTCCTCAATATATCGCGCAGATTGGTCTTTGCTCGGGATGCTCTCTGCAACGGAGATGCACTCAGGATGTCAATCATCCTGAATCGGTGACATGCCCTGCTCCTCATTACCACTCTTTGATGCCAGCGCGAGAGTTGAAATTTCATATTTCCAGAAGAGGCGAGATGCTGCGTGATAAGAATCATCTTCCTGTCGCCTTCTAATTAACTGGGCATGGAAGAGTGTGGAGAGTTCCCATTGTGCTCTTTTAGTAAAGCTTGGATAATCAGCGTGTATCCAAGCTTTTTGTTTGTCACTATTGACAAAATGTATGAAATGATGTAGTTTTATAGTGGCACCTTCCTTGATTTGACAGTACTCTCTGACGAGAAGTTGTGAGGAGGGGAGTTTTCTTAAAAATGCAAAACTTTGGGAGATTTAAACATGTCTTATGTCAATCGAGTTGTCGTTTTTGTGTCCGGGAGCAATGGATCCCTATGTGGCAATCCAGAAGTTCTTGATGACGGTACACTCTGTAAGGATTTGCTGAAGCGGCTTGAGGAGGTGGTTGCAGTCTATTGGGAATGTACTCGTCCTCAGTGCATACGGGATTTGAAGGGGTTTTCTGTTTTTCTGTCTGGAGGTGGGCGTCGTAATGGTCAAGGGGAATCCGTATTGGTCTGCGATCTTATGAAGCAATGGCTTCTGCATGAACAGGTGCCCGAGAGCTGTATCCACATTGATAATTCCTTCTTAACTTGTGACGCGGCAAGTGTTCGCGCGCTTTGGAGATATATGCAACGATACGAATGTGTCGAAAAGACGATGGTCTACATTGTCGCTCAGGCGCATCATGCGCTTTTGCTGGAGAATCTCCTGAATTTCATTTCACAAGGAAAGTGCCTGAATACGATTCGAGGATGTCGATATGGAAATCTCTGGTCAATGTCTCTTGGGGTGTTAAAATTGTTTTCGTGGTACGCGGAGGACATTCGTACGAAGTTGTTTCAGTCCCTTCGCTCCAGAAATTTCTTGAGGGGATGATTATGTTGTCGTCGTTAGGCAGTCCTAATCATAGGATTATGCGAGTGCTGGTTGCCCTTTGGAAGTGGGAGAGTCGCCCGGTTTCTTGGCGTATTGCCATTGCATTGACACGGTTTGCCAGAGCGAATATCGGGGAAGTGTGTGGCGATGCCACTCTGTCTACAGGAGTGGATTTATCTTCATCACTGAGTTTCTATCCTCTAGAGGCCAATGACTTGACAGGCATTTTTGAGCGGGAGGCTTTCCTAAGAAGGTTTGGTGCGGAGCCATGCTGCATTATTGTCCTTGTTCCTCGGCCAGTCTATAGTCACGAGAAGTTTGGAATGCTGGGAAATTCGAATCTCCCCTGGGCTGTCATGACGAATGAGCGACTTCTAAATGGGCGATGGAGGTTTTCCGTGGTTTCCGCCTCGTGGACTCGACGAGAAGGCGGGAATTATTGGTGCTGGGAACCGATTCGGATTCGATTGAACATGCATCGACATGCTTGATCGGATGGGCAGATTTCGATAACACAAATAAGTAGGAGCAACTTTCATCATTGTTGAAGTTGCTCCTGTTTTCTTTTTCGGTATTGACTCTCAGCGGCTTCAGGCATAGAGTTGGGCGGTATCGTCCGTACCGGTATCGGTACGATGAGTTCTTCTGTGCAAAGTGGAGGTGTTGCATGAACAATTTGTCATATAGGGATCTCTCGTATCTGTCTATTGATGCGAAGCCGATATTGCTATGCGATTTCGGAGGCGTAGTGTACTCCCCGGTACCGTGGGAGAATCTTTGGCTTCGCCCGTTCCTTGTGCGAGAAGGGTTGGTGGTACTGAAAGATGGTATTCCATATACTCGCGATGTTGTTTATTTTGACTTTGCCTCTGGGAGAGGTATTGAATCTCTGAAAAGGCATTTGCGAGAATGTGCCGGAGATTATTCCCTTGTTTTCTGTCTGTTCTTTCCCAACCCTCCACCAAATCCGTTCCCCGTGCTCCACCCGACTATTCCGATTAAGGCGTTTCATTTGTATTCGAAGCGGAATTATCAGCAGGTGTTTCCGGTTGCCGCGTATCGGCAGCCTAGTCATCCTGTTGCGTCACAAGGTATTTGTGTTCAAGATGTAATGAGAAGAGCGTTCTTTATGTAGCTGAGAGAACGAAGCTACACTCAACAAAATGTGAATTCAAATTTAGCCACCAGCACACTTTTCGCAGGTGGTTTTTTGTCGAGCGTTTTTTGTTTGGTGAGGTGTTTCTGCCAAATATTCTTGACAACATGCTTTGTGGGGAATAGCCTGTGAATGGGAATTTCCCCAAATATCAACCGAAAGGAGGTTGACTATGAATGCGGTAGTGGAAAGCAAGCCGACCAAAAGGACGGTATACATGTACTTTGAAGGTTGGCGTGGCGCGCATCTGGATTCCGCCGTTCGTCGTGCTCAGGTATTTCTCAGGAAAGAGCTTTGTCTTACCGATGATGACACACTTGCCGATATGTCGTATTTTGGCATGAGCGCTCTGCTCGCCTTCGCTGAAGGGCAAGCATCTCAGGATGCGGAGAGGCAGTATTCGGTTGTTTTCTTCTCGAAGGAGAAAATGCTTTTCCTTCCCGCTGAAAGAGACGCGCTTCGAAGAGCTTCATTTCGATGGGATGTTTTCGGATTTCTCTCTTCTTTCAGAGCATTCGTTCATTGCGAGTCCTCTACGGGGTTAGTGGCAGAGAGTGACCCCAAGCCGACTTCTTTGCCTTCGAATCATGCCAAGAGGACGGATAAACACTCGCATCTCGTCGATTGGGAAAGCCTAGCAAAGCCAGATGGGTGGGGTGCCGCGATATAACCCAAAAGGACAACCGCGTACCGTAGCACTTCTTTTTTCCGCCAGCGTGCGGATTCGTTTTCTGCCTTGCCATTTCATTTTGGTGGGGCAGATTTTTATTGTCAGAGAAAGAACAGTAGATGGTCTTGACAATATGATAGTAAAACAGTATTCTACGGTGGGAATTTCCCCAATGAGAAGCTGGAGGGAAGAAACCATGACACTCGAAGCTGAAACGAAGCGACCAGCGTCAGTGCGAAGCTGTAGGAGACGCCGTCGAGCTGCTCTCTACATCGAAGAAGGTATCTTGTTGCAGCCGAATATTTTGCCTCGAATCGCCAGATTCTTGGGAGTAGACTCGCCGGACGATGGCGGACTCCATCTCTGTACGAATAATACGGCGAGCATGGGCATGTTCCTGAGGTTTCTTCAGTCTCGAGAGTGCCTCTCGTCTTGTCAGGTGGCGGCGGTTTTTCTCCCTCGAGACAAGCTAGATATTGACATGGAAGTGCTCGGGAATCCAGCCATCATCACGATCCCCTGGAAAATGTTTGTGCTTGCCGGAGAAATCACCGGCAACTCAGACGAAGACTTCATGCTCATCGACTCCTCCGAGATGAGGCAGGGGAAAACGGGATTGACGCCAGATCACCCCGTGAGGCAAGAGGGGAGAAGGGTCATCTCATACACTTTCGCGACTTCTTCGTGAGTTGACGAATGACTACAAGTCTGTTCTTTGCAAATCACAACCGCCACGGAAAATTCCGTGGCAAAGGATACTATCAAATGTGTGCGCATGTTAATTCTTCCCTTCAGTACGTTTCGGCGGCATTGTCGCCTTCTCGTCGTGTCAGTCGGGATGAAAAATCGGTATTTGTTTTTATCGATGATCAGAGTCTGTCTTGCCATGACAGGGTGCTTGCGCGGTTCTTTCGTGATATGGGACTGGTAGCAAATCTGAACGGTGTTGCTGCGAGCACTCTTGACCGGTTTATCTCGTCTCCGTGTCGCCTGACGAATATCCTTGCAAACAGCGATATTATGTGGAGATATTCGCGAGCATTCCTCCTCTTTACCAGACCAGGGCTTCCGGAATTCCCATTGGATCTCGATGTTGTCATCCCTACCAAGGTGTTTCAGATACTTTCGGATGGTCAGTATGTGAAAATTTTCCCTCGAGAATCTTTGGAAGATACGTTTGCCGAGTAAAAAATGTTCTCTGTGTTCCACTAGCGCGTGGAATTTCGTTGCCCTTCTGCTTTTCATTGAGCAGAAGGGCTGTTTTTTTGAGTGTTTTGGATTTTACTCGTGGGGTGAATTTACAGTAAATTTTTTTGCTGTGGTGATTTGTATCTCCAACCGAGATAATTGTAGCTGGTTTGTTTTTGATGCAGAAGAGCGTGTGGATTTTGTCGCTTCTTGACATGACGATGGCTCGCGGTACAATAGAGTAAAATCGACTTCAGATGAGAGCGTTTTGCAGAATTGCTGCGGACTGAATATCGGAAGACTTCAAAGAAAAAGAAAAGAAACGGTATGATGTTGCTTGATGTGCGAGGGTTGTTGTTAACGGGTTATGGGACATGTCGATCTTGGATCGACGGTGTCGCTTCTGTTTGGTTGATGTATTCTCAACATAGAGACAAGAGCACTGTGTTTGCGCAGTGCTTTTCTTTTTGTGCGAGAAGGTGAGAGTGAGGAAGATATCTTCATTCTTCCTTCCCATGCAAATGTGGGAAAGAAGTCATTTCAAAGGGGGAGTGGTCGAGGGATGACTGAATACTAAATCGGAATAATGGAATGTGGTGATCTATGAAAAATATCATGAAGAGTCTGGTGATTATTCTGGCAGCAGTTTCGGTGTCGGGTGGCGCGACCTACTCTTTCTTTTCAGCAACTGATTCCATTGATGGAAACACGATTAGCACCGCTACTGTGGAAATCGATGCGAAAGGTGAGGCTGGTCAGGGCGTTATGGCAAAGCCGATTGCGACGAGCAATCTCGTGCCAGGGCAATACACCGAATGGGCTCGTGGTGCTGTGTGGAATAAGAGCACCGTGCCAGTTCGCTTGTATATGTACGCTGATAATTTGCAAGGATCGGCATGTCCGCTTACCAATCTCACCATGACGACCGGATATGCTGGCGGCAATGAGCGAGAGCGGACGGTGTATGAGGGGAAATTGACAGACATTGCTGGATCGGTGGAGCGCGTGGAATTGACGGGGAATCCTCCCTTCGCCACTGTGCCAGCCAACTGGACACAAGTCGTCCAACAGCGAGCACAGCTTGATGATGAGGCTGACAATGGTGCACAAAATCAGGAATGCACCTGGGATGAAATCTTCGTTGCGGAGTCGGTTGCTCCTACGGATAACTAGGTGTGTTTTTGGAAAATCAGAGAGAGGGGAAATGAAGTTTTAAAAAATAACAAAAATATTTATGATTGGTATACTTCGCAGTGCTTTCATATTAATAGCAGCAATCGCTATCATTGGAGGTGGAACGTATTCGTATTTTAGTACGACGGATTCGGCGCCTGGCACTTTAGCAACAGGAACACTGAGTATTGATTTGAGAAATCAGAATACGACTGACCCGTTTACATTTTCGGTGACGAATATCTTGCCAAATGGAACGGCTTTGGTAAATTTTGATGTGCAAAATAATTCCGCAACTGGTGTTCAGTTGAGAGGAGCTGCTTTTGGCGAATGGGATGGGAGTGTCTCTGCTCCAGATAATACTCTTATGAAGGTAGTAAAGATCGAACGCTACAATGGAGGGTGGCAGACGATTTATGACGGCGTAGGCTTTACGGGCTATTTTTATGATAGTGGTAATGCTTCTGATGCCAGTAATTATACTGTTCCCGCTGGTGGAAAGGCACAATTTCAGCTGACGGTGAAACTCGATTCTTCTACGGGGGATAAGTATCAGGGCAAGACCTACAATGCGAGCGTGAAGGTGCAGGCTCGGCAAGATGGTGCGACGGCTTGGCCAGCTGACTTGAATACAGGTTTCTAACTCGAGTATTTCTCGAATCACCACTCTCTTTTGCGAGGGGTGATCGAGAGAAATACTTGAACGCGCCTTATGAAATTTCTCGAGTCTCTCGCTTCTATTGTGCTCAATACGACGCTCTTTGCCTTGGTCGGTGTGGGGATATTGGTGGTTGGTTCGCTTCTGCCGATATTTGGGGCGCATCGGGTATTTGTTGTGCAGTCCGGCTCGATGGAACCGGCGATTCTTACAGGGAGTGTTATCTTGATTCATCCGAAGCCGGCCTACCGCATCGGTGATATTGTGACGTGGCAGCCAATTGGTGGAGGGACGCCGATTACGCATCGTATTGTCAAGGAGACTGTTGATTTGGGGGAGGCTCATTATCAGACCAAGGGTGATGCCAATGAATCTGAGGATTCAGTGATTGCAGAGTCTCAGGTGCTTGGAAAAGTTGTTTTTCATGTGCCGTATCTCGGCTACCCGGTTTCATTTGCGAAGCGTCCAGTTGGATTTGTGCTTCTCATTCTCCTGCCCTCGCTTCTTATTGTCTTCGATGAGATTCTCAATTTGCGACGAGAGTTCGCGGCGTATATCTATCGGAAGCGTGAAAAGAAATTGACTCCCGTATTGCAGTCTCCCTCGACATCTCCTCATGCAAAATCAACTTCAGAGCCAATTGTTCAAGTTGCTCCAGTATCTTCCAGCAAAGCTCGTCGCATTATCTAAATAAAAGAAAGCGTCGACTATGAAACGAACTATTGACAGCGTCATCGCACAGAAGCAACGCCCTCGGGTGTGGCGGTTTCGCAAGCGGGTACCCGATTTCAAATTGGTCTATGTCGCGCCGTCAGCGACGATTTTCTCTCCCTGGACGAAACGGCTTGGGTTTCTGGTTGCGGTATTTTTGAGTCCGGCTTTGGCATTTTCATTTTCTACCAATGCGGCTTTTAGCGATAATGATCAGCTCCGGTCTAATAACATCGGGACGGGCGAGTGGATGCCGGATATTCACATAGAGGAGAAGCGCAATTGCATTCGTCTCTCTTCGTCACTTACCTCGGCGAATATTTACTATAAATTTTCGGATGACGGTGATCCGCGCACAAATGGTTCTCTTTTTGATGGAAAGTGCATAAAAATTCCAGAGGGGAAGCAAGTCGATTTCGAGGCAAGAGCATTTCATCCGAATAATGATACGTGGCGAAGTGATGTCCTTCGAAAGACGTTTTCTCATATATCAGAAAAGAAAAAGTCTCGAGAGGAATCAGAAAAAGAGGGAGGAGATAAAGAGAAAGACAAGGAACATAATGAATCTCATGATAGTGGAGATTCTCTCGAGAAGGCGGGTGATCAAGGAGAATCTTCTCCGGGCGAAGTCTGTGATGACGAGTCTGCTTCAGAAGAAATATCTCTATCAGACGAGAAGACTCCTCTTTCGAGTCATGATACGGCGTCACATCTGGACGACGATACTCAAGAAGGGAAATCTCAAGAGCATTTTTCCAAAGAAGATTCCTCTGTGAAAGATAACGACGCTAATAGTGCGAAATCGCCCTCTGCGCAATCTCCCCCTTCTCATTCTGATGAACACACTGTTCTGGAGAGTCATTAAATCTTGGTTAAATATTCTCGCAAAAAAACGACCCGAATCCATGTTTGGAGGGTCGTTTGTTGTTGAGGATGGATAGTATCTTTTCCTATCGGTGAATATAGGGGAGCACGGTGACCAGTGTCCCGATAGGAAGGGTGTCTGAGAGAAAACGAGCGACCGAGGATGGGACGTGAATGCACCCGTGAGAATTGTTTCGTGAGACAGTTCCCGCATGAATACCGAAACGTTTTCCGGCGAATTTCATGAAATGAGGCATTGCTGCTCCGCAAGCCGGCTTCGGTTTGCATGCGCCATTTTTGCAGGGTTGATAGCAGGCGAGGGGATAGGTCTTCGAGCGGTACTTGGGGCCGTATTTTATGCCGATGCGATAGGTGCCGGCAGGTGTCTTGCAGGGGCGCTTGATATCTGGGCACCAGTCTGCGCCACCGGTTGCCCGATAGACTTTGCGAGCTCCCGTTGCGGAGAAATATGTGAGCGTGTGCCTATTTGGATCGAAGACGAGGCGAGCCTCTCTTGCGGAGGCAATAGCGGGAAATGTTTCAGAAAAAAGGACAAGAATGGCAACTGCTACCAGAATGACTCCTCGTATCCTCTTCACGGCTTCACCTTGTGTGTTTTGAGTAGTTGTTAATGTGCATTTCCTATTGAAACACATCTATTATATTTATGTCAATACAAACGTTCCTTGGTATATCTTGACAAATATTCAAAATTGTGCATATACTATAAGGGTCAGTTGAGTACCTTACGCTGCAGTTTCTCAAATCCGAGGAGATATAGCATGTCTGTCCGTCCAATATTCATTGTTGCTCTTTTTTCGGTACTGGTTATCGCATTGTTTCTGAGTGGTTGCGTTACTCCTTTGGACAAGGATGCTCGGGAGTACGAGGTCCTTGAGCGAGTTCTCGAGTCCTGCCAATCGTTTCAGTATGACCCCTATATACACGATGCGTGTGTCATTCAGCGCTGCAATCGAAATGGTTGCTGGAACTGACTCGCGAACATCTGGCTTAGTATCTCTATCCCCACGAACTTCGGTTCTTGGGGGATTTTTTTATGATGAGCTCTCTCTTGAATAAAACCAAAGAATCGGGGTAGGATGGGAGCATGAATCAACTCATTATTCTTGCTGGTGGGAAGGGGACGCGGATGCAGTCGGAGATGCCGAAGGTGCTACACCCAGTAAACGGTGTGTCGATTATTCAACGGCTCCTCGATGCGCTTCTGCCGATTTTCCCGAGACCCGTGGTGGTTGTTGGCTACCGAGGTGATGATGTCCGGCGCGCGCTTGGCGAGGGATATCGCTATGCGAGGCAGGTTGAGCCACTTGGAACAGGGGATGCCGTGCATGCTGCGATGGAGGCGATTTCGGATGAGGACTGTGAGAGCATCGTCGTTGTTCCTGGGGATCACCCGCTTATTAGCCGCGAGACTATTGAGCGTCTTATGGCGTTTCAGATGAGGGAAAAGGCATGCGTCGCTCTCGCAACAGTCATGGTGCCTGACTTCGATGGGGAGAATGCGACCTTTTTGCACTATGGTCGGATACGACGAGATGAGGCGGGTGATGTGGCAAGCATCGTTGAATGGAAAGATGCCTCTGAAGAAGAGCGTAGTTTGCGCGAGCTCAATACCAGCTACTATTCCTTCGACGCACACTGGCTCCGCTCGCATATCGGGGAGCTTTCCCGTAACAATGTCGCTCGGGAATACTATCTGACCGACCTTGTTCGCATTGCTTGTGAAGGTGGTGAGCGCGTCGTCGCCCTCGCCGTACAAGACCCTCGCGAAGCCCTCGGTATCAACGACCCTCTCCAACTCAAACGAGTCGAACGGCACTGCTCGTAGGAAGTGCGCCTATGCATGGAGATATTTGTTTTGGGTATATCCGAAAAATTGGAACGTGCAAACCTGAGTAGTGTCGACGAGGGGAGAGAAATAGCCGGCAATACATGAAAGTCAGGCTCTAGACAAAATTTTATTTCTATGATACAAAGTATGGGCAGGTTGCAGTACCTTTTCCACCAATCCCCTCACAAGAGGGAAGGAGTTTTTCATGAAGCTCTCAAAGTTCTCATTGTCTGTTCTCGCGATAGCCTCCATTCTCATCATTGCCGGCTGCGATGACCGAGACCGCGTACTCGGCGGTGCAGCTGTTGGGGCAATTGCCGGTGCAGTCATAATGGATAGCGCGAATGATAATCATCGGGATTACCACTATCGCCGTCCGCCTCCTCCTCACTACCAGCGGTATCACCACAATCGATACCGTGATGGATATGGGAGGTATCGCCGTAATGACCACTGCGGATACGATCGGTACGGCAATCCGTATCCGTGTCGCCGCCGCTACTAGTACTTCAATAAAACTAAATAAAACTCACTGAGAGCACATTCCATGTGTGCTCTCTTTTTTTGTACTCACAGACGAGCTCTTTTTTCTGTTTGGGTGGCGTGATATGATGAATACTATGCGTTTCGATATTCTGACTATTTTTCCGAAGATATTTGACTCCTATTTGGGCGAGTCTATTTTGAAGCGCGCGCAAACGGCGGGGCATATCTCGATTGTGGCGCACAATATTCGCGACTTTGCGACCGATAAGCATCACAAAACCGACGATACGCCCTATGGTGGCGGAGCGGGTATGGTGATGAAGGTGGAGCCAATTTGGAAAGCGGTTGAGTCTTTGAAAGTAGAGAATCCTACGGCTTCGCGTCGCATCATACTTCTCTCAGCGAAAGGGAAGACCTTTCGACAAGAAGATGCGCGGCGACTGTCGACCTACGACCAACTCGTTTTTATCTGCGGGCGCTATGAGGGTGTCGATGAGCGCGTTGCAGAGCATGTGGCGGATGAGGAGCTTTCAATCGGCGACTTTGTGCTTACAGGTGGCGAACTACCGGCGCTCGTCGTCATTGATGCGATAGCGCGACTCGTGCCGGGTGTTCTCGGCAATGAGACGAGTGCTGATACGGAGTCGCATCGCGAACCAGGCTATATCGAGCATCCGCAGTATACCAAGCCAGAGCGTTTCAATGAGTGGAGCGTGCCGGAAGCATTGCTTTCTGGCAATCATGCCGACATCGAGCGGTGGCGTGAGGAACATGCTATCCGTCCACTGAAAACATAAGAGCCTGTTAAGAAAGTCTGTTTTTCTGAAAGATAGTTCGAGAAGTACGATTTTTTGATACTTCTTTGACAGACTCTAAGACCGACTATTCTTTGCTTTCAAATATACAAATACTGTGCGATCGACCTCATCTTCTTCATCATTATCGTTTCACAATCGAAGCCTGCTCTTTTCGGTGCTCGCACTCGTTGTGATTGGGCTGGTGACTATCGCGAGTGCAGGCGTCTTCTATGGCGAGACACGCTTTGGTGATGACTATTTCTTTTTGAAGCGACAACTCATTGGCGTTAGCGTCGGGCTTTTGGCGCTTTTTGTCTTTCAGTATGTCGACTATCATCTGTGGCGCAAGCTCGCCTTTCCGCTTTTTGTTGTGACGATTCTTGCGCTCGTCGCCGTTCTTATTCCCGGTATCGGAGATCGTGTCTATGGCGCGAGTCGGTGGCTTTCTATCGGGCCATTTTCTTTTCAGCCGTCGGAGATGGCGAAATTTTCATTTGTGCTTTATCTCGCAGCGTGGTTTTCACGCAAAAATCGCAAGATGGTGGGAGACTTTATCGAGGATTTGGTACCGTTTCTCGTCGTTTTGGGGATACTCGGCTTTCTGATTATGAAACAACCGGACACGGGGACATTTGGACTCATTTTCCTCATTGCGGTTTCGGTTTACTTTGTTGCGGGGGCAAAAATATCTCATCTCCTCGGGCTTTTTCTTGCTGGCATGGCGATGCTTGCCATACTCATCAAGGTGGCACCCTATCGGCTTCAGCGTTTCTTGGTCTTTATGAATCCCGACTTCGATCCCAAGGGAGCGGGGTACCAGGTGAGTCAGGCACTTATCGCTATTGGAAGTGGCGGACTCTTCGGGCTTGGACTTGGCTATAGCCAACAAAAATTCAATTATCTTCCTGAGCCGGTGACGGACTCTATCTTTGCTATTTTCTCTGAAGAATGGGGGTTTTTTGTTTCAGTTCTTTTGATCGCGCTCTTTGTGTTTATCGCGTGGCAGGGGCTGCGCATTGCGCGTCACTCGCCAGATGATTTCGGGCGCTATGCAGCAGCGGGGATTGTGTCGTGGGTGACCTTCCAGGCATTTATCAATATTGCGGCGGCAACCGCACTTATTCCGCTTACGGGCATTCCGCTTCCTTTTGTGAGCTATGGTGGTACCTCGGTAGTATTCCTCATGGCAGCGATGGGTATCTTGATACGAATTGGGAAAGATTCTACACTAAAAGGACACTAGTCCCAATCTATGAACAAAAAATATCGCATCGTACTCGCGGGCGGAGGAACAGGGGGTCATATTTTCCCTCTTATTCCAGTCGCCAAAGAACTTCGTGCACAGCTCGGCGAGAATACAGAACTCCTCTATTTTGGTCCGGCAGGCGAGCTTGAGAAAAAGATTATCAGTGAGGCGGGCATTGCCTCGATTCGTATATTGAGCGGTAAGTGGCGACGCTATTTCGATCTTCGCAATGCGAGCGATGTATTCAGAAATATTGCCGGCTTTTTTCAGTCGCTCTACTATCTGTATGTGCATATGCCGGATGCCGTCTTCTCCAAGGGTGCCTATGCGGCTGTACCGGTTGTCTTTGCGGCATGGGTGTATCGGATTCCGATTCTCACACAGGATTCCGATGCGATGCCCGGCGTTGCCAATCGCATCATGGGGAAATTTGCCGATCGCATCGCGGTTGCGTATCCGTCGGCGACGAAGTTCTTCGAACCGGCACGAGTTGCAATTACGGGGAATCCGATACGAGAAGGGTTGCTCTTGGGAAATGTTGACCGGGCTCGCGAGCGCTTCGGTTGTCCGCAAGGGAAACAAACGATCCTCATCCTCGGAGGGAGCCTGGGATCACAGGCGATGAATCGAGCAATAGTGCGCATACTTCCGCGTCTCCTTGAGCGATTCTTTGTGATTCATCAAACAGGACAATCAAATCACGACGAAACGCGCGAGCGTCTTGAAGAGCATGCACTTGGAGATATGGCAGGGAAGTTGCACATGGCGCCTTTCTTTGATACTGGCGAACTCTCCGATGCATTCGCTCTTGCCGATCTGGTTGTCTCGCGAGCAGGCGCCAACACGATTTCGGAAATTGCGGCGGTCGGGAAGCCGGCAATACTCATTCCACTTCCGTCGGCTGCCAATGACGAACAGCGCATGAATGCTTATGAGATTGCACGAGTGGGTGGAGCACTCGTTCTTGAGGAAAATAATCTCGGAGAGAATCTCCTTGCTGGGAAAATAGAGGAGCTTATGGATGATGCCACACTTCGAGAAAAAATGGCGTCCTCGTTTCGAGTGTTTTATCACGCAGACGCTTCAGTGAGAATTGTCGAGTCTCTGGTGACACTTATCCGCGATAAGGAAACACAGCAAACTATTTTTGATCGGATACGAGCGATATTTCAACGGTGGATGACTCGCGCCTAGCTGATTCTTGCCTTCTCTACTATGACACCGAAATCTTTTGCTGATGCGAAACGAGTGCACATGATTGGCATAAAGGGTGCTGGTATGGCGGCGCTTGCAGAAATTCTCGTTGGGCGCGGTTTACTCGTCGGTGGCTCTGATACAAGCGAGCATTTCTTTACCGATGAAGTGCTTCGTCGGCGTGGTATTCGTTTTTCCGAGGGGTTTTCTCCGGACAATATCCCTCATGATGCCGATTTCATTATCTATTCGACGGCGTATACGCCAGAGGGCAATGCGGAACTTGCAGCTGCTGTGGCCCGCAGTAAGGCATCGGGTATGCACGTGATGAGTTATCCGGAAGCAGTTGGTGAACTTACACGAGAGCGTCTCTCGATACTCGTTTCTGGCACGCATGGGAAGACGACCACGAGCGCGCTGCTTGCCGAGACACTCAAGGCGGTGCACGCCGATCCGCTCTCGCTTGTCGGGAGCGCTATCGCGAGCTGGGGTGGCAATGCGCTTCTCGGGGGAGGAGAGTACTTCGTGCTCGAGGCAGATGAATATCAGAATAAGTTCCGACACTACGAGCCTTGGAGCGTGATTTTGACGAGTCTCGACTGGGATCATCCTGATTTTTTCCCAGATGTGGCGTCTTATGTTGAGACGTTCCGCGCCCTGCTTCGTCGTATTCCGTCGCATGGTTTTCTTGTGTTTTGGGGGGACAGCGCAGCTGTCCTCGATGTCGCGAAATCTTCGCGTGCGCAGAAACGTTCGTATGGCTTCCTTCCGGAAAATGATATTCGTATTGTTGACTACGAACCGCTTCGCGAAGGACCCTTTCACCAGCAATTCCGTCTCTTCGAAGGAGAGCGCGACCTTGGATGTTTTCGACTTCGTCTCGCAGGGAAACACAACGCACAAAATGCCGCTGCAGTTGTGACACTGCTTCTTGCGCTCAAATTCGATATCGAAGAAATTCGTCGAGGCATGGAGCATTTCTTTGGAACGGCGCGACGATTTGAGCACGTGGGGGAATATCAGGGTGCTTTGGTATATGATGACTACGCGCATCATCCCGAAGAAATTCGCGCGACACTTTCCGCATTTCGTGAGCTTTTTCCCGAGCGAAATATTGTCGCAGTTTTTCATCCGCATACCTTCTCGAGAACCAAAGCGTTGCTTGAAGATTTTGCACAGAGCTTTGACGCAGCAGATCGCGTGATCGTGCTCGATATTTATGGGAGCGCCCGTGAAGTGGCAGGTGGCGTGTCGTCGGCGGAACTCGTCGCCCTAATGAATCGATATCGCCACAATCAGGCAGTGAATATCCCAACCATCGAGGAAGCAATAGAGGCGCTTCGAGATTCTCTCGGAAAAGATGATCTCGTGGTCACCCTTGGTGCGGGGGATGTGTGGCGAGTCGGCAAGGGTATTCTTTCGTAAATATTCCCTTTGGGGGATGGCGCATGATTTAAAATGGCAACCTTCCCCCTTAATATATTCTGAGTTTTACAATTTTACTCCTATGATTACCGTACAAGAATACATCGATTTGCACCCACTTACGACCTTTCGTGTTGGGGGAAAGGCGCGATATTTCGTTGAAGCAAAGACCGAGGAAGAGGTGACTGAGTCGCTTCGCTGGGCGAAGGAGAAACAAACGCCCGTTTTTGTTTTGGGAGGTGGGAGCAATGTGCTCTTTTCGGATAGTGGATGGGAGGGGCTCGTGATAAAGATTGAGATCGGTGAATTGGCTGATGATGGCGCGGGACGACTTCGTATTGGTGCAGGTGTGACGCTGCATACGGTGGTGGAATCTGCCAAAGATCATGGCTATGGTGGTATCGAGCGACTCGCAGGCATACCCGGGACAATCGGCGGTGCCATTCGTGGCAATGCCGGTGCCTTTGGCGCAGAGACCGCCTCGGCTGTGGTATCCGTTCGAGCACTCGACCGCAACACATTGGACATACGGGAATATTCGAAAGATGCCTGCGAATTTTCTTATCGGATGAGTACCTTCAAGAAGCATCCGGAGCTCATTGTCTTGTCGGCAACATTTTCGTTTACTCCCGGACAGCGTCCGGATGATTTGGAGAAAATTATCCGCGAAACTATTGCAACGCGTGAGACAAAACATCCACAGCGTCTCTTGTGTGCCGGGTCATTCTTTATGAATCCTGTTGTTTCGAATGCAGCGCTTCGCAAAGAATTCGAACTCGATACAGGTATGCCTGTCAAGGATGACAAACTTCCTGCCGGATGGGTAATTGATCATGTGGGACTGCGTGGTAAGGAAGTGGGTGGCGCCAAAGTGAGTGATATCCATCCAAACTATATCATCAATACGGGCACGGCGACGGCTGAGAGTATCCTCATCCTTACGAGTCTCATCAAGCAGCGCGTTCGTACCGAGGCGAATGTCCGCCTCCAAGAAGAAGTGCAGATGGTCGGATTTTGAGAGTCTCGCCCTCGATTGTATGCTATACTGTATCCTCAAGGAGGAAAATAATCCCGTAATATCTGACCTATGAAGACGCGATTTCTGTTTCAGGGGGTGGAATTGGATGGGAAGACGATGCAATATGTAGCAAAGCGACTGCTTCGTATTGAGAAGCTTGTGCTTGCTTCGTCGAAACTGGAAGTAGAGGTAGACCGAAATAAGCAGGGGAAGTTTCGTGTCGAAGTCATGGTGGATGTGCCGAAACAGAAACTCTTTCGTGCAGAAGAAACGAGTGAGAGTGTTGAAGCGTCGACTGATACGGTGATTGATGATATTGCGCGGCAGATTATCGAGACGAAAGATCGAGCAGATTCACTTACCCGACGCGGCGCACGTAGTATCAAGAAAAAGCTCACATTGGATGAAAAAGCTCGATTTTGATATTTACCGCCTCCTCTTGAAAAAAAATGGGGAGATTGAGGGCGTTTTCGGTTTGAGGCTCTGATCTGGAAGACCCCTTCGCCTCGAATACGAGGTACCTTCCCTTGCAAAGTGGAGGGTGGGTAATGGAAGAGTGAAAAATATCATTTTCTATGAATCATACGTGGAATATACGATGTTCGCTCCCGAGCGGAGCGGGCGGGGTTTCGTCGACCAATGATCCGATTGAGATATTGCTCGCGCTTCGTGGCGTGACGACCGAAGAAGATCGGAAGAAATTCCTGACGCCGAATTATGATACGGATCTCGGCAACCCCTTCCTTTTTGACGATATGCAAAAAATCGTCGATCGGATTGGTATTGCTCGCGAGCGACATGAAAAGGTTGGCGTCTTTGGCGATTATGATGCTGACGGCATTACATCATCGGTTATTTTGCGACGCGTCTTGGAACGTCTCGGCATTTCGGTGATTCCTTATATTCCCGACAAACTGACGGAGGGGCATGGACTACACCGCAATGCGCTCGACGCCTTTGAGCGAGCCGGAGCGAAACTCGTGTTTACGGTCGACTGCGGCATGATGAATCATGCTGAGATAGGCGATGCGATTTCGCGCGGGATGGAGACAATCGTAATCGATCACCATCATGTGCCGGAAGAGCTCCCGGCAGCATATGCTATCGTCAATCCGAAACTGCCCGGGTCGAAGTATCCCTTCGACGAACTCTGTGGTGCCGGGACGACGTTTATGGTTGCTCGAGCGCTCTATCAAATCTTTCTTCCAGAGAAAATAGATGAACTGAAATGGCTGCTCGATATTGCCGCTATTGGAACTGTCGCGGACTGTATGCCGCTTATCGGAGAGAATCGCGTCATTGTGAAATATGGACTCATTGTGCTTTCGAAGACGCGACATGTGGGTTTGCAGGAGATGTTTGCTGTGGGGAAAATTCCTATTGATGAGGATCATCTGCCGACAGGGCAAACGATTGCGTTTCAGATTGCTCCGCGTATCAATGCGGCGAGTCGTATGGCACATGCCAAGACCGCGCACGAACTCCTCATGACCGAGAGGCGCGACGAGGGGAGGCTCCTGGCGCTTGACCTCGAAGAACAGAATCGATCTCGACAAAAAGTGAGTGAGGCATCGGCGAAGGAGGTTCGGACACTCGCCGAGACAATGTATCATGATCGCAAACTCATTTTTGCTGTAGGCGAGCAATTTCCGCTTGGTGTTGCCGGGCTGGTTGCTGGGAAAATCGCTCATGAGCTTGGGAAGCCGACGGCTGTTTTTCATCGAGGAGAGGCAGAAAGTACCGGGTCATTTCGAAGCATTCCGGCGCTCAGTATGATTGAAGCGATTGGGGAATGTTCCGAGCTTTTGGTTCGGTTTGGCGGGCACAGTCAGGCGGCGGGGGCGACGATTCTCAACGAAAACATCGATGCTTTTGCCGAGAAGCTTGAGTCGATTGTAAATCGGAAGCTTGCCGAAACAGATATGACTGTTCGGCTCGATATTGATCTCGAGCTTTCTTCTGCTTGCATTACACCAGATTTCGCGACTCGTCTCAAAAAACTCGGACCTTTTGGCATGGGAAATCCGGAGCCGACATTCCTCATCCGCGATGTCATCGTCGATGAGGTGCGCCTGGTAGGGAAAGAAGGGAAGCATCTCAAGTTTTCCTTTCGGACAGAGAAGGGCGTTTTTGGCGGGATCGGATTTGGCATGGGAGCGGCATGGGGAAACCTGCAGAAAGGCGAACGAGTAGATGTGGTTTTTCACCTCGAGGAGAATCGATGGAATGGCTCAACACGGCTTGAATGGCGCCTTCTTGACATTCATCAAGAAGGAGACTAGAACAAAGGTAGTAGTGAAGGGGTTTCGTTCCTTCACAATTTACGGAAACTACCAAAACGACCGACATGCTCAAATTACATGCCTCCGTATAGGTGGTTTTTTGTTATAAAAATCCCGTTGTGAAGAGCTCATAAAAAGCTCAAGGAGACGAAAGATGGATAGGCATTTTCAAGTGTTTGAAAAAAAAGTTCACGGGTTTCTAGAAAGAGCGGAAACTCAGTGGTTTCTTCAGGATATACAGCCCTATCTTGGAGCGGTCATTATGCTCCTCACCTTCTTTTTTCGGGAGAATATTTCTATTGGGCGTTTTATTCGCTCGATGAACCTCGGTGACAAATCTCTTGCGGAAAATGAGGCGTTATGGCTGATTTCAGAGGAAGGCGCCTTCGCCTTCATGAAGAAGCATGAGCATCTTATCTCCGCAATTCGCCGGCGATTCTCAGAAGAAGAATTATTGCAGGCAAGAATATTTGCCCAATGTATTCTTTTTCATGATGACACCAACTGTTTTCTTGTTGGTATTGCCCGTGGGCATCCACCGACAGATTTGGAACTCTCCGGTGATGAATCGCTTAAAGTTCGGTGGTCGTTCCGTTTGTTGCTCGCTATCTACGACGAACGTACCTATCGTAAAAATATCGCTAGGGAAATAGCAAAAATGCTGCCCACCTAAAGTAGACTGGAGGGTTGCACACATGTACTTTTGGAATCTCGACCGTCATTTTCTTGGCGGTCTTTTTATTTTCGTAAAGCCTGAGAGATGGTATACTTGAATATATGGAAACAATTATTATGTATACGGATGGGGGGTCGCGGGGGAATCCGGGACCGGCGGCACTGGGTGTGTTTCTTGAGACGCTTGATATTCGATATGGAGAGTTCTTGGGTACTGGCACAAACAATGAGGCAGAGTATGCAGCGATTCTCTCGGGGATGAAGCGAGCGATTGAGACGATTGGAACAGCACGTGCAAAAGAGACTCATCTGGAGTGTCGAATGGACAGTGAACTCGCAATGCGACAACTCACCGGGCGCTATCGCGTGAAGCATCCACATATGAAACACTGGTTTGCACTTATACAAGAAGAAATCCCGAAATTTGCGAAGGTGAGTTTTCATCATGTTCCGCGCGAAGAAAACAAAGAAGCGGATCGCATGGTCAATGAAGCGTTGGACAAAGCGGTAATGAAACGATGACAACGATTTCTCCTATGAAATTCAAAAGATGGTTCATTTTTCTCGGTGTGCTCGTTCTTGGCGGAGGTTTTTGGTATTGGAAGAAATCGTCGGTAACACCGAACTACGAAACCATACCAGTTATACGAGGAGACGTCACGGAAACCGTATCGGCGAGCGTGTCACTTGTTGCTTCCGAAGAAATCGATTTAAATTTTGAAATACCCGGGCGCATAAAATCAATCGCGGTCGAGGAGGGACAAAAAGTAGCGGCGGGCGAGACGCTGGCAACGCTCGAATCGGCAACGCTTGAGGGGGAAGTGGCTCGTGCGAGAGCGGCACTCGAACAAGCAAAAGCGGGTGCGAGTATGAATGACAATACGCTCCGTGAAGCGCGAGAAAGTGAGAAGAATCTGAAATCTTATTATGAGACCGTGAAAGAAGCGGAGGATCAGAAAGTAAGCGCGTCCGATGCTGCCTATGAGAATGCGAAGGACTACGAAGATGATGCGGAATCATACTACAATCAGGTCGTGTCTGATAGTGGCGCTTCGAGCTCGACTGCCAAGAGTGCAAAACTCACGCTGACGGCGGCAACAAATGCTCGGAAAGCAGCGGATGAGGCGCGCGATACGGCGCAAAAAAATCGAGAGAGTTCGATTCGCTATGCCAAGAATTCTTGGGATGCTGCGCAAGAAAAAACGCAGACACTCGAGTCTGCCGCGCAAACAACTATTGAAACGAGCGCCATTCAATCAGCGGAGGCAACATATGCCATTGCCATTGCCAGTGCAAAGAAGGCGGATATTACCGCGCCAGTCAATGGGCTGGTGACCAAGGTGAACTTTTCAAAGGGCGAAGTGGTAGGCTCGGCGGTTTCGGGTGCATTTGGAAAGCTCCTCTCCCACGACCTTTTGCTTGAGGCAAAGGTTCCGGAATCCGATATCACCAAAGTGAAATTGGGACAATCGGCGAATATTTCTTTTGATGCATTTGATTCGAAAAATGTGCTCCCGGCGGAAGTAATCGAAATTAAACCCGATGCAACGATTATTCAGGATGTCGTATATTATGTCGTAAAACTCCGCCTTACCTCGGTTGATGCGCGCCTCAAGCCGGGCATGAGTGGCGATTCGGATATTCACATAGATGAACGACGCGATGTGATCGAGATTCCCTCACGACTCTTGCGCGAAGAAAACGGGAAGCAATTTGCAAAAGTATTGACTTCAAATGGTACTGCTGAGGATCGCGAGGTGACAACTGGTCTTCGGGGCGATGATGGTCAGATCGAAATTCGTTCAGGGCTTTCCGAAGGAGAGAAAGTGGTATCAAGTACACCATGAATTCCGTGAGTTATGCCATCACTTATTGCCTGTCGGGATCTTGCCAAAACCTATGTATCAGAAGAAAAAGTACAAACTATCGCACTTCGAGGTGCGACGTTTTCGATAGAGCGAGGCGAATTTGTCGCACTCATGGGACCGTCCGGGTCGGGGAAGTCCACCCTCATGCATCTCTTGGGACTTCTTGATCGTCCGACAACAGGAGTATATTTTCTCTCTGGGGAAGACGCGAGTACGCTTCCATCTGACCGACTTGCCGAAATACGCAACAAAAGTCTCGGCTTTGTCTTTCAATCATTCAATCTTCTTCCGCGAACAAGTGTCTTTGAAAATGTCGAGCTCCCGCTTCTCTACGACATGTACGGAATTCATCAAAGAACTTTCCGTGGAGCATTCAAGGCAGGTGGGTTTAGAAGTATTCTCGATTCGCTTGGTGCTGCCTGGGCTGGTATGGGGAAAGTGGCACATCGCAACCGTGTCATGGAAGCACTTCGCTCAGTCGGCATGGAGCACCGCGCTGACTATTTTACCAATCAGCTCTCAGGTGGAGAAATGCAGCGAGTCGCTATTGCGCGCGCCCTTGTCAATAATCCGGATATTATCTTTGCCGATGAACCGACGGGCAATCTCGATTCCAAATCAGGACTTGCCGTCATGGCGATTTTGCAGAGACTGAACGATGAAGGGAAAACCATTGTCCTCGTCACACACGAGTCGACGACCGCTCGCCACGGCAAGCGCATGCTCTCTCTTGTCGATGGCACGCTCGTCGGCGACACGCCTATCACCAATCGCGTCTTCGCAACCCGCGAACACGAACTGGTGAAGTAGCTTAATTCTTCAATCGGTATCCTGTCTGGAACATGCGACGGAGGATGAGGACGGAGAGCATGAAAATGGCGCTGGTTATGATGACACTTATCCAGGGGTTGGTATCCGAAACGCCGAAGAATCCCCAGCGGAGGCCGTCTATCATGTAGAATACGGGGTTTGCTCGGGTGACACTTTGCCAAAGTGGTGGGAGCATGCTTGCTGAGTAGAATATGCCGCCCAAGAAGGTGAGTGGGGTGAGGAGGAGTGTTGGCACCATGCTGAGCTGTTCGAAGTCCTTTGCCCAAATACCAAGGACGAGCCCGAGCATGGCAAAGGTAAGGGCAGTAAGGAGTCCGAAAAGAAGCGCAAAGATGATATGTGCAACGGTGATGCCCGTAATAATCCACGAGATGATAAATATCGTGATGCCAATCGCGAGAGCGCGAGCGGCGGCAGAAAGAGCAAAACCCATGACGATTTCGAGGTAGGAGAGTGGGGACGTGAGGAGGTCGCTCATCGTACCGATGAAGCGTGGGAAATAGATACCGCTTGATGCTGCCATGAGGGAATTCATGAGGAGCGCCATCATGATGAGTCCGGGCACGATGAAGTGGTCGTAGGGTACACCGTGAATTGGCGGTATATTTCCGCCGATTGCGCTTCCAAAAACGAGGAAATAGAGGAGTGTTGTAATGACAGGCGAGAGGAACGCTTGTATGATAACGTCTTTCGAACGCCCGACTTCTTTCATGAAGATAGTTTTGAATCCGATCCAGTTCATAGTGTAGGGAGAGTTGATGAAATAAGCGCTATTTTTTTCCAATGAGGGTGACGAATATTTCTTCGAGGGATGTTTCGGTGGTAGTGATATCGGAGGCGAGAATGCTCTGCTCTTTGAGTGCTTGCAAAAATGGGAAAACGACATGGTCTTCGACGGAATATTGCAGGGAAAGCGATTGTTTGTCCTCGGAGAGCGTGAGTCGGTACTGAGAAAATGCCGTCGGAATCGAAGCCATCGGTTCTTTCAATTGGATAACAAGGGTTTTTTCGCCCATTTTTTTCATGAGAGTTTCTTTGTTTTCAACCAGGATGAGTTTGCCTTCGTTGATGATGCCGATTCGATCCGCGAGGAGTTCAGCTTCTTCGATATAGTGCGTGGTGAGAATAATCGTCGTGCCGGATTGTCGGAGTTTTTGCACTTGCCCCCACATGTCTTTGCGGAGATCGACATCGACACCAGCAGTCGGCTCGTCGAGGAAGAGAATCCTCGGTTCATTGGTTAGAGCTTTGGCTATAAGGACACGACGCTTCATGCCACCCGAGAGCGAACGCACTTCGGCGTGACGCTTGTCCCAGAGGGAAAGGTCGCGCATTATGCGCTCGAGAAGTGCTGGATTTGCCGGCTTACCATAAAATCCGCGCTGATTTTTGAGAATTTGCTCGACAGAGAGAAAGATATCAAGCGAGATTTCTTGTGGGACAAACCCGATAAGACTCCGCGTGTAGCGATAGTCCTTCTCGATATCTTTGCCATCAACGCGGACATCGCCGGATGTTTTCGTCACGAGTCCAGTGATGATGCCAATGAGCGTCGTCTTCCCGGCGCCATTGGGTCCCAAGAGTGCGAATATTTCGCCGGCGTGGATATCAAGCGATACATCACGAAGCGCATGGAGTCCAGACCCGTATGTTTTTGAGAGATTTTTGATGGAGATAAGTGCCATAATGGGCGTATAGATGAAACAAAATTACTCGGATGAATGGATTGTCAGTGTAGCACAAACGGTGTATTCTTGGAAAGAAAGCATATTAGCCGTCTTTTCTGTTATGGAATGCATCCTATGAAACAATCAGAACTTTTCACGAAGACTCGGAAAGAAAATCCTGCGGACGAAGTGAGTCGAAACGCGCAGCTTCTCATTCGCGCTGGATTTGTACACAAAGAAATGGCAGGGGTGTATACTTTTTTGCCACTCGGATTGCGAGTACTTCGAAAAGTTGAAGCTATCATTCGAGAAGAAATGATCAGTATAGGCGGACAGGAGATTTTTATGACAGCACTCCAAAATCCGGAATTGTGGCAAAAAACAAATCGCTGGTCTGATGAGACGGTGGATAATTGGTTCAAGACCTCACTCAAAAACGGCACGGAACTTGGACTTGGATTCACTCATGAAGAGGCGGTAACAGCACTCATGAAACAACATATTACCTCCTACCGTGACCTACCCGTGTACGTGTATCAGATACAGACAAAATTCCGAAACGAAGAGCGTGCAAAAAGCGGCATTATGCGCGGTCGGGAATTTCTCATGAAGGATCTCTACTCGTTCAACGCAACGGAGGAAGGTTTGGATAACTTTTATGAGCAGTGTGCCAAAGCGTATGCGAGAATATTTTCCCGAGTCGGCATTGGCAAACAAACATTCAAAACATTTGCGAGTGGTGGAGTATTTTCAAAATATAGCCATGAGTTTCAGGCGGTAAGCAATGCTGGTGAAGACACCATTTATCTTTCGCGGGAAAAAGATATCGCTGTAAACGAAGAGGTCTACACAGATGAAGTGCTCAATGATCTCAATCTCAAGAAAAACGAGCTTGAAAAATTGAAGTCTATCGAGGTCGGAAACATCTTCAAACTCGGAACGCGTTTTTCGGAGGCACTTGGGTTGACATACACAAATGAAGACGGATCGGCACAACCAATAATCATGGGAAGCTACGGCATTGGTCCGACGCGACTCATGGGAACGATAGTTGAAATACTTTCCGATGAGAAAGGAATAGTATGGCCGGAAAGCGTTGCGCCATTTCGAGTGCATCTTCTCTCACTCGACGCCGACAAGGAAGCGGGTGAGTGGTACGAAAAACTCCAGGGTGCAGGAATCGAGACGCTCTTTGATGACCGAGATGTACGGGCAGGGGAGAAGTTTGGCGACAGCGATCTTCTCGGCATACCGTATCGCCTCGTCATTTCCAAGCGATCACTCGAGAAAGGTGGCGCGGAGATGAAGCGACGAACCGAGAATGAATCGAACATTCTCTCTTTCGAAGAGGTGGCCTCTCTTATAGATTAGATCATATACAAAAACAATGAAACACGATCAATCAAAGCGATTCCTTATTTCTGTCGGTGGGTCGCTTGTGGTACCAAATGGTGGCATCGATACAGACTTCGTGAAGCGATTTCATGATTGCATTGTGTCGCGCATTCAGGATGGATATTCGTTTATCCTCGTCGTAGGCGGCGGAAAAACAGCTCGCAACTACATCGATGCCGCCTCGAAAGTCCACTCGATTGAGAATGATGACCAAGACTGGCTAGGCATTCATGCAACGCGTATGAATGCCCACTTTCTTCGTACGATTTTCCGCGAATGGGCGCATCCGCGAATCAATACCAATCCGCATGATCTCGAGGACTTCTACCAAGCGAAAGAGCCGATTATTGTTGCCGGCGGGTGGCGACCCGGCTTCTCAACCGACTATATTGCAACCGTGCTTGCAAAATATCTTGATTTCAAAACCATTATCAATCTTTCAAATACGGATGGCGTCTACGAAGCAGATCCTCGGAAGCGGGCTGATGCGAAGCGTTTTGATCGACTCGGGTGGTCGGAATTTCGCAAACTGGTCGGAAATACGTGGAGCCCTGGCATGAGTGCGCCATTTGATCCGGTTGCCTCGAAACTTGCCGAAGAAGAAGGTTTCTCTGTCGTCGTGATGAATGGATCGGATATCGATAACCTCGAGCGCTACTTTCTCGGAGAGGATTTCGTTGGCACAATGATAGCGTAGTCTCTATGTCCATTGCTATTCAAGCAGCTGATCTTGATGCCGAGCGTATTGATGGGACGCGCGTGTATCTCCTTCGTCTTCTCGAGCGTTTTGGGGCAATGTTCCCCGATGAATCGTGGCACCTCTTTCACTGGAGAGATTTTAATCCCTATCTCACGCCGCCTGCTTTCCCGAACTATCACATTCATACCGTGCCATTTCCTCTTTCGTGGACACAGACGCGTTTCGCCTGGGAACTTTTTCGACAGCATCCAGGGCGATTGTTTATGCCAGTGCAGGCGCTTCCCGTCTTTCTTCCGAAGGGTACTCAGTCTATCGTGACGATTCATGACCTCGCATTCAAATTGTTTCCGGAGCATTTCCCATCACAAGATGTATGGAAATTGAACTGGCTCACGGATTTCGCTGTCCGGCATGCGACGCGACTTATTGCTGTTTCGGACTCAACCAAGCGAGATATCCTGAAATGGTACCCTCATATTTCCGAAAGCAAAATCCGTGTGATTTATCATGGCTTTGATATTCCTCAGGAAGGATCCGTGAGTCAAGATGAAAAGATGGCTATTCTGGAAAAATTTCATCTCACCGATGGAGAATATATTTTGTATGTCGGTGCACTTCAACCGAGGAAAAACCTTATTCGCCTGATGGAGGCATTTGCGGTATTTGGAAGGTCTCATCCGTCGGCAAAGCTCGTGCTTGCTGGTGAAGCAGCGTGGATGAGTACCAAGATTTTCGAAGCGCGAGAGAAAAACATTTTCCGCGATCGTATTGTGATGACGGAGCGTGTGTCCTTTGAAGAGCGCTCTGTACTCTACAAATATGCGCGGATATTTGTCTATCCGTCACTCTACGAAGGGTTTGGACTCCCGATACTCGAAGCATTTGCTTCTGGTGTGCCGGTAGTCTGTGCCAATAATTCCAGTCTCCCTGAGGTGGCTGGCGATGCCGCGCAATTCTTCGATGCCAATCGAAGCGGTATTCTCGCAGATATTCTCTCCGAACTTTGGAATGACATTTCGCAACGTACCACCCTCATTACAGCGGGAAGGGAACAACTTAAGAAATTTTCTTGGAACAAATGCGCCCAAGAAACAGCTGAGTGGATTCTGGAATAGCACCTCAATTGTCGTACTCATTCCCTCCCAAATGCCATGTTGAAAAAGAGAGCAAGAAGGGGAGTGGTAATGAGGAGAAGAATGAAAATAATAGCAGGATGAAATCCAAAAAGAGCGTTTCCAAAAAGGAATGCCGCCCAGAGAATAAACCCCCAAAACAAAATGCGCATTTTTCCAGAAGCAGGCACTGATACCTCTTGTAATGATGTTGCTTGGAGGGTGCTCGAGAGGCGTCGCTCGATGAGAATCGCCCCGGCTATTCCGAGGACAAAAAAGAGCATGCCTTCTCGTAGCGATACAGTTCCCGGCAGGAGGCTCTCGAGTGAGAGAAGTATGGCGAGTGAAAAAAGCGAGAGTGCTATCGCTTCACGAGAAAGAAGCACTGCAATCATGCGAAGCTCTTCTTTTTCGAAAAATGCCTTCATTGAAGCTCGTGACAGTGAGAATTTTTTCATACCGTAACAAAAAGCAAAAGGAATATTCTACAATGTGTCTTTACATCCGCTCTTCTCTAATTCTCGTCTATGGGGAAGGAAGGTAGCGCGAGAGTATCCTGGACTTGAGTTTGGAAAGAGTAGTAAGAAAAGTTTGTTCTCGCAGAGAGCTTTTGAATACAATGTCCATGGAGTCTATGTCAGCCTTATTGGCAAAGGGAATAGAAAACTCATAGGTGTCGCCATGAAGATTTGCGAGGTTTTCTAGCGGTACCGAGCAGACTATTTTATCGGTAGAGAAAAACGACGGAGTGTTCGGTGTGCAGGAAGCGCGTTGTTCAAGATCGTCAGAAGAAACGAGTATCGGATGTTTTTCGCCGAGCCACATATGAAGCATTGACACACCTTGTATCTCTCGAAGTGTTTCGTCTTGAACAAGGAAGTATCTATTCTCGCGCGTATCAAGAAGGACGGTTCCATTTGGATGTGGGACGCGGAGATCAATAAATTTCCCCTTTTGTTCAAGGCTGATTTCTTCATCACTCACGGGGCGGACATCATCCCAAGAATATCCGAGAGAAAGAAAGATATCGGCACCGAGTACGGGTCGCGGTGAAGCATTGTCCATAATGAAGACGCCGTCTCCCCAAGCAAGAAGTGAGCCGCTTGGATAGGCAATCCATTCGTCGGAAACGGTGTGAGCATGAATAAATGCTGCGTCTCGTTCGAGCGCCCACTCTTTGGGAAATCGCTCAAAATAAGCGCCAGCGCTTACAAAAGGGAAGAGTGTCGAGTTCTTCCAGAGATAAAAGGTGTCTTCCGAATGGATAAAAGCACCGTCGGGAGGAGTTTCATGATTACTCGTCTCGGTAAGGATGGCGCCTTCGGGATTGGCGAGGAGTTCTTCATCGGAAACTGACAGAAATGAAGCTGTATCATAGCCCCATGAGCGCGCGCTTTCTTCGGAGGCAAACCGATGGCGTGTGCCATCTGGATCGATAAGGAAGACTTCGCTTCCATGTCGAAGGAGTGTCCCGCTGGGGAAAGTTGCCGGTAAACCTTTTGGATAAAAGAATGCCTGCTGAGATCGCCTGGTGACGATGTTCATATTTCGCAGCTTCGTGATATCAAGGGAATCTTTCATGGAAATACTCACTTGCGAATGGGAAAAATCGCCAAGCACGGAAGCGTCGACAATGAGTGTTTCACCCTCGTGGATGCGACCGTTTTCTCGAGTGGTTCCATCTTCGGTGCGAGGACGTACGAGTTCATTGCCTCCTACTTTCGAATCAGAAAAGGTGTAGGAAAGATCTTGGGAGGGAAAGAGTATTGAAAATGCAAACATCGACATACTTACAAGGAAAATCCCCCAGAGAGTAATGCGTAATGTGCAGTACACTCGATTCCACGGTTTTTTGAAATGATGAGAATGAGGCATAATTTTTTCTATGATACACAATCTCCTACTTCGGAACAACAAGAAACACCGTTCCTGATATGACCTCGTCATTTCGCAGAGGAATGCGAGCTGGATCGGTTTCGCGACTAAATGTAGAAGTACGAAGCGTGTACGGACGCATCTTTCGAAATTCGAAGTAAGAATTGAGTGCCGATTGATAGATGTGTTCATCTCCATCTTGAACAATGAGATAGACATGTTCATATTGAGCAATATCGAGGCGCGACAAATCATCTGGATTGAAGAAATACATCGCATTTTTTCCAAACAAGGTACTAAGAGGGTCAGCTATAATGGAGAAGGGATCCCCAGACGACATGCGGTCAACAAGGATGAGGTCGCGATCTGAAAAATACGTTGAAAGTGTCTCGACATCCGAGAGTAGGTACCTGTTCTCGGAGAAGAAAAGTCTTGGAGCCGTTGTCGGGAGCGCTGGGAGGATGAGGAGTGCGGAGAAAAATGATGAGAAAAGAGCTGGACGAAAGAGAATCTTTCCCGGGTAGCGCCCTTCGAAAGATATCTGCAATCGAGCCAGTGCACATATTGCGAGTACGATAGCCGTCGGCCAGAATGCAAACACAAATCGTCGAAGTATCCACGGATGATCCGGTGATATTTGCGGGCTGAAGAGATACATGAATGTGGGAAGTGCCAACCAAAACGGCACAAGTCGAATGAATTGCCGCCCCTTAAAAAGCATGATAAAACCCAGAAGTGCGAGTGAAAGAATCGAAATCATGCCGTATGTCCAGAATATTTCAAGTGTCCGAAATAGCGGCATCGTTGAAGGGAGGAGTGCAGAGGATGTATTGGAACTGGGAGTCACAAATGATTCCATGACAGCTTTCCCTATTGTTCGGTAGAAGGGAAGATTGGAAACAATATCGATACTGAGTATGGCACTAACGATGACAACTGCCGGAAGGAGTGTCGTGAAGAAATGCGAGAGCAGGTATCGACGCGCTTCCTGTTGGGAAAATACCACTACTACCGAAAGAGCGAAAAGAAAAAATCCTTCGATTCGTGTTAGATACAAAAATGTTGCCGAAAGTATGGCAAGCCACCATATCCGTCGCTTTGGGTCAGTAAGAAATGACACGAGATGAACGGAAAGTATCAAAAATAATGGAAGCGCTACATTTTCACTCAGTGTCCGCTCTTGTATCCAGATGAAGGGAAAAGAAAGTGCTGCAACTGCAACGCCGGAAGCAGCAAATGGAAATGCTACAAATCGTCTCAGGAAAATAAAGAGGGTGAGGAGTGAAACAAACAGCGTGAATGCATTGGCGAGAGAGAGTCCGACAATGCCAAAGAGTGAGACACTCGCTCCAAACCAAGCGATGTTTCCGAGTGGAAATTGTGTGACGAGTGATCCATTCGAAGCAAAAAAGAATCCTGGCACATTGAGTGCCTTGCCTTCTCCATAGAGGTGGAAAAGCTCTTGCTCGACAGCGGGTGTATGCGACTGAAGCGAATGATCATGTGCAAGCCGAATGGCAGCCTCCGCATACGATCCCTGGTCTCGTCCCGAGAACACAGAAGGGGAGGAGGGGAAAGAAATGAGAAGTACAAAGGCAAGTGTGGCAATGCCAACTATCCCAAGCTCTCGTGACGGACGCAATTTCCAAAGCGCTATCAGTGTCCCAACTATTACTATAAGCGATAGCACGAGGATGGCATTGTCGGTAAATATACCGCCTATCGCAAGAAAAAAAGCACTGAAAAGAAACACTATCCATGCACCCGAAACTCGATCAAATATTGCCTGATCCGATTCTAACAAGAGGGGAGTGGTACCCTGTTTTTGTTCATTCATATAGCCCCATTATATCCCAAGAATCCCTCCAAAGAAAGAAGAAAGGCGGAGGTTATTTCCACGCGACTTCCCTATCCAGAAATTTTTCAAGCATAGACAGATCATCTTTTCTATGATACATTGCCGACGCAGTACATTTACAATCCAAACAACCTCCAACTCCAATCAGGAGAATATGCTATGAAAGAGAAGAATGAGAAGAATGAGAAGAATGAGAATGCTAAGAAAAGCTGGAAGTACACGCTTATAGATGTGGTAGATCAAGAAAAGGTAACATTGGCTGTTTTGAGTCTACTGATAGTAGCTTTCGGTGCTTTTTCTGCTAATTATTTTTATCGCGGGAAAAGCGTCGATGAAAGTGTTTTTGCAGCTATTTTGATGGTTGTGGGCATCATTTTCTGCCTCTCATTCATTGTCCCTCATATTTTCTCGGAATTGAAGTATGATGATACTGACAGCGAGGCAGAAGAAGTGGAAGAAGATGAATGCAAAGACGAGAATCATCTTGGTGAACTTCTCGGCCCTGAATTTTTCCGAAAAATTCAGGAGAGGTTGGGCTCATTGGAGTCAAAAAGATAACAAATGAGAGTTCTAAAAGGTGCGTAGATAAAAAGAAAGAGGGACACCATGAAAGGAAAGCCGACCCATATAGATTGTGGATCGGCTTTTTTCATGTTGCAAAACAAGTGTCTCTGTCTTCAAAAACTGTCAACATGTCGCATAACTTACATTATGCGACATATCATTTTTGAGAACCAACACACATCTATGCTGTTTTTATTTCTTTCTTACCCCTCCTCCCTTACTCTTACGATAGAATCATTACCCCTTCCTAAACAGTCAAGCTTATTTATAACTCACTCTATAATTCTTAAGGACACTCAATTTTCATTGAGAGAGAAAAATAAAAAGCCGAATTCCATTTTGAATCGGCTTTTATGTTCCGCACAGCCTCATTTTATTTTACATGAGTGTAACACTTTATATCCCGATCTAGCAGGATTGAAGAGTCATATCGAAGGCTGCCCCCTCTTCTATAGCGCTTTTTACCATGCTTGGGGGAAATACTTCCCCTACCCACCTCGAATAGCAGGAATTTGGCATTTGCGAGAAACAGAAGAAATGGTTTCCGCAACGAATATACAAACCTTCGGGGAGAATTGCTCCACATTGGTAACAGCGACGGTTTGCTGTATTGTTCCATACTCTAAATCCGTATATTTGGTGTTGCATCTTTATGTACCCCTCTCATTTCTGGAGTTGTGAAAGTGCGAAAGCTATCATTTTTCCTCCTCTTATCCTTGTTTCTTGAAGCGGACGGCGAAGATGGGCTCGTATTTGTTGCCGTACTCATCGGTCGCTTCGACGGTCTTGCCATCCATGAGGGTTGTCATCGCCATGTCGGAAAGCATTTCTTGGTTGGCCTTGATTTCATCGACAAGCTCCTCATGGCGTTCATAACGCTTACCGAGAGAGTCTTTGGCTTTTTGCTCAAATGTCGTCTTTTTTTCACGCGCTTTTTCGAGCTCTTCGACCGCTTTTTCGTAATCGAGATTCTGTGCGAGCACATCGCGATACTCTTTCTTTATTTCTTTCTGCTCTTTCTTCATCTCGCTCAAGTGATCGAAAATGCTTTGGATATCAGACATAGTATTTTTTATCGCATTTGATTATTTTTTGCTAGCAGCATTTCCCGAGTATACACTATTTTACCATTTCCTTCGAGGAGCTCGTCGAGGGAGTTGTTGTGGCAGACTTTTCTTCCGGAGCTTTCTTCCAATACGAGGCATCTTTGGTAAGGAGGTCTCGCAGATTGCCGCTTACTGAGTAGGCATTCTTGATACCGTCTTTACGAATAAAAAACTCCTGTGGGACATCGCTTGCGATACCGATGTAGAAGACCGAAGACCCACCACTCGTGTCGCGGATTTCGAGTCGAATGCCATCATCTTTGGTGACACCGAATTTACTGAAATTATCCTCGTTTTTTGAGACCATTTCGCGAGGAGTAAGCGTCGCAAATGACTGAAAGAGCGAAGTTACCTTGCCTGTGTCGGCATCATCGGTACCTATTTTCCAGACATCCCCTTTCTTTTCCAATGCAACGGCATCTTTGTCTTTCTGCTTCATACTCACAGACATGACGGAGTTTTCCGTAAAAGATGAAAGGTTGACACTGATAGCGGCATCACTTATGCTCCCTCCCTTCTTGGGAGCGAAAGCGTCGCTCATCCAGGGGATGACAGCAAGAAGGAAGAGCCCAGCGAGAATAAGGGAAGTTATTTTGAGGAATGAGCTATTCATAGGCGTTTGTTAGAATTCTTCACCATAGCTAAATCGTCGTTTGCGATTTCTTCGGAAGAGACGGAACATACCATATCCAATCGTGAGCGACAGAGCAAATGCCATATTACCAAACTTCAAGATATTTGGTTCGGAAGCACTTGTGAATGCAAACTTCTCCACCGAGGCATTTTTGGCAGCGATTGATCCGAGAGAAGACTCTTGTCCCAAGAATGCGAGTGCCTCGACACCAAATGAAAGATTTGCCGGATTATTTCCGACAAATTGATCAGTTAGAAACCCGGAATTACCAACGATGATAATTCGTGATGTCGCCTTCTCCCCTTCTGAGGTAGCGTGTGTGAGAGCGACTGCGACTGTGCGCTGAGCAAGGTTTGTCTTTGGGAAGTCTTGGTCTGGCGCTATGGTAAGATTCGTCTCTTCTTGACCTGCAAAAGGCGTCGTGGAGAAGAGTGGTGTCGATGCATAGCCTTTTTGTTTGAGGATGGCATCGTCTGTTTCGATGCTACTTGTCCAGGGAAGTGAAAGTTCATTCACCGATGCAACAAGCGGGGATTCGCTCGCTATTTTCTGCGCGCGAATCCAGAGAGGATAGGGCAAGATATATTGCATTTGTTGTTTCCCGCCAAAACTCACGGATTCATTGGCGCGGAGATCGTAGAGCATATTGGACTGAACAGTGACACCTGTTTCAGTCTTGAGGAAATCGGCGAAGTTGCTGGTATTTTTTGAGGCGCTCATAGTGTCCGGAGAAGCTGTGACGCCGTCGATTAAGAAGAGCGCGCTTCCTCCTCGATTGAGAAAATCAGTAATTGTCTTCTTTTCATCGTCCGAGAAATCCTCAGTTGGTCCGGCGACGACGAGCACTTTCAGATCATCCGAGAGCGTGAAATGCTTCGGGGTCTTTTCTTCTGTAGGTTTTTTGACTGCACTGGCTTTGCTTGTACCGGTATCTGTCGATGAAGTGTCACTCTCTGCAGCGATTTCTCGCACATCAAATTGTTTTCCCCACTCATTGGCAATACGAGCGTAGTCTTGGAAAAGACTCTTTTCACCGTGACCGGAGAGTATACCGACAGCAGGCTTTTTGTCGGTAGTGAGTTTGGTGAGGAGACTTGAGAGCTGATATTCCAGTGTGTCCGTGCTTCGAACGAAAGGTATGGTTTCATGTTTCCCGCCAAATGAAATGACGATGCCGAGGTAACCCTCTTTTACCTGATAGGCTTCTTGCGATACGACATTGAAGCGGACCGATTGAACGCCAAGAGACTTCGCTTCGCTTGTAACTGCCTCGTCTGACAAGGGATCTTTGGTGGTGAGTTGAATTCTCCCGGCAGCGATGCGCTGATAATCCGAGAGCATGTCTTTTGTATCGCGCAGTACGGGCTGAAATTCTGCTGGAAGCTGTCCCGAGGCATAAAGCGAGATATTGACGATATCATTGGGAAGCGACGTCAGAAGAGTGCTGGTTGCTGGAGAGAGCGTATAGGTTTTATTGCGCGTCAAGTCGATGCGCCCAGGAATCCTCGAGCCGACTATATTTGAGAAGAGTGCAATACCAAACAATACCGCCAGTGCGAGACGATACTGTCTATAGGTTTTCCGGCGTTTTCCGAGTTTGGACTGAAGAATATTAAGAAAAGCAACGCTTAAAAATACAGCGGTAAAGGAGAAGAAATACCATATGTCTCTTGTATCGATAACGCCGCGCGCAAGCGAAGTGAAGTGATTAAATACGGAGAATTGTTCAAAAAATGACGCCATCGAAAGCGGGAGTCTTGATGTCACAATTTCCATGCCCGCGATAATGAGGAAAAAGCTTGCAATTGCCGACACGATAAATGCAGTTATCTGACTTCTCACAAGGCTCGACACTGCAATACCAAGACTTGCCAAAACAGCGGCAAGGAATATCCCGCCGAGATACTGCGTAAAGGTCTGCCTCCAATCGACCACTCCGAAGAAATGAAAGCTCCACGCAATCGGGAAGACAAATGCCGTTGCTATCGAAAAAAACGCGAGGATACCGAAGAATTTCCCCAAAATAAGTTCCGCTGGTTGTATCGGACGCGTGAGGAGAATTTCGAGTGTTCCCTCGCTCTTTTCTTCTGCAATTGACCCCATAGTGAGCGCTGGTATGACCAAGAGAAGGAGCCAAGGCAAGAAGTCAAAGAGACTTCGCACGGATACTTCCCCAATAAGGAATACTTGCCGGAAGAACAAAAATTCCCAGAGTAAGAGAAATGCCGCAATGACGACATAGGCTGTCGGATTATTGAAAGAGCTTTGCATCTCCTTTCGGATGAGAGTAAGGATGTTTTTCATAAGTCTATTCCTTGGTGAGTGCGTGGAAAATATCTTCGAGCTTTCGTTCTTCTTCGTGCATATCCCAGACAATCCAGTGGTACTTCCCGACAAGTCTAGAAATATCCGGACGGATTTCCATGCCTTTTTCGACTGACACGAGAGCAGCGAATCGATTCTTCTTTTGCTCCTTTATGGATACCGCGTCACTGCCAGCGAGTTTCTTGATTTCCGCCATAACCTCATCACCTTCAATATCAATTGAGAGCACTCGCTTCCCTTCTGCGCCAGCAGAAAGTTCTTGCACTGTTCCATCTGCGGCGAGTTTCCCTTTATTGAGTATGAGGAGCCGGCTGCATACAGCAGATGCTTCCTGCATCACGTGTGTACTCATGATTACAGTGTGCTTTTTTGCGAGATCTTTGATCAGTGTTCGAATATCGCCTCGCTGGTTTGGATCAAGACCCTCGGTCGGCTCATCAAGAATAATGATATCCGGCTGGTGGATGAGTGCCGCCGCGATACCGACTCGCTGGCGGAATCCCTTGGAAAGCTCTCGTATCGAACGGTAGAACATTTCCTCGATACCGACAGCATGCACAACGCGACCCATTGCTTCCGATTGATCAGATGGCGAAACCTGATGAAGGCGCGCGGCAAGATCGAGAAACTCCGACACGAGCATATTTGTGTAGAGCGGATTGTTCTCGGGAAGATAGCCTATCTTTTTCTGTACGGCTACCGGGTCATGCTCAATATTGATACCATCTATAGTGACGGACCCTCGATCGGGAGAGAGGAATCCGGTCATCATGCGAAGCGTTGTTGTTTTCCCGGCACCATTTGGTCCAAGAAAACCAATCACTTCGCCCGAGTCCACAGAAAATGAAAGATCGTCGACCGCCTTTACATTCCCGAAATATTTCGTAACATTTTTGAGTGTAATCATACCGGAAAATGAAAGAAGAATAGCAGACTAAAAGCCACAAGTGTCTTCCAATTGTAGAGAAAAACGTTTTTCCCTGTCAACGTTGACAGTATACTCTGAGCGTGTGCGAATTATCGAAGTGTAATCGCGACAATCTCTGGGCGATTGCCAAGTCGCATAGATGGTCCCCAGGTGCCGATGCCGCTTGTCGTATAGAGCGTGTAGTCGTCATGCGTGTACAGTCCGTAGTCATGCCCTTGGTGCACGATTTTTGTAATGAAATTGAAAGGGAAAATTTGACCCTTATGTGTATGTCCTGAGAGTTGGAGATGGACACCTGATTCTCGGAAACCTTTGACATGTGCCGGTGCGTGATAGAGAAGAATATTCGGTCGCCCCTTCCAATCATTCCCGAGTGATTCTGCAATGCGTACCACATCTTTGTGCTCACCTTGCTCCGGATAACCGATACCGAGTATTTTAAGGCCATCAATGTCAACGACCTCATCCTTGAGAATTCTCACGGATGTTCTCTCGAGTAAGGCGAAGGACTTTTCAAGTCCGAAATAGGTCTCGTGATTTCCATTGACAAAGAATGTTCCGTGATTCGCATGAATATCATTGAGCGTGTCAACGGCATGTTCGAGGTCACCATCCATGCCATCAAAAAGATCCCCCGTAATAACAACTGCTTCCGGGCGAATCGCGTTCACCTGTTCAACAATTCGACGCATGAAATTCAACTGGTAGACATACCCCAAATGAATATCTGATAGTTGGACAATACACTTCCCCTTCCATGTATCGGGAAGACCCGGAATGGTGACTTCAATAGACTTCACAATCGGATGTGCTGCATTCCAAACACCGTAGAGAGATAGAATGAGTGCCAGCGCAAAGAACACTCCCGCGAGAGTTGCTGCCGAAAAGTTTATTGAGTTGCCAAAAATCCAAAGCGCTCCCCAAGTGGCAAGGGACGCAAGTGCAATATTTGCTCCGATACCGAGGAGAATCCCCGTGAACACATAGAAATACTTCGTGAAGATGTTTTCTCTCATCCTTCCCAATATGGAAGCACAAATAAATCCCAGCGGTATGGCTGTCGTACCAATATAGAGCAAAAGTCGATTTGCAGCATCGGTAATTGAGAAAAATTCTCCAATAGAGAAATAGACAAAAAACTGCATGCCAAAAAGTACACCAAGAACAACGAAAAGTAGCGCACCCTTCAAAAAACGTGCCATAGAAGAGATAATTATTGGATAGTATAAGCGTTTGAAAGAATGCCGAGCGCCCATGGTGCAACAAAGACAAGAGCAACAATCGGAAGAATCACCGTGACGAGTGTAATAATGAGTGTCCAGAGAAAATATCGCCGAAGTTTCTCGACACTCGCGAACATGCTGTCTATTTTCCGTTCCATCTCTTCTAATTTTTTGAGAACATCCGGTTCCATAGAGAAAAGAAAAAAATTATATCTTTACAGTGTCTCAAAATAGACACTTTCTTACACATTCTTGAAAAACTTTGCAGAGAGTATCACTTTTTTTGAAAAAATTTCATCTGTATATCTTTCATGAGTTCGCTGATTTGCATCCATATGAATGCCCATATCCACACAAGGAGCGCTGTTGAGAGCGAGATACTCGCTGGCATGAGGAATCCCGTCACCGCGAGTGCTGTAGCGAGCACCTGTGTTGTAATGGTCGAGAGTATCACGGCTCGACTCGGGAGGAATCGATACCACCGTTCTTTGGTGTGTGCCACAAAGACCAAGGCATGTCCGGAAACCGTGAGTTTGAGGAAAAATATCGTCTGGATGACTGGGAGAGAAAGATGAAATATGTTCGTCATAAGAAAAAAGAGGAGGATACTATTCATCACACCAACAGAGCCAAAGAGGAGACTCAAGGCAAGACGCTCTTTGACATTCACTTCCGACGGTTTCGCAAGAATTCGCACGCGATCGAAAGCAAGCGAAATAATCGGGATATCATTTAAGAATGCGAGTAAAATGAGCTGAAGCGGAACGAGCGGATAGAATCCATACCACACACCGAGAATGAGGATGGTAATGACGAGACGGAAACTTTCGGAAATCCGATAGACCGAATAGTTGTAGAGCCGTACAAATATTTTTCGCGACTCGAGAATTGCGTCCTGAATAACAGAGAGTCCTTGCCCGAGAAGGACGATATCCGCCATGCTCTTGAGCGCACTCACGGCACCGGAAACCGCAATGCCCACATTGGCAACCTTGAGCGCTGGGAGATCATTGATACCATCGCCGGTTGATGCAACAACATACTTCGATTGAAACGCCTTCACAATCTCGTATTTATCCTTCGGAAGAATTTCGGCAAATGCAGCAATCGAATCGAATCGTCGATGCATCTCCTCGGCATCGCCAAAAAGTTTCCGCGCCTCTTCCGCCGGAAAAACATCGCCAACGAGGTCGAGCTCTTGAGCGATTCGTTCGGCAATGACGCGATTGTCTCCGGTCAACATTTTGACGGCGATGCCATTCTCTCGCATAAAGTGCATCGTCTCTTTCGAGCGTTCGTCGAGAGGATCTGCCAAAAAAAGTACCCCGGCGATTTCCATGTGAGACTCTTCGACACTTTCTTTTTTCGTGGCAACAGCAAGGACGCGGAATCCGTTCTGTGCCGCTTCACGAATATCGCTTTCGAAGCGTTTCGCCATTTCGGGAAGGGCGAATTCATCGAGTGCACGTATAACTTGCGGTGCGCCAAGACTGATGAGAATTTTTCCCGTCCCCCGCTGAATAAGCGCTGTCGAATGCTTTCGTTCCGAATCATAGGGTGTAAAATTCAGAAGCTCACTTCCTTCGGATGATCGACCAGTTTTCTGAAACCTTCTCGTGATTGCTAAGTCGATAGCATCTGGTGTATCCGCTGATGTTGCAAGATGCGCAAGCTCGATGACATCATCGGTGCTCATGCCACTTTGATAGGAAATGACATTGGCAACACTGATTTCATTCTTTGTGAGCGTCCCTGTTTTGTCTGTGAGGAGAAGGTTTACATTCGCAAGATCTTGAAGTGCCGAAAGTCGCCTCACGATGACGAGTTTCTTGGCGAGTCCGGAGGCGCCAATACTCAAGATAATCGCCATGACGGCAGGAAGCGCGATAGGAATACCAGCAATAATAAGGCTCAGATCGAGGAGAATCAGATCATTGAGTGTCTCGCCACGAAAGAGAAACACGAGCGTAAGTATCGCTACGGCAATCATACTGATTGCCATGAGGAATCGAGTGATACTTAAAATGTCTCTCTCTAAGATGCTTTTCTCTGTTGGTTGCTCAATAGAAAAAATCGTTTTGCCAAAAGCAGTATGCCGACCAGTCGCCGTTATTTCTGCTTCAAAATTCCCCGTTGCAATGAAGGATCCAGAGAGGATGGTACTCCCTGCATGCTTTTCTTTGGGAAGAGATTCACCAGTGAGGACAGCCTCATTCACAGAGAGATTCTTGGCATCGAGTACCGTTGCGTCTGCCGGGATAATACTTCCGAGTCCGAGCCGAATATGATCGCCAGGGACGAGATACTTCGCATTCACAAAGACCCACTTCCCTTCCCGAAGTGTCCAGACATCGAATGACAAACGATTTTGCAATTCTTGAATAGCGCGATCTGCCTTGAATTCCTGCCACTTCTGTATGGAGTAATTTACAAAGTACAAGGCAAGGATGAAATAGAAATCGAAATACCGCCCATTTAAGCGAGAGAGTACCGCCGCTCCAAGTAGCATGAGCGATATGGGTGAATAGAGTGGAACAAGAAACTTTCGTACAAACCCGGTTTGCTGTTGCGAGACATCATTAATACCGTAACGTTCGAGAGCTGCTTCGGCTTCACGTGTCGAGAGTCCCGGATAGGCATGATTGGACATAGAATGTGGTCTATATTTTTCTGGAAAACAGACTCTCCTGACAAACTCCTTAGATGCCAGACTCTCTTTGTAGTATTCTTCCCTGTTCATATTCGCTCGGATTATCTTCCAGGAGAAAGGCAGGAATAACAGCAAACAGAAGTACTATTGCCGGTAACACAAAAACACTCGAGAGTGAGAAAAACAAAAGCCAAAGTCCCAAGAAAAGCGCTGCGATGATATTGCCAACCGGGCGCGCCGTGCGAAAAAAAGCGATGAGATCACTGTCACTTCCCTCAATGCGTTTGTAGAAATACGAATCGCCAAGCACTTCGACACCCGCGATGCCAATACGCGTCACAAAAAGCATCACCGCCCATATTAAAACACTCGCGCTTTGAATCCATACGAGAGATGCTGTAGAGAGTGCTGCAAGAAGGAGCGAACCAATGAGGAGTTCTTTCTCTCCTAACCGCCGATCGGCAAGACTCCCGAGCGGATACTGTATAACGACGAATGGTATGAGCATCACCGTAAAAACGATACCGATATTCCCCCAGCTCATACCAAGCTCACGAAGGCGAAGTGATGTATAAACAATCATCGTGGCATAGAAAAAGTTGAGCGCAAACGAGACGGTATAAATTCTCAAAATATCAGCACGTCGAAGCACTTTTCGCAGAATTTCAATCGGCGATATACGATGTTCAACTGGTCGCTTCGATCCCACAAGGAGAAGCAGCGCCACCAAGAAGAGCGCGGAATAGAAAACGAGGCTCACAAAAAAAACGCCGGAAAATCCAAAGTGTCCGAGGATAACCGCGGATAGGAATGGGGCAAAGAGGAAACCCATGTTCATCGCCGAGAGATTCATGCCGCGTATTCTGCCGGAACGACGATCTTCAGAGACATTCTCAAGCACCATGTCAAAGGTAACCCAGGCAAGCGTCGTCACAATGAGATAGAGCATGATAAACACCGATCCCCAGAGTGATGTCGGGAGGAAAATAAGCGGCACCTGTATCACAACGACACCGAAGAAAAGCAATAGAAAAAGCAAGTGCCCGCCAATCAATCGGACAAGCGCATGCAAGAAGAAAAGAAGGGCGAGCATGACGCCAAAAGCAAGGAAATAGAACATGCTCACATTGGCATTGCCAATCGCCTCCGAAAAATATGCCGAAAGAATATAGACGAGAAATGAATCCGAGAAACCAAAAAGAAACGCGATGCCACCCAGTCGACGCGTCCGCACCCGATCATAGTGCTCTTTGTGTTGCATTCTGTTTGTTTCTTCCGCCTCTATCATGCCTCCATTATCCCAGAAAATCTCACGTTTGTCGAAAAAAAAGAAAAAACAGCAAGCGGGATTATTTGCCACATTTTCTTCCCTTATTTCACGCATCCGGGTTTGTAGCCTTTCGCTTCGGCGTCGGCGGCGGAAGCGAAGCATATGCGATTCTCTGCTTTGATACGCTTCGCCCACGTGCACTTCGGAAGGTGATACTTATCTGAATTCCGACTTCCCACAAAAGCACAGACGGACACCTGATTGCTCTCTTGCGATGAGGCCTCTTTTGAAGGAGAAGCGGCAATAGTCTTGTTTGTCGCATTCTCGCTCTCAGTAGAGAACGGCTCTTTTTGAGAAGTATTACTTTTATTTTCAGCTCCAGTTTCAGGTATTGCTACAACACAGGACTCAGCGGGTTTCTCGACGACTACCGGCGCAACTTGTCGGTCACGACCAACCAAGAGCCCTCCTTCAAAGGCAAGTGCGAGTGCCACAAGCATGCCGAGAGACAAGAGTCCTCGCCGCCCATATAGATAAAGCCACTCGCGAACCGTCTCCCCCCTGTGTCGCAGATATTTCTGAAAGGTTTGTATCACCATAATGTGCCATCGTATCCCCAGATACGAGAAAATGCAAGCAATATATCCTCTCTACCAATGCGATATTCCTGAAATGAAGGGTACCCCCCACTCCCCCTCGACCATTGACAGTATTCTGGAAAAGCGATACCATTCCTTTGTTATCTCCTATCTTTCTGTTTATGGCACATCGTAAAGCGGGCGGCTCCACAGAACTTGGGCGCGATTCTATCTCAAAACGCCTTGGTGTAAAGCGTTTTGGCGGTCAGGTCGTACATCCCGGCGAAATCATCATTCGCCAGCGTGGTACCAAATTTCACCCCGGCAAGAACGTGAAGCAGGGTGGCGATGATACCCTTTTCTCCCTTTCTGACGGCAGAGTTTCCTTTCAGCACAAGAAAATGCTTGCCTTTACTGGCAAACTCGCCAAGCGCATCTTCGTCCACGTTGACCCGATTGCGTAGGAAGAAGTACATTCTCCTCTTTTTTCAATCAAAAAATCACCGTTTTTCCTGGTGATTTTTTGATTGATTTGTTTCTTTCTACAACGCAGATTCTCAAACCCTCAATGTTGAGTAATACCCTCTGACAGATGAGAAGCTTCCCATTCCTCAGGTATTCCTTCTGTAAATGCAGAGAAATCTTTTTGCATTTCGAATCGGCGCGATTCTTTTTCAGCATCATTTATTGCCATCGATACCCCATGTTTTTCGTGAAGTTTAGAAATTTCTGAAAACTTTTCCAGATCCCTCGTAAAACGTTGAGAGATGCCCTGCTGTCTATACCATTCAGAAAAACCTCCCATAATGATCCCCATTCTCAATTGATTCTTCTCTAGTAATCCAAGGGAATCCCATTCTTTCTCATCGGGCAATGACATTCTCGCTATTTTCTCGATAAGGCACGTCTGAAATTCCTTGTCGAACCACTCTGATATTGCTTCTCGATTTTCTTCAGCTCCACCTCCTACTATCTGATAGCGAGCAGTCTCAACGTGTTCCATACTTTTGTATGATAGTTTATTCACGAAAACACGTGATATATTTTGTCTCTTATGCAATTATACAATCTCCGAAATCACATTACTTCCCTGATTTTAGTATACACGCTTTCACAAATTCGACGAAAAGCGGGTGCGGGCTAAGTGGTGCAGATTGGAACTCGGGGTGAAATTGTGTACCGAGAAAGAATGGGTGTTGCTCGTGTGGAAGCTCGGCGATTTCCATGAGCGTGCCGTCTGGCGACGTGCCGGAGAATACGATGCCCGCCTTCTCCAATTGCTCGATGTATTCGGGATTTACCTCATATCGATGACGATGACGTTCGGATATATCCTTTCTTCCATAGGCACTCCGAGCAAGCGTGTCCTTCTTGAGCGTTGCCGGATAGGCGCCCAGTCGCATAGTTGCGCCGTACTCTTTCTTCCGGAGGCGCTCCTTTTGCTCTGGCATGATATCAATGATTGGGTGCACGGCATGTTCATCGATTTCTACGGTATTGGCACCCTTGAGCCCGGCAACGTTGCGGGCATATTCGATCACAGCAAGCTGCATGCCATAGCAAAGTCCGAAATACGGGATTTTCTTCTCACGGCAATACTCAATAGCGGCGATTTTCCCTTCGATACCTCGCGATCCAAATCCTCCAGGAATCAGAATGCCGTCGTAGTTCGAGAGTTCTTTGAGAGAACTCGGGTCGCTTTCATATGTGCCACTGTCGAGCCACTCAATAATCGGCTTCCGACGAAGCGAATAGGCAGCGTGTTTGATTGCTTCGATGACGCTGATATATACATCGGAGAGTACGAAATCCCCGGTCTTGAAGTATTTCCCCACGATACCAATTTTCACGGTTTCTTGGAGTCCGTGAATGCGTGAGACAAGACTGTTCCACTGCTTCATATCCTTCGTCTTCGCTCGAAGAGAGAGTTTCTTGAGAAGAAGCGTGCTGAGATTATCTTTTTCAAAATTGACCGGAACGTCATAGATGCTTTCCACATCCGGCGCACTCACCACATCCTCTTTCTTCACATTGCAGAAGACGGCAATTTTTTCTTTGCGTTTCTCGTCGAGCGAATGATCGCTTCGCGCAATGATGATATCTGGCTGAATACCGGCGCCATTTAATGTTCGTGCCGCATATTGCGTCGGCTTTGTTTTCATCTCACCGATTTTGTTGGGAACTGGCAAATAGCTGACAAGCACAAAGAGCACATCCTCTGGTCGATTGATTTTCATCATTCGGGCCGCCTCGAGAAAAAGAATATTTTGGTATTCACCAATAGTTCCGCCGATTTCTATGATAGCAATATCCGCGTCGTCATTCTGAGCGGCACGTTTGATGCGAGCAATCACTTCAAGCGGAATATGCGGCACGACTTCGACACATGCTCCGTTGTACTTCAGATTTCGCTCGCGATTTATGACCGACTGATATACGCTTCCGGTCGTCATGTAGTTCTCTCGCGAGAGACTCTTCCCAAGAAACCGCTCGTAATTTCCCATATCCTGATCAGTTTCATATCCATCTTGGAGCACGAATACTTCGCCGTGTTCCGTCGGATTCATGGTGCCTGCGTCGACATTTATATACGGATCGATCTTGAGTGCCGTCACATTGAAACCACGCGATGAGAGTATTCTCCCAATTGATGACGACGCTATCCCCTTCCCCACGCCACTCATCACTCCCCCAACAACGAAAATAAAACGTGTGTGTTTTTTCTTTGGCTTTGTCATAGCATTTCACTCATTACCGAATTATTTAACTCACCTTAGAACCTGTTAAAAAAGTATCGATACGATTAAACTTTCCACACTATTTTTCAGAGAAACAGATTTTCTTAGTAGGATCTTATGCGAAGTGACATTAGTTTTTGTTTGTCTCTATTCTTCACCATCTCTCATAAAGACAGAGAGCCGCTTCTAGAAGCGGCTCCCCCGAAAAAGTCTAAAAGGTGCTTTTTTCTCTTTTCTTACTCGCCCTTTAAGAGTACCACAAATGGTACCGATATGCCATGACCAAAGTCGGCAGTGAGCTCATGTTCACCAAGTGTCTTGAGTGGCTTTGGCAGAATAATGTGTTTCTCTGAGATAATCACACCATCCTTCTCGAGCGCCTTGACGATATCCTTGGCAGTGACCGAGCCAAACATAACGCCGTCTTTCTCCTTGACGCCGATACGAACCTCTCGTTCGCGAAGTGCTTGCGACTCTTCCTTCACCTTGGAAAGCAAGTCATTCTCTTTCTTTGCCTCCTGCGCTTGACGCATCTCGGCACGCTTGAGAGCCTGTTCTGTCCCTGGCTCGGCAAGCTCGCGAGGAAAGAGAAAGTTGCGAGCATACCCTGCCGGAACAACTCTGACATCTCCCACCTTCGCAACCCCTTCCACCGTCTGCATAAACACTACCTTTGTCTGCATAAGAATTCTCTAAAAAATCATGGAACTTGTGGACAATGCTGGACTCGAACCAGCGACCTCTGCAATGTGAATGCAGCGCTCTAACCAGCTGAGCTAATTGTCCTCTCTCTCACTATCTAACACACAAAACGACACCGTTTTTACCGCTTCGACCAGCTTATCAAAGAACTGCCGAAATGGCAAGAAAAATCCAACCAAAATAGACCGTGCTTTGCATCTCACGAAAGCTCGCGTTATACTTGAGAGCAGAAAGACATTCTTCCCTCATTAATCAAGGCGTGGCAAAATATTGGCTACTTTACTCTATGAAAACGATTTCCCTCATCATTCCGGCGCACAATGAAGCAGAGAATATTCCTGCCCTCTGTGCGCAAGTAGTGCCGGTGCTTGAATCGCTCGGAAGTGGCTATTCCTACGAAATTCTTTTCGTAAACGATGGGAGCACTGATGAAACGCTTGATGCCATGAAGCAGGCATCGACTGATAATGATCACATACGCTATCTCGATTTCTCACGAAACTTCGGCAAAGAAATTGCGACAACAGCAGGACTCAATCATGCGACCGGCGATGCGTGCATCCTCATGGATGCCGATTTGCAGCATCCAATCGAACTCATCCCCGAATTCGTCAAGCAATGGGAAGCGGGCTTTGAAGTCGTCGTTGGTGTCCGAAACAAAAGCCGGAGCGACTCGTGGGTCAAGAAGCTCGGTTCCACGGTCTTCTACGCTGTGCTCAACAAAATTGTCGAGACAAAGATCGTGCCAAATTCAACCGATTTCCGATTGCTCGACCGAGTGGTTGTCGACGAATTCAACCGCCTCACCGAGGTCAATCGCATGACGCGCGGACTCATCGATTGGCTTGGTTTCAAACGCACCTATGTTTTCTTTGATGCAAATGAACGCCTCCATGGGACAGCGAGCTACAACTTCTGGAAGCTTGCACGGCTTGCTTTTAATAGTTTCGTTTCACTCAGCCTCCTCCCGCTTCGACTTGCCGGATATCTCGGTATTTGTATCACAGCTATTTCAGGCATTGCCGGATTCTATATTATGATTGGGAAATATTTTTTTCACGCGCATTTTGCCTCAACATTCTCCGATGCAGAGAATCTCGCCATTTTCATCGTCTTTCTCGTCGGCATTCTCCTTATGTCTATTGGGCTTCTCTCGCTCTATATCGAGAACATCCACCGAGAAGTCCTTGGTCGCCCGCTCTATATTGTTCGGAAAAACAAGTGACGATTCATTTTTTTCTACACTCCCGAACGTTCACTTTCAGAGAAAATGTTCCTCAATACATGCAACCACTTCTACAAATGATTTTTTCTTTTGGGAGATTCGTTTGACGTATTACAACCTGTTCGCTGTCAGCGATTTCTATCCCTGATTCCTTTCCCTTGCGTGACGAATTTAGAGTAAGATTCTCTATACGTACATTGCGAACATTCTCCATGAATGCGGTGCCACTTGCAGAAATTGAGAGGTGTGTCAGCGATATATCATGTGGGGGTTTCTCCGGAGAACCATTGATTAAGATTGGTTTCCTCGTCCAACCACAAGCAATATTTTCAATATGAATGTCACCGAAATCCGTGAGAGCGGTTCCGACGGAAACATTTTCTCCCGTCATTTGATCCAATTCGATAGCAGCAATCCTTGCATTATCAATGGTGATGTTTCGAATTCGAATTGCCTGAACTGAAGCGCCACGACCCAAGCTTGATTTCATGCGAATGCCAAAGTCTGCGTCCTTGACGTGAATCGTATCAACAAAGATGTCTCGTACTCCGCCAGACACTTCACTTCCGAGAGCGAGAGCAGCATGCGCCTCTTCAACGGTACAATTTTTTATGAGAATATTCTCCGAAGGTCTCCCGACACGCATGCCGTCATTGTCTCTACCAGATTTGATAGCTATCGCATCATCACCGGTGGAGAAGTGAGAATCTTCAATAGAGACATTTCGTGAGGAGTCAACCACGATGCCGTCTGTATTCCGTCCGTCGCGTGTCCGAATAGTGATATTGCGAATGGAAACCGTGTCGCTGTAGAGCGGGTGAATCGTCCACATGGGACCGTTCACAAAAGTAACGCCATCAATTAACACTGTATTGCATTCGAAAAATTCGACAAATGCCGGACGAAGACCCTTGTCCTTTCCAAAAATACGGTTCTCAAGTGGCACACCATCTTGTCCCATGCGGTAGAGTTCCGACATGGACGTTGTGACAATTGGTTCATCAATAGATGTCCACCAAGATTTCTCAGCCTGTCCGTCAATCGTCCCTTCGCCGGTTATGGCGACATTCTTTGCATTTCTCGCCGAAAGAGGCGATGAATAATTGTAGTATTCAACTCCTTCAAATCGCGAACGAACGAGTGGGAGATATTCATCAATATTACCGCTAAAAAGAATCTTTGCGCCCTTATCGAGGTGCAATTGTATATTGCTCTCCAAAGCAATTGCTCCTGTAAGCCATACTCCGGATGGCACAAGGACTTCGCCGCCACCGAGTTTCGCACAATCGGCTATTGCAGCAGCGAAGGCGTGAGTATTCATTATTTTTCCACCACCCACCGCTCCATAGTCAACTATATTGCATACCCTGTCCTGAAATACTGGCTCAGCGAGAGAGAGTGTCTGTGGAAATAAGTCCTCATCATGAGATCTCAACAATTCTCCTTGTGGAGAATTGTTATTGTCACCACCCTTCTCTTTTTGAGAATGGTATCGAAAAAACATCATGCTCGTCGCAAAAAACACGCAGAAAATGATAATGATAATCAAAAAGTTTTTCGTATTCTTCATACCAATTCCAATGGGTATTACAAATAGTCCGAAGCAGTCGAATTATTTCGAATTATTTTTACGAAATTCGCTGTCCGTCCGCCAATAAAGATGCTCTGTCCTTCGAAGTTGTCTGAGTCATAAAATGTCATCGCTCGCAGAAAATCCGCATCGGTCACCTGTCGAAGATTGGTAAAACCGAGCGATTTCTGACGCCTTCCAAATGACAGGACGAAGTAATCAAAGTGTTGCTCCTGCAAATTCTTCTGCTTGATACTGTAGGAACAGCGACCAACGAAGTGCTCGCACACCGCAACCTTATCAGTCCAAATAGAAAGTCTCTCTGCTTCAGGCAATGCATTAAGGTACTGCGATGCCTCATAACTTCCATTTCCCATATCCTTCATGTTGAGGATATACTGCCGCGGCAAGAACGAGGAAGCATAGGAAAAAAAATACGGACGAATCAAGAGAAGACTTCCAGAGGAGCAGGCAATAATCACAATAGCAATTACAGAAATATCGGCGCGGAACCGCGTGCGAGTCCATTTATACCACTGCACAACACCTATCGCGGCAATAATTGATGCAAGTGGGTAGAGGGATATCTGATACCGTACAGTCGCATCGACAAAATTTACTGCCGAAGCAAGGTAGTAGATACTGATAAATATAAGAAGGATGAGCGTCGTCAATTGATTCTGTTGGTTTTGAGATGAGGTATGTTTGATGGAGATAAGGAGCGTCACTGCTAAAATAAAAAAGGCAAGCACTACTGGAGTTATTCCAAATACAAGTCCATAAAGTCCGGTCAAGGCGCCTGCAAAAAGGTCAGAAATGTTCCACACCCCCGACGCCTTCGGTACAGCAAGGAGAGAAGGGAAATCTATCCATCGCATACCCATATAAACGTTTGCAAAGACAAAGAGCATGGCGACCAAAAAAAGACTAGCAACCATTGCTCCACATAAATTTCGATATCGAGAGAGTGCATGTACTACTCTTCTAGAGATGAATGCTTTCAGAGGAAAAACTTCGACTGAAACACCCAAGATACCTGCGAGGAGAAACGGCCATATTGATGCCATTGGGCGACTCAGAAATGTCGTCTGGAGAAGCATATTAAACGATACCCAGACAGCGGGATAGAATATTGTAATCGTAGCAATCGAAGCAAGAATCATCACAGAATATCCCAAAATCCCGATTCGCAAAGCCTTCCTGTGAGATACGCCATCGGTAGAAACCGCGGTCTGCTTTTGTAGCGGGAATATTCGAGCCAAAAATATTGAAAGGAAAAGGAACGGAAAGAGAATCGTGGCAACATACTTTGTAAGCAAAGCAAGCCCAAGGAAAAAGCCGCTCAAGAGAGCATAGCCATACACCTCCCTCTTGAGAAAGACGAGGAAGCTGATCAATGAACATGGAAGAAATAGCCACAGAAAAGAATCGGGATTCACAATGAGCGATATGCCAAGAAGGATTGGAGAGAGAAACGTGAAGGCTGTCGCAAAAAATGCAATCCACCTATCCTCAAAAAGCCGCCAGATCAGAAAAAAGAAAACCGGAATCATGCAAAGCGAAAATATATACACCGGAAATCGAAACGATGCATCAATACGATATACTTGGTCCAAAGCGACCGCATCTTTCTCTGCAGTACGAGCGGATTCATGTGATACAGGATCAGAGAAGAGAAGTCCCACACCCGAGACAAGCGCGATGGTGATACCTGGCTTGTCGTTAATATCAGTCTTTCTCCAGTCACCCTTCTCAACCGCTCGCCAAAATCTCGGCACTCGATCATAGGTCCAGAGATGTTCATCAACAGCAGAGAATCGCGCAATACGAGGCAATCCAAACGAAAGATTTATGATAACGATAACACCGAGAAGGAATACCAGAGTAATCCGGGGACTCCACTGAAATTTCGGAAATACCATAGAAAAGTTTCCAAAAAAACTCCATTCAATCAGCGTATAGTGTGAGAACCATAATCTGTCCGAATATTCGATGCCCTTCCAATCGGTACCCTTTGTAAGATGTCATCGATTGCAAGTCTGATTCGGGTATAGATTCACCTATATAGAAAAACTTCCCTTGAGGTTCCCGATGCTTATTGGAGAGATCAACAAGCGAAACCTTATCATGCTCTGCAAGATAGTTGAGTGGCTTGAAAAATCTCGACATGGAATCATGGCTCCCGAGAAGTCCGATATCTCGCTGTGGCAAAGTTGCTTCCATATAACTCATTATGTCACGCATCTCCGTATAAAATACCGTTTTGGAATCACTTGCTGATCCGTGCGCAAGTTTCCATGACCACACAGAAAGCGATCGGACATTTCCTGCAAGTAGAAGGAGAAAAAATGATGCCATAGCAATTGCGAAGATAACGCTTGTTTTCCCAAATCTGCCACTCAAGAATTTCATCCACAATCCGACAAGCACAAACGGAAGAAAGAACGAGGTGATATAGTATCGAGTAGAGACCTGAGTGATAATTGGAATACTTATCACAAAAGATACCACTGCATACACGGCGAGGATGAGGAGAAAGTCACGCCGTCGATCATCAATTTCTTGCCACAAATACCGACCAAACAAAACGTACCCACCGAAAATAAGGAGAACTCCAAAAACAAAGGTTGCTCGTATTTCAACATCATGTTGCCGTAATACCACTTCCCACGGTTCACATTTCCCGAGATTCCCCCACGATGAGAGCATATAGACACCCGACTGTACTTCACATGCGGTTGCCTCGTCTATATTCCTCGAAAAAGCACTTTCACTACTTCCAGAAGAAGTATTCGTGAGCGCCTTCAAGAAGCGATTCGAATTCGAATAGTTATGATTCACATCGCGATATATCTGCGCCCAGTTCATAGCAAGGAAACAGGCGAGCAAAAGGAATATCCCTCGCCAAGAAAACAGTCCGCGCTGTATCCACAAAAGAAATCCTACTCCAGCAACCACAGGAAGAATAAAGATAAAAAGCGTATGTAGCTGAATAGCAACCCCCATTGAAGTGCCGATGAGTGCTGGCCACAATAGTTTCCCTTTGTTTTTTGGATCGATCGCTGCAAGAAGTGAGAAAACAAAGAGAAGTGAGAAGAACGGCGCCGCATTGGGATTCCAAGCAAATCGAGAATACTTCACGATAAAGAAGGAGACGCTCATAAGCAGCGTCAAGAGAAGCGAAATCTCCGCAGTAAAGTATTTTTGCATCAAAAAGAAGAAGAGAACAATTGCAAGAATTGAGAATATGAGATCTGGGTATGCCAAATTGTACGGCTCAGAACCAAAAAGCAGTCCGGAGAGATACTGCCAGTGATAGGGCATGGGACCGAGATCGAATCTTGTGTTTCCAGACTCTGCACCGAGAAGCGGGAGTGGCTCCTGACCGGAAATCACCTCACCAATGAGCGTCGCGTCACGCGCCTGATCTGGAGAAAATTCCATCCACGATTGAAAGTGAAATGTCCGCAGAAATATCCCGAGAATAACGATACCGGCAAGGAGAATATACTGCAGTCGCTTTTCATTTCGAATTCTTTCAATAAAGAGTGTCACCGTGCGCATATGAAAAATATAAGAGTATACGTAAACAGATACTTAATACTAAGCAAATAGAATTCTCTTTTCAAAAAATCAGGAGCAATTCTACCACGTAGATTACAAAAGAAAGTTTTGCTCGAGAAACTCCATCTCTTCGTCTCGCTCCGGGTGAAACAAGATTTCAATAGTTTTGTCTTTCGGGTAGGTATCAAGCATATCGAACGACCCTATCCAATCAAAACTCACTAGAGCGTCCGATGAGGCAAGTCCTGATTGAGAGAAGGCGCGCCTCTCCACAAAACGAAGCACATTCAAAATAGTAGATACGGCCGTATTTCCCGAAAAGGATTCCCTCCCAAATCGAACGAAGGAAATATTATACTTCTTTGCAATCCGCAGAAACATTCCAAAATACAATGGAAAAAAATGTGTGTGTTCATGCGAGTTCAATCCATCGGGGTACTTGCCAAAGAGCGTGTGAAAATCCCGTACCTGCATATCCCAGCGCTGCTCCACGAGGGAAACACGATTCTCGCCAAACAAAAAACTCTTCATAAAAACGACAATTCTTCCCAAAGCACCAGCCTTGAGCGTCCGGTTGGGATCGATATCATCGCGCAATTCGGCATGGAGATCGATTTTGACACCTGAACGCGCGAGTCTGCTCAATGCTTCTTTCGTCGCTGTTCCCCTTGTCATGACTGCAACACGATCGAGCACACCCGCTTCGGCAAGCTTGAGAATCCGGTCATCCGCCTTCTGGCTAATGCCGAAATCATCGGCGGTAAATATCATGTTTATCTGCTTCATCATAGACGTATTGCATGGATCATTCCTCAAAAAACTCACAAGAATGAGATGTGTTCACAAAACACTGAGTTTCATGGCAACCTAAATATCGTGAATCGCCCGGTTATCTTCCAGTCTATCACAGCGGGATATTTCTTAAGAGTTTTTTCATTTTGCTTTGTATTATCAACCAGAAACACCGGAAAATTTTCAGAGTCCTTTTTCCCCTGCTGAATAATATCGATACCCTGCCTCTCTGTATAATAACGAATGGACTTCAGTGCCTTGAAGAGGTACTTTGAATCCCCGCCAAGAGACACGGTTTTCGAACTTCCAGCATTATGGGCAATAAAATCAGCCGCTTCTTCAACTTCGCGAAGCAAGACATTATCCATGCCAGCCATTGAATGTTCATCCAAATACGAAGCATATTCGACAAACGATTGTCTCACGGCGTACATATTGGAAAGGACGAGCGCGGAAGAAAGAAGCGCCGCTACAGAGAAAGCGTATCGAGGAAATTTCTCCGACAGAAATTCAAACCACAATCCAAGCATGACAAATGGAATAAATACTATCATAAGGAAGAATCGCATGGATATCTCATTGGCAAGCGGTATAAGAAGGAGAAATGAAAGCAAAAGAAACAAAAGATTAATAACAAGAAAGTATCGCCGAGAAGAATCTTCTTCACGCCGAAATGCGCGAATTGCAAGCAATATTCCACCAACAAAGAGAATAAGCCCCCCAAGAAAGAACGCGCCGTTCTTCTCAGTTCCGATGCTCTTCGTATCACACGTATCGGAACTATCATGCGATGTCAAAATATAGACACTGCTCTGCACAAAACACACCGTATCTTTTGTAATATTTCGGACAAGTCCATTTCCCTTCTCCTGTTTTTTGCCAACTCCGGAAAAAAATGCCGATACATTCTCTCCGCCGGTTTGAAACTCACTCGCTATCTGTCCAACATTCAACAATAGCGCCATCGCAGAAACTATCAAGAACAACTTTCCAATTCCCTTCCGGCGATAGAGAGCGAGATATCCGAAGGCAGTGACTGTTGCAATCGGAAGCATGATAAGGGTCAGCGTATGAAGCTGCATGCCAATGCCGAGCGCAATACCGAGAAGAACCGCCCATTTCTTCTCCGCCTTTCCAGCAAGAAGCACGAGGCGATGCAATGCATAGAAGAAAAGGAGTGTCCAAAACGGCAATGAATTCGGATTCCAGGCGAATCGTGAGTATTTCACCGCGTAGAAAGAAACTGCAAAAACGGTCGTGAGAAGGAGCGATGTCTTTCTCTCGAAGTAGAGCCGAAGAAAACAATAGAGAAGTGGAATAGAGAGGATAGAACTCAGAAGATCTGGATACGCCATCACATCCGGACGATCCCCAAATATCTTAGCGGAAACAATCTGAAACATGTAAAAAGCCGAACCAAGCCGAAAGTCCGTTCCACCAGCCTTCGGTCCAAGAAGCGGAAGCGATGTTTCTCCTTCAATAACACTGCTCACGATTCCAGCATCTCGTGACTGATCAGCATTGAAACGAAGCCAGTCATGAAAATGATAGGTCCGAACAAAAATTCCAATAACGAGAATTCCTGCAAGCACCCAGATCGTCCATGGTACTTTCCGAAATGTGAGAGCAAGATGGCTCATAGGTATTTTCGTCATTGTTCGAAAAGATTTCCGCGAATATTATTCTGAAGTCCGATATTGTACACTGCGCAACTGATAGATGCCTATCTGTCCGAAGTCACGATGATCGAGCACATCGTATCCTTTTGCAAAGGAAGGCTCTCTTTGGTCAAATGGTTTGTAGATGAGGAAATACGGGAGTTCGGATACTGGAGGGCGTTTCCGCTTGGCAAGGTGGATATCGAGACCCTCTTGCGCCGCGACATACTTGAGCGACTTGTAATAGGTTGAGAAATACGCTGTCCCGCCTGCGAGATTTGCCTCCGTCCATGGTTCGGATCGTTCCTTCATATACGCAACCATTCGCTCTGCCTCGCCCAGCACAACAAACCCAGAGTCTCCACGCGTTCCCGTTGCAAGCTGCAATGCTTCCCTCCCTATCGCTCGTATATTCAAGAGCGCAGATACAACGAGCGCGCCCACAATAATACCGCGAGAACAATTCGGAAGATACTTCCGGATTTGAACAAGGATTAATCCAAAGAGTATGAATGGGATATAGGTTGCGTAAATGAAGTAGCGAAGTGGCGCTCCACGAATGACGGAAAAAAGAATGGCAAATGATAGTCCCACATATATCAGCACAACAATCAAAAATTTTTTCCGTCTTGGATCGGATTCTTTGAATGCGAGATATGCCAGCAATGAATAGCCAATGAGAGAAAATAAAACACTGAGTACAATCCCGCCATACGAGAGAATCAGCGAAGAAATATCGAGAAACCTCTCAGGATGTTCGAGAAGCAAGAGAAAATTGCAATTTCCATGATGTCCCAATGCCGAAAGTATATGCGAATTTGCCTGCGCATGACAGAGAATATCTGTTTCAAGACTTTCTGTAAATTGCGCGCTACTACTTTCCGATCGATCAGTGAATGCTTTCAAAAAAAGCTTCGTATTTTTCCCATGAGTGTGCACCTCACTCAGTATCTGCGGAATATTGAGTGTCAGCACAATGACAATGATACTCAAAAGACGCAACACCACGCCGGAATTTTTCTTCAAGAAGAGAAGGAAGATGCCTACGAGTATCGCAGGAAATAGAAACAAAAGAATAGTATGCAATTGTATCCCGATGCCGATAGCGATGCCGAGCGCCAATATCCACTGCCACCTAGTCATTTCCTCCGCTTCCATGAATTCAGTCAGGGACAACAAAAAAAGCCCCACAAAAAACGGAATTGCATTGGGATTCCATGCAAATCGAGAGTATTCGACAACGTAAAAGGAAATCGCATAGAGCCCTGTAAGTGCAAGGGAGAGACGTATATCAAAGAGCTTGCGAAAAAGAAAGAAGGCGAGTGGAATTGCCAGTATCGAAAGCAGGACATCTGGATACGCCATGGTTTCAGGACGAACACCAAAGAGTTTTGCGGATGATATCTGGAAATAGTAGTACGCCGGACCGAGGTCGAATCGGGTATTCCCCGCCTCCATGCCAAGGAGTGGCAAAGGTTCTTTCCCCTCTATCACATCCCCCACCAGCATCACATCTCTTGCTTGATCCGACCCGAAGTGAAGCCATTCGTGAAAATGGTACGTACGGACGAATATCCCAACTGCGAGAATCACAAAGAGCGACAAAGAAATCCGAAAAAGAGGACTTCTCCACCAAGAAGAGGGATGATTCAGTCTGAAGTCTATCCACTGTTTCATGCACTTTCTTTATTTCTTAGAAGAAGTCGTTGGAAAAACATCCTTCCAATAACTGCGGTCACTCTCTCCTTCCCGATCCGCTTTATCACCACTTCCTCCTTTGTATTTGAAACTCTCAGAAATACTCCGAGAAGGAAATTCAACTTCCGAGACCAAAAGCTCGCCAAATTGCTTCGATTCAAGAACCGTGAATTCCGTCTCCGGACGCTTCAATTTATTGGCAATGCCTTTTTTCCCATTCTTCGCAGGCGTGATAGCAAAAAACTGCGCGTGCGGATCGCCATTCATTTTGAGTAATTCAATGCGAAGCGATGCGTCCCGCTGCGAGAGCAAAAGAAATTTTATCGGGCGTTGATGTTCTGGTTTGACATAGTAATAGAGGGTATTCTCCGGCTTCATCCGCACGTATATCCATTCAGCTACTCCACGCAATTGCCCGAGCGTCACGCCGTCTTTGGTTTTCAAGATGAGTGTTCGTTTCACGGCGACGGCTTTTGTTTGCGCTTTTGCTTGCTCTGCAAACCAGAGCCATGTTCCATGCGCATTGAGCGCGACAATGCCAAGCGTCATGAATGATGACACGAGAATCGCTCGCTTTCCGAAACGCTCCTCGATGAAGGTGAAAAGAACGCCCAGAAGCAGAAATGGCACAGCAAAGATGACGATATAAAAGCGCGGGCGAAGCTGAAAAGAAACCGGCTCTGTGAGAACAATGAAAACACCAAGCCACAAGAGAATGAGCACGAGGAAATCTCGACGAAGAGTGTTCTTTTCATTTCGCACGCCGCGAATCGCGAGCATCACACCCATAAAAAGAAGAATGCCCGTCAAACTCACCATCGGAATATTATCCCCTACGTCACCAGAATAACATTCCGATGTCATGAGAAGACAGGAATACTTCAGATTCTCCGTCACAGTTTTCTGTAGTTTTTCGATAAACGGTTTTTTCTCCGCCTTTGAGCCAAGCGCTTCGAAGAAATTCCTCGTGTTTTCACCGCCACGAAGACTATCGCTGATGATAACCGGCGTATAAAACACAGCGAATACTCCGAGGACAATAACGGAAAACACCGCGAACTGCCGAAGAGATTCTTTCTGAACAAACGTCCTCCATGAGGCTTTCTCCCAAATGCGCAAATGGAAAAGTATCAGAAGTCCAGAAATGCCGAGCAAACTGAAGAAACCGAAGAAGTGCAGTTGTGAACCGATAGCACTCCCCACTGCCCAGAGCGCGAGCCACCAGCGTTTCGGCGCGGGGCGACTCTCATTCAAAAATCGCAAAAGTCCGTAGAAACTCAGAAGAATAAAAAATTGCAGTGAATTTGGATTCCAAGCAAATCGGGAGTACTGAATGATAAGAAATGAAAACGCATACATCGCGGTAATCATCAAAGCGAGACGCTTTTCGAAATAGAGCCGAGCAAAGAGATAGAGCAGTGGAATGGCGGCAATCGAGAAAAATACATCCGGGTAGGCGAAGACTACTGGTTCCGATGAATGAAAGAGAATGCCCGATAGATATTGGAAATAGTAGTAAATCGGACCAAGCCGCAGAAATCCGTGCTGGAGTGCCACCGCGCCAACTCGGGGACCAAGAAGCGGCAAAGCGCTCGGTCCATTTTCGAGTACTTCCGTCATAAGGAGCGCATCTCTCGATTGATCCATCTTGAAGTAGAGCCAGGTATCCAAGGAATACGTCCGCACAAAAATCGCTCCAGCCAGAATAGTAAGCAAAGCAAAAATTCCCCAATGTTTCGTTAGAATATTCATAAAGGCTTTGCGTATAAGCTCATGCTCTTTTGGACAGAGAGTACTCGATTCAATACTATAATACCATGGGGTATTCTATCACCTCCAAGCGCTCTTCGTAAAGCGATAATGCTCTCTACAAGCCATGTCTTCTTTGCAAACCTCTTCATTTCCTGTATCATAAAATCGCTGTTGAAAGATACATTTTTTGTATTATTCCCATGAAAATATCCTACAAAAGATACATTGCACCATTTATTATCACCGCAGTACTTGCCATCAATCTCTCGCTCGGGCTCCTGCGTCTCGAATCCTACTCTGCCGTCGATGAACCTTACTGGACATACGGGCGAACGCCAAAATTCTGGAAGGCTATCGCTGAGGGAAAATGGCGTTCGACCAATATCAATGACAAGCCTGGCATCACTACCGCTATTCTCTCCGGCGCCGGACTCCTGAAGATCGACCCACTTCCTTACAAAAGTCTCCGCGATGATGTGAAGACAGATGAAGAGCTTCGCGCCATCAATGACATCAACTTTTTCTTTCGTCTTCCGATTTTCCTATTTTGCCTCATCTCTCTTCCACTTTTCTATATTTTTCTCAAAAAATTATTCGATGAAACAACCGCCCTTGTTGCCTTCGTCTTCATCGGACTCTCTCCGATACTCCTCGGCATCTCCCTCATCATCAATCCCGACTCACTCCTTTGGATATTTCTCCCGCTGTCCGTGTTGAGCTATTTCGTCTTTCAGAAGAATGCTGAGAAAAAGTACCTCTACACAAGCGGTATCTTCCTCGGGCTTTCACTCCTCACCAAATACGTCGCCAATATTCTCTATATATTTTTCTTTGTCCTCCCTTTCCTAGAATACATTCTCTCCAAGGACAAGCCAGACATGCGAGCCTATTTGAAGCGCTCCGCAATACACTACTTTTTACTCGTCGCTATCTCCTTGGCAACATTTTTCGCCCTCTTTCCAGCAACATGGAAGCACCCCGAAATGATTCTCGAAGGGACATTTCTCAGTAAGGCTTTCGCAAGTACGTGGCCGCTCTTTGCCGGACTCATCACCCTCATCGTCGCTGATGCTCTTCTCTTCAAGAACACCGTAACATCATTCATCCTCAATACGCTCTCGAAATATCGCATACTATTTATTCGCGTTGCATTCGGCATACTCATCATCGCCCTTCTTTTTGTGGCATTCAACACTCTGAGTGGCATGAGCATCTTTAGCACCGATGCTTCTCTTGCCTCTCCGAAAGGCTCCGGAGGAGATGATTCCCGACTTTTTATCTTTGCTGACAATATTGTTGCCGATCTCTACAGCCTTATGTTTGGCATCTCGCCACTTGCACTTGTGGCGCTCATGGCGACACTCGTCATGGGTATGATGAAAAAACATATCGATTCAAGAGAAACCAAAATCGCCTTCTTTCTCGTAATCTTCATACTCCTCTACTACACCGCCTCAACCGTCAATCATGTTATTGCCACCGTCAGATATCAGATAACTCTTTTCCCTTTCGCGTTTATTCTTTCGGCAATCGGCATTTCCTTCCTCCTCTCTTCAGAGCGACTCCGAAAATATCTCTCCCCCCTCGTAGCTATCCTTATCATTCTTGCCATATCCTACATCAGCCTTCTTTCTGTCAAACCATTCTATTTCGCTTACACCTCATCACTTCTCCCAAAACCCTATTTCGTCAATCTCAAGGACATGGGCGATGGAAGCTGGGAAGCAGCTGACTTCCTCAATCATCTTCCCAATCCACGCGATATCAGCATCTGGTCGGACAAGGGAGCGGTCTGCGCTGCCTTTATCGGAGAATGTCGCACGGGTCTCAGTCAGAAAGATTTGCGCAATCTTCACGTCGACTATGTCGTCGTTTCCTCGGGGCGTCGATCAAGAACACTCAAGCTCTCTCATCCCGGAAGCGACCCGCTCGATTTCAAGAAAGCCTACGAAACAGACGAAACCGCGAATACATTCACAATTGGAAATCGATTGGACAACTTTGTCAAAGTCATCCCTAGCGAACAACTCTTTCTCCGAGAAACTTCATCAGAATAAATTTTGAAACACTCTCCGCTATGCCTCGAGGGAATTTTCGCATGCCATTGATACTCATCCTTCTGGGGGGACTTGTTATCAGCGTACTCTTCGGAGTATGGACTCTTTACGGAGAGCAGCTTCGCGAATTGAGTTCCTCATCGACAGTCTTTACCAAAAAAATTTCCCCAGAGAATACTGATTCTGTGGAAGCGCCCGAAATTCCTCGTGAATTTCCAGATATATCCAAGCTCATCCCACCCCCGACATCTGTCGCAACGCTCAAAACCCTCTCCGGTGCATCATTTACTCTTGAGGAAGTTGGCTTTCCTGAGCATACCTGCTCGATTGTCGACTATGGCGCCATAAGCGATGGTGTCACTTCCAATACAGAAGCCTTTCGGAAAACAATAGACGATTGCGCCCGTACTGGCGGTGGAACTGTGATCGTGCCTCCCGGCACCTGGTTTACCGGTCCTATACATCTCGCAAGCAATATCAATCTTCATCTCGAGAAAGGCTCGACTATTCTCTTTAGCACCAACTTCGAAGAATACTTGCCAGCAGTCTTCTCCCGATTCGAAGGCATCGAATACTACAACTACTCAGCGCCCATCTACACCGCAAACGCCTTCAATGTGGCTATCACCGGCGAAGGCACGCTTGATGGTCAAGGAGCTGCCTGGTGGGCTGCGATGCGCAACTGGGACAAGCCCATCAAAAGACTCTACCAAATGGGAGATGACGGCACCCCCGTATCCGAGCGCGTCTTCGGAACAGTCAAGGATTCTCTGCGCCCAGCATTCATAGAGTTTATGAATTGTGATCGCGTGCTCGTAGAAGGGGTAAGCATACAAAACGGTCCCATGTGGACGATTCATCCCCTCTATAGCAAAAACATCATTGTTCGCGGCGTCCATATCGAAACCAGCGAGGGACAAAGCACTGACGGCGTCGCCCTCGACTCCTCCCAAAACGTCCTCATCGAAAACAGTGTCTTTAGCACGGGCGACGATGCCATCGTCCTCAAATCCGGCAGAAACCGAGATGGTCTCCGTGTCCGAATGCCCGCCGAGCACGTCCTCATACGCAATAATTCCATACTCGAGGCACATGCCGCCGTCGCGATTGGCAGTGAGATGTCCGGCGATGTACGCAATGTTTTCATCGAAAATCTCTCGGCAAACATGGTACAATACGGCTTTCGCATCAAATCATCAAAAGGTCGTGGTGGTATCGTTGAAAACATTTACGCAGATGGAATCAAGATAGACTATGCCTCCATCGCTGCTATCCAGCTCACTACTTCCTATGAGAACTCTTTCATCAAAGGTGTCGGTGCCATCCCCCTTTTCCGCAATATCCATGTAGAAAACATGACTGTCGGGAAAACCGACCGCTCAATAGAAATCAGCGGACTCATCGAACAGCCAATTACCGATATCACTTTCAAAAACATCAAAATATTCGCCAAATGGGGCTCCCAGATAGAGGAGGCAAATTCTCTCACATTTGATACCATTTCCGCCGTCCCGACAAAAGGCTCTGTCTTCGATATCGCCAACAGTTCAGCTATCACCTTCAAGAACACGAGATGCCCCCTCGCCCGCAAAGATTGCCTCGTCATTTCAGGCCCCTCTTCAAAAGACATCGACATTCACGAAAGCACCTTCACCCAAGATTCCGTCACCTTCTCCAAAGACGCAAACCCAGACGCACTTGTCACGGAGAAATAGCGCATCTTTTTACAGATTAGATTCTCCAAAAACTTTTGGCTTATCAGTGAGCATCAAATACTCCCCAATAATCGAGTTTAACTGTTTTCTATCCTAGTGAACTCATGAAAGTCACTCCGTATCATAGGATGTTTTGAGTTTTTGTTCTTTGTTAAATCTTTCTTGCGCTAGCTGAATTAAGCGGTCTATGAGTTCGGTATATGAAATTCCACTTGCCTCCCATAATTTTGGGTACATGCTGGCCGAGGTAAATCCAGGCATGGTGTTGATTTCATTAACCAAAATATCGCCATTCTTTTTGAGAAAGAAGTCAATGCGCCCCAATCCCTCACAAGACAGGGTTTTGAAAGTTTTTACCGCGAGCATTTGAACTCTTTTACGAGTCTCCTCCGGAAGCTTTGCTGGAATTTCAAGTATTGTACCGTGTTCATCTCTATACTTTGCTTCGTAAGAATAAAAGTCGTGATTGGAGATAACCTCCCCAGGAACAGAAGCAACCGGATCATCATTTCCGAGAATGGAACATTCGATTTCTCGTCCCTCGATATTCTCTTCAATAAGAATTTTCCTATCGTATTTAAATGCTTCTTTGATTGCTTTTTCAAAGTCTTTTTCCTCGACAACTTTACTCACTCCAACCGATGAACCCATATTTGCGGGTTTTATAAAAAACGGCAACCCAAGATTTTTAACAACCTCTTCATACCTCGGGATGTCCCTTTCCGTAAACGTCAAAAACTTTCCTATTGGTATTTCTGCGTCTCGAAGCAAGCGCTTCATTATATCTTTGTCCATTCCGACTGCCGAACCTAAAACACTTGCCCCCACAAAAGGAATGTTGGCAAGCTTCAGCAAGCCTTGCACCGTTCCATCCTCACCAAACGGGCCATGCAATATCGGAAATGCAACATCGATAGACTGATTCGATTCGTGAGTATCAAGGTTTTCTATTCTTCCTTCACTTTGTGGAACGAGCGCGATGCTCTGACCGGTTTCGTTGTTGAGTGTAATTAACTCTGGATTCCCACTCCTTAAAAGAAACTTTGAGCTTTCCACCAAAGGCCATTTTCCCTTTTTGTCTACACCAATAAGGACAGGTTCATATTTGTCTTTATCAATTGCATCAATGACATTCTTGGCTGATTGCAAAGAAACCTCATGCTCTGCCGACTTGCCCCCAAAAATAATCCCAACCTTTACCTTCTTTTTCATAAAACTACTTCAAATACGAATTTGGAACCTCATTATAGCAGAAATCCGCGGGTGGCAAGAATTTGGGATAGCGATAGAGCGGGCTCGAATCATGTGCACATGATTCTCTGTGCAATTTTCAATTAAGTATGTAATAAAGATTAGGGGAAATTCCTTTTACAAAAAGGGAACTTCTTGATACAGTGTGGTATTGTTCTTTAATATCCCAAGAAATCAAATGATTTCGAGGTTTTTATGCCAAAACCAATGGTTTCCAAGGAGGAGATATTTCGATATCAATCATTATCGCCATGAAGCATCCCAATATACGTCTCGTGTTCATTTGTCACACCCCTACCTCAAAAGGATCGACCCATGAATGAAAGGTCCATGCAGGAAACGGTAAGAACCGGGTACAACGAAGGGAATTATCCCAGCGTTTACCGAAACAGATTTTCGCTCACACTGTTTGAACTCCTCTTTTTCAAGAAACTCATTCAAGGACTTGAGCAAGGGGCGAAAGTGTTGGATCTCGGATCGGGATCGGGAGTTCCCTATGATCTCTACCTAACGCAACAAGGATTGAGAGTTACCGGTATAGACTTATCGGAAAAGCATGTCGCAATGGCGCGCAACAATGTCCCCTCGGCACAGTATATCCTGGGAGATTTCCTGGATTATCGCTTTCCGAATGGACAATTTGACGCGGTCATTTCTCTCTATGCACTCTTCCACACTCCGCGAGACCGGCATGCTCAAGTCATTGCCGAAATTGCGCGCACGCTCAAACCAACCGGGCGACTCCTCATTACTGTCGGCACAGAAGACGTTGCCTACAAAGAAAGAGACGGGTTCTGCGGATCAAGAATGGCATGGAGCTATTTTGATACGGAGACAAATCTCGGCATCATATCACAGTGTGGACTCACGATTCTCAAAGCTCTCAATGAAAAAGACTACGGGAGTGATGAGAAACACGTTTGGATCCTTGCGGAAAAAAGAATACGTTAACCCATTGGGGAGACCGGAAAAACACCCGATTCTCCCCTTTTCATTTTTCATTATACTTCCCGTTTTTCCCCAAATTTTTGCCACTTTCGAATAAGCCTTTCCGCGCCTTCGTGCAGTTTTGAGCGTATCATGTCGAGGGCATTTTCCGACGTCGCCCAATGCATAGCTTCGCATTTCTTCGGTTCCATAATCTTTGGCTCTTGATGTTTCGGAAGAATCGCGATAAAGCACACGTTGTAGATATTCTTTCGGTACCCAAACACTTCGGGAGCATAATCGAAGTGATGAATATCAATCGAAATAAGAGAGGCGAATTTCGCGTCCGTTACTCCAGTTTCCTCTTCGAGTTCTTTCAGAGCGACGGTATGGAGATTCGGATTGCCGTCGGCATGCCCTCCTGGTTGCGTCCAGCACTAAATCTTGAAATCCAGCGTCACCAGAAGAAGAACCGCCACCACAATATGCCTCGTGCTTTCCTCGCGTTTTCTTTCGAAGCAGTCTTCGCGCTCGGTCACATATTCCTTCAGTTCTTCGATAAACTCCGTATTCATCCGACGGTGCTGTGCCTTGGTATTGTTCCAAGAGCTTCAGGAATGGTCGGCGCGATACATAGAAATACACCTCAAACATTCGAGAGAGAAGATTTGGTGGACCTGGGGAGAATCGAACTCCCGACTCAGCAATGCGAATGCTGCGTAATACCACTTTACTACAGGCCCGAAATGTCCGTTACAAGCCACTGAAACTGGATTCCAGTGTATCGCGTCACCTCGAAAAAGACAAGGGTCGTCGCTCGCAAGCGACGACCCAAAGGCAGGCAAATATCACATTACTTCGAAAGCGTCGCAAGCTCGGCGTCGATAGCGGCTTTGAGGTCGCTTTGTGGGACAGCGCCATTCAAGAATGTGCCGTTTACAAAGGTTCCCGGTGTACCGCTAATACCAAATTTCTTCCCCTCATCGAGGCTCGCTGTCACGCTATCTTGATGCTTCTTGTCATCCAAACAGGTATTGAACTGGGCGGTATCAAGCTTCAGTGTACGCGCATAGTCTTTGAACTTCTGCACACCCGTAGTCTTCCCCCATTCGTCTTGCTTGGCAAACAAATTGTCGGCATAATCTGTAAATTTTCCTTGATCATTGGCGCATTCTCCGGCGAGAGCGGCATTTTCTGCCTGCGCGTGAATCGGAAGCGGATAGTTCTTGTAGACATAGAGCACTTTGTCACCATACTCTTTGAGTGTTTCTTGGAGCGTCTGGTGAAAGGCTTTGCAATAGGGGCACTGGAAGTCGGTAAATTCCACCACGCGAATAGGAGCATCCTTTGACCCCGATTGAATATCCGTGTCCTTCACCTCGGGTAATTCGAGATATTTCCCAACAGGGATACCGACTTGCGCCGTATCGAGCATATATCGACCCTCTTTGTCATTGAGCGGGGTGAAAAGCTGCTGTGCCTGTTCATATACCGGGACACTCGCCACTTCCTTGGAGAAGACGAAAGCGGGAATCGACGTAACATTGGCAGATTTCGCAATATCTTTCGCCTGGGAATCTTTTGAAATATCGAGTACTTCGACAGACACCGTAGGCAGGATGCGACGAAGCCAGACGAGAGCTTCATCGGTCTGACAGTCCTTGCAAGACTCTTCAGAGAGTACGGTCACATGAACGACTGGCTGATCATAAGCAACCCAGGTCTTCCCTCCTGCTGTGACGACATCCGTCGTCTTGAGCGCTCGCGAAGAAAATCCCGATTTCGTCACAAGCTGTGAGATATCAACATAGAGACTTCCTACAAAGAGCCCGCACACGATGAGGAGGAGCGCAGTGAGATTCTTCACCTTCTTGGTGAGTTCGCGATTTTCGTCCGATTCATTTAAGAGTTCCTCTTCGGGAGCATCATCAAAGTTCTCATTTTCAGAAGACCCTCCGAGAAACGATGTCCCGAAATCATCATCCTTTTCATCCGTATCTTTTTTATTCAGAAAATCCATAATATCCGACATTAAACATAAATAAATGGAAATATATCGTTTCCCTATTCCTGCGCTGTATCAGGAGAAGCTGGCGGCTCAGGTGTCGGCGGAAGTGGCGGCAATTTCCCTTCTGGCGCATCACCATTCGAGGCATCCGCACCAGAAGCGTCATCTGTCGCCGGTGCGGCGCTTTCCTTTTGCGACTTCGCCTCCTCTTCCTGACGAGTCGCGAGCCTCTGTTGAACCGCATTGAGATTCACAGCGGCTTTTTCTTGGGGAGTTATCGTATAGTCCCAATACCCTATCAAAATACTTCTCGAAGCAACTGCTTTCGCTGCTATTCCAAAGAATATTCCAAACACAAAAAGCAGGACGAACGTCAAGACGCTCCCCTCGGCAAGTCTCTTCTGGAAATTACTCCGCAATTCTCGCACCCGATCCATCAAACTTTTTGTCGGCACGTCATTCTCCTCAGACCATTCTTCATTCAATATCGGTTCTTCTGCCATACATGCGATGTGTACCCCTCCTTGTACGGTTACCCATCATTAAAAAAACTCTTTCGCTTAGTATATCATGTTCCAAAAGAAAGCAACACCTCGTCTCACGCGCAAAGGTTATCGAGCAGGTCATCGAGTTCGTCAATCGTGCGCGTACCGATGCCATCCTTCTTTGTAGAGGGTGCACGAATTTCGGAGCGAATGCGAGAGAGAGCATTTCCCTCACTCACGTGATGGAGAACATTGCCATCAACCGCGACATTGGGACCTTTTTTACAAAACCGAAAACAATCCTCGGTCTTCCGGATGTCCATATCAGACGAAGCCTCTTTCGAAAGTCGAGCGTATATCCGTTCCGACCCTCCCTCACAGCAATCGCGATGAACACACACTTTCACCACTGGTTTTCTTGGAGAAATCTGGGATGCCATACAAATCACACAAAATAAAACTTTTTCCTCTTCATGAGTTCAAAGCCACAAACCTGTTGAAACCTTACACTATATTTTGGATTTTTGGAATATTCTGCATACTTCAAAAGACGGGAACTATTCCCGCAAGGGAGAAATAGCTTTCTTTTCCCTTTTTCTGTTATACTTTACCTATACTCCCGCAGACTCCCTTACCCATTTTTCTTCTCACTATGATTCTCTCTTGGCTAGCAAAGTGGCGATATCGCGAAGAAATACCGACAGAATATTGGCTCAAACAAGCTGAAAATGCTGTTTCAGAACTCTCACTTCGACGAGGACAGCGCGTCTTGGGACATCATCTCTCTCGCAAAGTTCAGGAGATTCATCGACGATTCTCGTCGTTTTATACCCCGTATCAAAAGCGCGTCTCTTGGCTTGATCGGTCCGAACGAAACGCTGACCCCGTTCTCTCATCAGCTGCTCCAGACACACTTCTTCTTGCCACGCGCTGGCTTCTCAAAAAACACGCCGCCATCGCAGCAGAATTTCGCTCACTTGAGACATCCCTCGCGCGGACATCCTTTGGCGAGATAGCCCCCGCCAATCTTATCAAAGTCGCCCTTCTTCTCGATCGCTATGTCGAAGAAACTGCCTTTCGCTTCTCAGAAGAAACCCTTGCAAGCACAATCAATGACTGGCAGGAATCGGTAGCATTCTCTCTCTCGCTTTCGGAAACAGAAGCAGTCTCTCCGCTTCTGCGACTGCTTGCGCTTGACAAACTTTCGAATGTCGCACTCCGGCTTGCCGATGCCGAAGAGGCACGAACAATCGCGCGAAAACGCTTTCATAAGCTCGGGCCAAATTCTCTGCAATATAGTCAAATACTCACCAAGCTCCGAAAAAATCGTGGCGAAGCATATGCCGATGCATTTTCAGATGCGCTCGCAGAGTGTCGCACCAAAGAAGTGCTGCCCCTCTCCCGATTCCGTGACACCACGACAAAGAAAGATGGAGCACATCCTTCACAAAGAGTATCCCCCAAAACCACCGAAGCAGAAAGCATGCGAGAACTTGCAACAAGAGTCCGCATTCTTCTTCGATCCCTCTCTCTCCTCGGAGAATTCGAGTGGAACACTCTTTTGCGCAAAACCAACACTCTCCACAAACTCCTCATTCGCGATCCTGACGATGTCTATGCACACATGACGTCACTTTCTCAGGAAACATATCGAAAAAAAGCGGCTGCAATCGCAAAAATACTCCATCTTTCCGAAGAAACCCTCGCACGAGCAGCACTCGCTCTCGCAGAAGAATATGAAGATGGTCCTCGACGCCATGTCGGCTTCTACTTGGTTGATGAAGGTTTGCCGATTCTCCTCAAACGACTCACGGGGAACGCTCACATGTCCTGGTGGCACTGGTATCACGATCGCAGGAAGCTCCCCACCATACGCGCCGCCTATTTTGGATCCATTCTCTCTATCTCTTTCCTTACGGCAGGCATATTTATGGCGTTCTATCTTCATTATCAGTTCCTCATAATTATTGCTTTTCCCATTCTCTACAAAACATCCAAGCACTTGATAGATAGTTTATTCATTGGAATCGTCCCGCCAACATTTCTCCCGCGTCTCAACTTCCGCCGTCGAATCCCCGAGTCAGCTGCTGCTATATTCGTTATACCCGCGCTTCTCAAAGATCGACATACGCTCTCCGCCCTTCTCGGCAAACTCGAAACCGCCTATCTTAGCAATGCAAAAAGCGCTCTCTCTTACTACCTCCTCCTCGACTATGTCGACGCTGATCACGAGACGCTTCCAGGAGACGCGACACTTCTCAAAGAAACACTCTCTGCCTTCCGTACGCTCAACGACCGCTATGGCGAGACTGATCGATTTGCCTTTGTTATTCGATCCCGCATATGGTCCAAGCGCCAAGGACGTTGGATGGGATGGGAGCGTAAACGAGGAAAGCTCCTCGACTTTGCCCGGATACTCCGCGGGCGGACACCATCATCACCGTTTTTCTCTTCAGCAGAAACACTCCCTCAAGCAGACTTCATCATCACGCTCGATGAAGACGCATTCATCACGCGAGACTTCGTCAAAGATATGCTCGGTATCCATGCGCATCCCCTTCAGAAGCCGATTCTCGACGAAAGCGGTACGCTCACACACGGCTATGCATTCATACAGCCACACGTAAAACAATGGTTCAAAAACCGACACCGATTCCGTCTCCCCCGAATATTCTTCGATGAAAAACGCTTCAGCGCTTATTCCAGCACTTTCCCGGAAATATATCAGGACATATTCCTCGAAGGAAGCTATGCCGGCAAGGGTTCCTTTCACATAGATGCTTTCCTCTCGGCACTCGACGGGACACTCCCGATCGACCAGATTCTCAGTCATGACCTCCTCGAAGGGTCGCTTGCAAGGACAGCTTATGCCGCTGACATCGATGTCTTCGACGAATTCCCAAAGTCGCTCCGCGCCATGCTCGCACGAAATCATCGTTGGACACGCGGAGATTGGCAAATACTCGATTGGCTCACGCCAACCGTACGAGATGAGCAGGGAAATACGCATCCAAACACCCTCGCGAGTATTCATCGATTCAAAATTGCTGACAATATTTTTCAGAGCCTCTTTCGTCCGGCGGTATTCCTCATCACCATACTTTCGTGGGTCGTGGGAAACCCAAATCTCCTCCTCTTTGCCTGGGGCATATTCCTGCTTGATCTCTTCCTCCTTGATGTGTGTATCGATTGGATTCGCTGGACGTATCAGCTACTCACTGGATCATGGAAGCATCTTGGCTATCGATTGGAACGAACCGCAACGAGAAGTTTCCGACTGTGTCGACAGGCAATATTTGAATGTATCACACTTCCCTACACAGCCCTCGATACCACACATGCCATCGTGACGGCGCTCTATCGGAGGTTCTGGAGCAAGAGAAACATGCTCGAATGGGTACCATCGGCACACTTTGAAAATCCCGCAGGGCGCATACCGCTTCTTTTTCCCTTTATCACCCTCCTCATCGTTTCGCTCAATTTCTGGCTAAAGGGAACGATACATCCTCTTTTTGCACTCTTACTCATGCTCTGGACGGGGATTCCTTTGCTCGTCCTTGCTCTCAACAAACCCTACAAACAGGCACATGATTTTTCACACCAAGAAGAAGACCTCCTCCGCCAAGATGCCCTCGAAACCTGGAGCTTCTTTGCCAAAACCGTCGCACCCGAAACAAACTTTCTTCCGCCGGACTACCTTCGTATCGACCCCACACCAAAAATAGCCGAATACACCTCTATCACCAATATCGGATTTTTTCTCACTTCGGTAATCATTGCGCACCGCCTCGGATTTATCTCACTCAAAAAAGCGCGGACATACCTCGAAAACACCTGCGCCACTCTCGAGCGCATGGAACGATACCAAGGACATTTCTACAACTGGTATGATACGCGGACAGCACTCCCTGCTCCTCCGCCCTTCATCTCCAGTGTCGATAGCGGCAATCTCCTTGCATCACTCATTGTGACAAGGCAATGGCTTTCTCATGATACGAGCACATTCTCTGTGCCACGCAGTGCAAGGGGTCTGAATTCACTCGCGAAACTCATTCAGACACGCATCCCACAGACGCTCGACATGCAATCATTTGCCGATTTCTGGGAAGCCATTACCGATCGTATCGAAACATTGCCCATCGATGACGAATCAGCTTTCCTCGAGCAATGCCACGCCATCGAAACGTCCCTCATTGGTATCGCACTTCCAAAATCCCTGCCAAAAAAAGCGCGGAGTATACTCTCGATGTTCCAAGAGCAACTCGCCGACACCCTCGCCGAATGTGAATCTTCCCAACAACACGTCAATGCTTCAGACACTGCCACGTGCAATGACACTACCTGTTCCATTCTCGAGCGAAAGCTCGACATCATGATTTCTACCATGCGATTTGATTTCCTGCGTTCCACCAAGCGTTCACTCATTTCTATCGGCTTCCATGTGCCGACCAAGCGACTCGAAAATCGTTTCTATCAAACACTCGCATCCGAAGCGCGCATCGCCAATCTCCTCGCGCTCGCCGAAGGCACCCTCTCCTTCCGCGGTTGGAACAAGCTCAACCGAACCGTTCTCTCCCTCCCAAAGGGTCCCACACTTATCTCTTGGACAGGCACCCTCTTCGAATATCTCATGCCTGCGATTTTCCTCGAGGAACACAAAGACTCACTTGTCGGACGAAGCATACGGACGGCTATTCTCATGAACCGATATTCCGCAAAGAAAAAAAATATCCCGGTCTGGGGACTTTCGGAATCCGGATACGCCGAGCTCGATCGTGGAGGAAATTTCCGCTACAAACCGTTTGGACTCCCCACACTCTCCCTCTCTCCTTCTGCTGATGATCGGTCTGTCGTTTCCGCCTACAGCATCGTCATGTCGATACCATCTTTCCCTCGTATAGCACTCAAGAATCTTGCTGCCTACGCCACACACGGTGGTCGAGGTGCCTATGGCTATATCGAGGCAATCGATTTCCATCGCTCACGACATGGATCACCCATCAATATGTTTATGAGTCATCATCAAGGCATGATTATTGCGGCGATTGGCAATTGTCTCTCCGACCGCTTCCTCAGCCGACTTTTTGAGTCGCATCCACTCGTCCAAAATTCTCTCTTTGTCCTCGATGAAGGCATTCCCCCGATTGACAAAGAACCTTTCCCTCGCCCCGCAACACCCTATCTCCAAAGCGCACTCGCCCATCCACGGACGCCGTAGCATGAGAGAGTTTTCTATGATACTTTTCTCGCCCTCTCAACAAATCGACGCAAGATTTCCAACGGAGCTACAATGTGTTCCCGAAGACACGCTTCCTTGAGTGATTCCGCCTCTTCGGATGCGAAATACCCATGATGCCGATAGGCGTCAATACGAACACATATTCCCTGCGGATCAAGCTCGGGATGAAACTGCGTCGCATACACGTGTTGCTTGACGCGAATCATCTGCACCGGACACTGAGGAGAAGTAGCCAGAAGCACAGCACCCTCCGGCACCGACTCACACGCTTCTTTGTGCCCCGTAAAGGCTCGGAAAGGCGATTCAAGTCCGACCAAAAGCGCGTCCGATTTCCCTGCCGATGTTATGACAATATCCGTCGCCCCTGCCACCTCCGCGAAACCATTCTTGGACACCGCGCCACCGAGCATCTTCACAAGAGCACCAAGCCCGTAGCACGCGCCGAGAAACGGAATATCGCTTGAAATAATCTCTTCCACCATCGGGAAAAGATGTTCTTCAACCATTTTTCCGACAGCACCTTTTTTCTCTTCCGAATCGCTTATATTAAATGGTCCGCCACCTGCAAGAATGCCATAATATTCTTTCACATCAAGACTCGGCACTGCTCCTTGTTCCATTCGCACCCGTTCCACCTCTTCCGGTCGAATCCTTCCAAAACGAAGCATTGCCTCAAATTCCCCATCTGACGCATCATCCTCCGGACGAAACTGCAACACAAGAAATTTCGTATTCATACTCAGCATCAATCAAAAATATTTCTACCAAAAATATTTCTACATTTTTATTCCGAGATGCTGTAATTCAGTTCTAAGTTGCGCATTATCCTTGAAAAGAATCGGCGTATAACCTATCTCATCAGCTTTTTCCAAACTCTTCGGCGTATCATCGATAAATACCACCTCTTCCGGAAGAACATTGAGTCGCTGGAATAGAACATCAAACGCTTCCTTATGCGGTTTCTGAAAACCGATCTCTCCGGAAATAACTATTTCATGAACCAGTGTATCAATGCCAAGCACCTTTAACTCTTCGCGAAGTCGCGAGGTAGCATTGCTGAATATGGCTACCTGGTATCCCTGCCGCATGAGTTCGGGGAAAAACGCTATTAGTTCATGATTAATTGTCCTTGCATCGCGAGCTTCTTGGAGATGTGTTTTCACGCGCTCCTGTATCTCTTTTGAATCATCGAAATATTTGACGACACCGAGGACCATTTCTTCAAACGAAATATTATTAACATTGCTCAGGTGATTGTACTTGAAATATTCTTTTTGAAATGTCTCTTTTGAAATATTCAGAATATCAGCAACGCCTTTGATCGTATCTCCCCTTCCCCAGAATTGAATGACACCGCCAAAGTCAAACACCACTGCTTTAATTTTCCGGTCATTTTGTGAGGAGGATGGCATAAAAATATTTTAGGAGATTACAGCTAGCATCAACCGATACTATTTCCAGTGTCTTCGCGAGACGTGCATCAGTAGCAAAAAAATATCACATCCTCCAGCTGTCATAGGCCCAGTGAAGCACCGCCTGCCGCTGCCTCCTGCGGCAACTGGCATCGCCCGGGCGGCAGTTTTTTCGTATCTGTGCAATATGTCTCGCTATTGCCATCCATCGCTTGATCTGTCGGTCATCATCTTTGCTTCGGCGGCCGAGGAAGTATCGGCAATACCATTGAAACCAGCCTCGCGGATCCTGCGGATGAATCCATCCTCTTTCCTGCCATACGGAGAGCGGCTCGCTGGCATTGACGCCGAAGTAGTTTATATTCGGATCGGGTTTGAAGCTTCCCTCATGCTGGAATTTTGCATGCGCGAACCAGTCGCCTGGAAATTCCGCCGCGCAATCTCGCATATACACCCCGCCGAAGACACCAAGTTCCAGCATTTGCTTGGGTGTGAGATCGGGTTTGAATCGTGGATCAAAGCGCTTCCCTACCGGCTCAGACAGTTCATAGTTATACCCGTGTTGCATCCGATCGTGAACATGTATGATTCTGTGGTTCATATATTCAGCCTCCAAAATGAGAAATTGAGAGAAGCGGCAAATCCAACCCACAGAAGATACGGTACCAAGAGCCACGCAGCCAATCGGGAGACTTTTGCAAAGAGAATGATTGTAGCAAGAATAGCAAACCACAAGAACATAATTTCAACAAATGCGCCAAGGAGTGAGTGTACACTAAAGAAGATGATCGACCAGAGCGTATTCAAAAAAAGCTGTATACAAAACAGCACAAGTGCGATTTGCACCTCCCCCTTGCGCAATCCCTTTCGCCACACAAGGAACGCAGCGATACCCATGAGTGTATAGAGCGTTGTCCAAACCGGTCCGAATACCCAGTTCGGTGGAGAATACGCCGGTCTTGTAAGCGAGGCATACCAGCCGTTTATTTCCGATACCGTGAAAAAGGATCCGATAATGCCCGCCATGTGCAAGAGCACAAGAAACCCGAGGAATATAAGCCACTGTTTGAGATTCATATGGCCCTATTATACAATGTTCTCCTGATTTTGTGATGCTACCTCATCAACCTTTTTAGCGTACTTCAGAAAGAAACTGAATCCGAATAGCCAATACGCCAAACTCTTTCTCTTTTTCTGGAGAATAGATGTCGTGCATTTTCCCATATTCATCCTGACTGAGACTCCCGTATTCATTTGGCGGGAAGGCGCTGAATAACTCCCGAAAAGTAGGAAACACCGAGAGACTGATAACTTTCGTAAGAATCTTTTTCTCCTCATCGTCGATAAGTCGAAACTCTATCTCATCGCCGACTTTGAGAAGCCTTCTCTTCTCATCATGGAGCCGCATCTCAATAACCTTAGTTCCGTTTTTATCTTCTCGAACGGCTCCGGATTCAATTTCATTTGGTAGAACATAGAGTGGCTGGGGTTGTGAGATGAAATTGATGATTCTAGGTTCCTAAACAAGTCTTTAATTTATGAGTTAGTCGGTGCATGTGCGGATCAAAAGATCGGATATCACTATTTAAAATTTCATCAAATGTCCACCATTTGTATCCGTTGAATTCACCAGAATCATACCGGATAGGATCTTCGACATTTGCCGTTAGGATATACCATAGACTAACATCTACATGTCCTGCAGTTTTCCCAACGGTTGTGGTAATTGTTATAAAGAAAGGTTCTTCACTAAGAAACTTGGATTGGATATTGAGTTCTTCCAATGCTTCTCTTTCTACAGTAGTTTTGGGATGTTCTCCTTTTTCGATGTGTCCACCAGCAGGAAGCCAGAGCTCGGCTTTTATGTGATCTACAAGAAGGATTGACTTATTGCCAATGTCCACCACAACAAAATAAGAGACAAGATGTTTCGGTGGCTTGTCAGGTTTTTCAATTCGAAATATTTCTACACCGCTTTCAATCCATCTCAAAGCATCCTCTTGATGAGTTCTTTCAAACTCATCTACAGGCTGGATTCCTTGTATTAGCTGGAGGATTTTTTCTCGCATATGGTTCTACTAGAGCTCTGGGACGAAGTTGGGATGTATTTATCTCGGAGCGTTTCTAAGGAAGTATTCCCTTCCTTCCGATAAGGTCTTCGGGTAAAGTTCGCGACGCTTCTTCTTGAGTGTCTCATTGAAGAATTTGTTTTCCCACTGAAAAAGTTTTTCCATCAGGACCGTCCAGAGCCGCTCACCGGCACCTCCCATGTTCTCTAGCGTGGAGATGATTTGTTCTCTGCGCGAGTAGATATTGTTTCCGACTCCCATATGGAACAAGTGCATGACAGCGAGGTTATTTTCATCGAGAATGTCGCCCTGACAGAATTGTTCAATCTTTTTCCAGGAAATCGATCGTATCCCAATCCCCGATCCCAGTCCCAGATTGAGTCCGATTTTGTGAAGCGACTTCACTATCTCCTCATGGAGTTCATCAAGTCTTCTTTCTTTCATGAGTTCTTGATTAATTGACAGGTCGTGAGCCTGTGTCCGGATTTTGTCGGAGACCGTGTCTTCATCTACCAACAAATAGGCGTCGATATCCGATCGTTTTTGCGCGTACCCCTTGGTCTGGGAACCGAAAAAAGTACATCCAATCATTTCTGGAAATCGTTCATGCAAACTTTCTACAGCATCCCGCAAATCATGGAGCTTCTTTCGTATTTCCAGATCGGAAGAAAGAAGGAAACGACGGAAATCTATCTCTCCGGATTCGGACACTATCCCCCTCCTCTTATCACTGAACGCGTCATGACCCTCGAATCTATCGGGGCCAGCTGCTCTCGCTGATCGTACTTCCGGTCGCAGTTCCATAGAGGTTGATATGTTGATTAAGTCTGTCTGTCGTTGGATGGAACAAAGTTGGAAACTCTTCTATAGAAGATAAAAACATATAGGTTAGTTTATTTCTTCAGTCCTGAAAATTTTTTAAGTTTATTGCCAACAGAAGTTTGAGAAATCGTTCTATTTATTCCGTTAAAGGCATTTGTAGCGTCGTCAAGGGGTTTTTGCGGGCTATAAAATAAAGACCCAATACGAGAAAGATAAGTTTTTTGGAATTTCTGAGATTTTTCAAATATCTTTTCTAATCTTTGATTTTCATCGACGTTAGTAAGGGAATCTTTCTCAACACTTTCTAAAAATTCCCGAATATACTCTGCTGGTGTGCGAAGCATATTTATGCGTATTTGTTCCTCATTTTTTTGAAAAAGTGAGTTATTGTATATGACTGCTTCATCATATAATTTCGCATTATTGTAAAACTCTGTGATTAAATCCCATTCATCTCTGTCAAAATCTCTGACGAAGTAATATTTATATTTACTCCAATTTTCAGTAGGAAGTAAAAGTTTATTTGGTAACTTTCCCGATCTAACCTCTTCACTTATTTGCCCAAGAACTCTCTCAGCACTTTGAATTTCAAGAAGAATTATATTGGCAGCGTCTTTTTTTGAATCTTTCTTTTGTTTGTCATAAAGCCAAAAAGCTATCGTGCCAACGGCAAGTGTAATGATGCTTATAAAGAAACTTGAATTAAGAAAATCCCATGTAGAATTCCAATTCATAGTCAATAGGGAATGAGATTGTCTTGTTTTGCAAGCTGGGGAGGAGGGATTCGAACCCCCGCGTCACGGGACCAGAACCCGTTGCCTTACCGCTTGGCTACTCCCCACACGATATCCTTTGTTCCCTCTCGCAAAAAGAGGAAGGACTGCGATAGTCCTTCCCCAAGGATAGCCAAAACCGCCCGAAAAATCAAGCGACTGGAAGAAAATAGCCTATATCTTCATATAGCGACGCACCGCGAGGAAACCGCTCATGAGGCCAATAGTGATGCCAAGCACGAGGAGTCCCGAGAATATCCAGAGGATATTGTGGACGAAAGAACCCATGAGGCCGGCGCCTTCGATGAGACTTTTTGAGAACGGGTTTATTCGTTGGAATCCGATATAGAGATAGAGGAAAAGCATTGAGACCATCGCAGCAATACTCCCATAGAGAATGCCCTCAACGACGGATGGCGTGCGGACATAGAGGTTTGACGCGCCGACAAGTCGCATCACTTCGAAATCATCGCGGCGCGCATACATGGTAAGGCGGATAGTATTAAACGTCACCAAAAAGGCGATGAGGAGGAAAATAACACCGAGCACCGTCCCCTGCCGCACGACTTCGCGATTGATAGCGGTGAGCTGATTGATGATAGATTCGTTCTCGCGATAATTGACACGGAAAATATCTCCTTGAAATGAAGCAGACTCGATAGCATCATTAATCGTTTTGTATTGTTCGGGCGACTGCGCCTTAATTGAAAGTGATGCAAAGAGCGGATTTTCGCCGATTTCTTGGAGTGCTTGGTCTATCACGTCCTTGTTTCCGGACGCCTCACTCTGCGCACGAAACTTCTTCAATGCTTCTTCACTCGACGTATAGGCGACAGACTGCACCTCGCGATATTTCTCCAACTCAGACTTGATAGCGAGAATGCGATCTTCGCTCACGTCCGCATTGAATGAGACGGTAATGTCCATCTTCGCTTCCAAATTCTGAAGTATAGAGCGCGTTGCGAGTGCCTCGACACCGGCAAGTCCGATGATGAAGAGTGCAAGAGCGATAGTGAGAATCGCCGAGACAGACAGCCAGCCACTACGGACAAAGCTCCGTACTCCCTCGCGAATCGCTCGAACAAGTTTGATTCCTTTTGGCATACTCATAGGCACATGCAAAATGTCAGACAATATATTTCCCCTGCTTCTCATCACGCAAAACCGCACCATTTGCGAGTGTCACGACACGTTTCTGGAGACCATCGACAATCGGCTTGTTATGCGTCGCGAGAAGCACGATTGTTCCCATGTTATTTATTTCAAGCAAGAGCCGGATAATATCTTGGGCGGAAGCGGGATCGAGATTCCCCGTCGGCTCATCGGCAATGAGGACAGACGGGCGATGCACGAGCGCCCGTGCCAAAGAAACGCGCTGCTGCTCACCGCCGGAGAGTTGCTTGGGATACTTGTCCGCTTTCTGCGTGAGACGCACGATATCGAGTATCTGTGGCACCTCCTCGGCAATTTCCGCCGCACTTTTCCCATCAACCTCGAGTGCATAGGCGATGTTCTCGAAAACAGTGCGCTGAGAGAGAAGCTTGAAGTCTTGAAACACCGTGCCAAAATTGCGCCGGTAGTACGGCAAGAGCCGCCGCTTGATGGTGCCAATGGAGCGCTCGCCAAAGAATATCTCTCCCGCCGTCGGCTCTTCCTCGGCATAGATAAGCTTGAGGAGCGTCGACTTCCCTGCTCCGCTCGCGCCCACAAACGACACAAATTCCCCCGGCTCAATAAGCAAATTAATGTCCTGCAAAACAGAAACATCGCCGGGATAGATCTTCGTAACATTTTCAAAACGAATCATAAAGAGAAAAAATCAGGGATCAAGAAGAACAAATAAGGAGTCAGATTTCTTTATCGTAGATCATTACTTTCTTCTTCATTTCTTATTCCCTACTCTGTGTCTTAAGAAAGGCTTCCATAAATTCATCAAGTTTGCCATCGAGAACTTCGTGCACTTGCGGTGTTTCATATTTCGTCCGGTGATCCTTGACCAACGTGTAAGGATGCAAGACATAAGAGCGAATCTGACTTCCAAAGTCGGCACTTTTCTGTTCACCGCGAAGCGCGCGTTTTTCATCTTCTTCCTCCTGGAGTCTCAGCTGTTCGAGTTTGGCGCGAAGCATAGTGAGAGCATTCTCACGATTTTGCAATTGCGAACGCTCGGTCTGACACGACACCACGATACCCGTCGGAACATGTCGGATACGGACAGCGGTTTCGGTCTTGTTGACATTTTGCCCGCCCGCACCGGACGATCGATAGGTATCCACCTCGAGATCCTCCGGCTTTATCTCTGTTCCCTCTTTCGCCGAGAGAACCGGCAGAACTTCCACCGAGGCAAACGACGTCTGCCGCAAATTGTCTGCATTAAACGGAGAGAGTCTGACCAATCGATGGGTACCCATTTCACTGCGAAGATACCCAAATGCGTATTCTCCTTCTATCTTGACCGACACACTCTTGATACCCGCCTCGTTTCCTCTCGACTCTTCGAAAACACTCGCGACAAATCCTCGACGTTCTGCCCATCGCAGATACATGCGAAGGAGCATTTCCGCCCAGTCTTGTGCATCCACACCGCCCGCGCCACTCTTGATAGCAAGTATAGCATCGTGACTGTCATATGGACCACCAAGACGCGTCTTGAACTCGAGCGCCTCAATTTCCTCGGAAACCCGCGTATACTGCGACGCGACATCCTCTGCTTCCTGCCCCTCGAGTTCCATCGCAGAAAGCTCTCGGATATCGTCGAGCTCTTTCGAGAGTCGATCGAAAAGCGCGCGCTCCTCGCGAAGCCTCTCAAGTTCTTTCATCACGCGCCCCGCTTCCTGCGCATCCCCCCAGAAATTCTCCGCCTGCGACACTCTCTCCAGCTCAACAATTCTTTGTGACTTCCCCGCCACATCAAAGAGAGTCCCGCAGATGCAGGAGTTTCTGAGTCATCGTTTCCATCTCATTCCGAATATCATTCATACCACTAAGATACCACAGAACTTCTTTTCTGAAAATATCGCCTAAACCTTGATTTTTCTCCACGCTTCACTTACACTGAGCCTTGTAATCAAAAAAGGAGGCGCCACCTTAGCTCAGTTGGTAGAGCGGCACACTCGTAACGTGCAGGTCTGCGGTTCGATCCCGCAAGGTGGCTCACGACTGCAAAATTAAATCACTATACGATGCGGCAATAAGGTCGTCTTTTTGTATACCGAAGAGCTTCATGTATCGATCGCATTGTTCCGAAAGTTGCTCCTTACTGATTGATCCATCAATATCAATTGCTTCTACCTCGGCAAACGTACCCAGTCCTTCTACACGGTCGAGATGAAACTTTACATTCTCGATAAAGTATATCTCCCGCCGCTTATCTACGACAGCAAGAATACCGAGCGATTTCGAAAGGATTTCCTTCAACGTCGACCCTGGCGTTGAGTCATAGAGCAGTATCGATGATTCCTTGAGTCCTTTCGTCTCTATGCGATTATAGAAAATGAGATGATTCTCTATATTCCCCTCACGCAACTTCAATCGCCCATTCGGCACTTTGAAATACGTATCAATCTGATGATCAGTTCCCTTAAAGTCAGCGCCGCTGTCTTTCAAAATTCTCCGAATTGTTTCTTGGTTCGCGCACTTCGCTTTTATTTCGATGTTGATAATAGAGCTCATATGGTGCAAATCTCATCTTAGCCTCATCTTATTTTTTGTTTGCAAATTTCCTCACATTTGATGAGAAAAAAGGAGTGTTAGTGTACCCTCCCAAAAATATTTTTCATGAGGCTCAATAAAAATCATGCCGCCTTCTTCGCAATTGATTTCACTTCCCTCAACAGCAATCCTGCCGAAACCCTTCATCACATACGCCAACTCTTTACATTTCGAGTTCACTACCTTTCCCGCACTCGGGTATCTCCCCGTCAGTACGAGGAACGCGCTATTTATATCACACTCTCTCCCATCAGATATTCAGTTGCCGTGCAGCTCTCATTATTTCTGAAAGTCTTTACCTGATTTTTATGAATGATTTTCATAATATTTTCTTACTTCTTCAAACAAGTTTTTCAAGAAATAATTTCAAGTCCATTCTCGTTTTCTTAGTAAGGTCATATTCAAAAACTTTCTCAATCGAAATCCAATCGAAACTTTCTCCTTCGCCAAGATTCATCGCTGATTTCTTCAAAGAGCTCTCTACAAAAAATATGTATCGATGAGTTTGTAATTCCTCATTGAAATAATCACAGAGACAGCTAACGGCATCCTGAAAAAGATTCACATCCAGTTCTTCTTTTATCTCTCGCAAAAATGTTTGCAAAGGTGCTTCTCCAGTTTCATTTAATCCGCCAAAGAACGCCCACTTATTCGGGTTTACCAATGTTTTTGAATCTCTCTTGTGGAGTAATACTTCTTTTGTCACTGGATTATAGAAAAATCCGCCAGCATAGAATTTTTTACACTTCATAGTCATGCCAATTCACACAACTCAAATCTTGGAACCATTTTTCCATTCACTTCCACTTCTTCCAAAAACATAGCGAGCGGTCTCACCCAGAGCGATGAAATCTCACTTCCGTACAATGCCCGATATACAACCATATTCTCAAGTGTCTCACTATGTTTCGCTACACCAATCACTTCATACTCTTTGTTGTTTTTGTAATGACGATATTTCCCAAGTTTAAGCAATGTATCATTCATAGACTCTTGAAGAAAAATGGTGGGGAAAAAATAAACTTTCTCTTATTTGTTTGCAAATTTCCTCACATTTGATGAGAGAAAATTGGAATTCTTTTTCCGGAAGGCGGGGTTTTTCCAGTCATTTCCTGTGACTATCCCTCGACATTTCTTGGAATCACATGCGCATTTCATAGTATAGGCAGGGTTGGATATAACGAAGGCGTAATCAAGACACACTTCTTCTCCCCTCTTGATATCTCGTATTGCGACGAAGTTATCGTCCGCATCACATCCTACATTCGCCTCACAGTGATGATTCATGTGTCCCGGAATGGTGAGATAGTTCAGATCAATCGGGCTATAGAAACCATCCTTGTCCTCGGCACAAAAATCAATCATAAACGATCGCGTAGCCGCATCTATCTTTGCAAATTCTTCCCAGGGGACGAAAACTTCCTCGCTAATTTTCTCAACATCACATAATATCGTACCCCCTTTAATATCGCGGAGAGCAAAAACTCCAATGCCACCGTATTTCGGAGACGGCTGTATTCGAAGCAGTACTGGCTCAATATCCTCTGCACTCAATTGTTTTCGGCGATAATTCATAGAAAAAACACAGCTTCTCTTGCCTTCTCTTATTGTACCTCCCTCCCATGACGCTTCAGTTACCAAGAACAACATCGCGAATAATCCACGTCACTCCCAAACCATGAACGTCAGCAACTCTTTTGGCTTTTGCTCATATCACCTTGCCTCCCAATTGCGCAACCTTGAAGGATTTGCTCATACAACAAGTTCTATGTCCTCAAAAACTCACTCAATTTATCAAGTGTCTTTCTTCTCATGCTGATAGCATTTTTCTCTTCGCGACTCATTTCTGCAAAAGTCTTCTTATGACCATCTGCCAAAAATATCGAATCCCAGCCAAAAGCTGTCTCTCCTCTCGGTTTCACTATTCTTCCCTGTAGTATTCCTTCAAAAAAATAGATTTCCTCACGACTCCTCGCATATCCGATAACCGTCTTTGCTTCCGCCCTATCATTCCCCAACTTTCCGACAATTTCAGCCAAACCATTATTTCCGAGAGTCCTTGAAAACCACTTTATCAGAGGTCCGGGCAGCCCGCCTAAGCACTCGAGAGAAAGAGAGGTATCCTCAACAATGAACTCTCCAGTTGCATAGCGAAACGCTTCCGATAGCTTATTCCGTATTATTTCTCTCGTATCAATTTCTTGAATTTCCGGAAGATCAATATCCAATTGTTCCACATCAGGAAAAATCATTTTCACTTCTTCGAACTTATTTTTGTTCCCGGTAATAAAGTGGATCATACGTTACGATTATTTCCCATGGCATTTCTTATACTTCTTCCCGCTACCGCAGGGGCAGGGATCATTTCTTCCTACTTTGGGACCGACAGAGATTGGCTTCTGTATAGCGGGTTTTTCTTTTTCCGTGGAGGCAAATGACGAAGTCTCTTCGGCTCCGCGGTATTCGGCATTCTGTGGAATAATTTCCGTTTCAACGGACGGAGTGGGGACGGCAACCATTTTGAAAATGGTCGTGAGATACGTCGTGCGAATACTCTCCAACAAAATTACAAACATATTGAATGCCTCTCGCTTGTACTCGACCAATGGGTCTCGCTGTCCATAACCGCGCAACCCAATTCCTTGCCGAAGATAGTCGATTTCATCGAGGTGATTCATCCACAAAGCATCGAGTGTTCGCAGAAAGATTGTTTGCTGAATATGCAACCACGCATCCGTCCCGATTTCTTTTTCTTTTTTCCCGTATTCCACTTTCGCCTCACCGAGAAAGTCTCCAATAGTTGCAGAAATTTTCGCCGGCTGTTCTTTCGAAGAATCGCGAAGAATAGCATCAAGACGATTGCGCATTTTTTTCTCATCTATCGGGAAGATATTTCTTATATCATCCAAGATAGAATTTGTATCCCATCCGCCATCTTCGGAGACGGCATGCGCGGAGAGTATCTTTTCCAATTCTTCTCCCAAAAGTCGCAGAGTATCACTGCGCATATCACTCGTGCGAAGGACGGTTCGGCGACGGCGATACACGACTTCCCGCTGCTTATTCATCACGTCATCGTATTCGAGCACGTGCTTCCGGATATCAAAGTTGAATCCCTCGATTTTGTTCTGCGCGCTCTCGATAGTTCTCGAGATAAGCCCGTTTTGAATCGGCTCATCTTCGGGCAGGCGAAGTCGGGTCATCATATTTTTCAGTGTGTCGCCACCGAATCGTCGCATGAGTTCATCCTCAAGTGAGACATAGAACTGCGATGTTCCCGGGTCGCCCTGACGACCTGCGCGCCCGCGCAACTGATTGTCGATGCGTCGCGCCTCATGCCGCTCAGTACCGATGATGCAGAGTCCTCCTACTTCGCGGACACCCTCGCCAAGCTTGATATCCGTCCCACGACCCGCCATGTTGGTCGCAATCGTCACAGAGCCAAGTTGCCCCGCCCGCGCAACAATCGCTGCCTCATGCTCATGGTTCTTCGCATTCAAGACTTCATGTGGCACGCCCTCTCGTGAGAGTAGCGCACTCAGATATTCCGATTTCTCAATCGCAATCGTTCCCACGAGAGCAGGCTGTCCCTCCTCGCGAAGCGTCTTCAATTTTTTGGCAATAGCACGAAACTTTTCCTCTTCGGTTTTGTAGACAATATCCGGAAGATCTTTCCGCACCATCGTCTTATTCGTGGGAATCTCTATCGAATCAATCTCATACACCTTGCGAAATTCTTCCGCACTCGTCATCGCCGTACCAGTCATACCGGCGAGCTTTTCGTACAGGCGAAAATAATTTTGAAACGTAATCGTCGCCAAAGTCCGAGATTCCTTCTGCACCGCGACACGCTCCTTTGCCTCAATTGCCTGGTGCAATCCATCGCTATAGCGTCGCCCAACCATGAGACGCCCTGTGAAATCATCGACAATAATAACCTCGCCATCTTTCACGACATAGTCGCGATCGCGCTTGAAAATCACTTCTGCCTTAAGCGACTGCTCCAAATGATGCACATACTGCACGCGCCCGGACTCGTAAATATTCCCAATACCAAGCGACTGTTCCACCTTTGCAATGCCTGCCTCGGTGATAGAGATAGATTTCATCTTTTCATCCACAGTATAGTCTTCCTCGCTCTTGAGTCGCGGAACAATACTCGCAAATTGCTGATAAAGCTTGGTCGACTCGGCGTCTGGCGCCGAAATAATGAGAGGTGTCCGCGCCTCGTCTATAAGTATCGAGTCCACTTCGTCGACAATCGCGTAGAAAAGGTCGCGTTGTACCATGTGTTCGGCATTCTGCACCATGTTGTCGCGCAAATAGTCGAAGCCAAATTCGTTATTCGTCCCATAGGTGATATCCGAAGCATATGCCTCGCGTCGTGAAATCGGGATAAGATTTTCCGGTTCAACACTGACTTCATCCCGATCAATCACTGTCGGCGTATAGCGATAGGAAATACCCTGTTGGAGAATACACGCGGTCGACATTCCCAGTGCGTGGTACACCGATCCCATCCAGTTCGCATCGCGCTTGGCAAGATAATCATTGACCGTCACAACATGCACGCCCTTTCCGGCAAGCGCATTGAGATAAATCGCCAGAGTCGATGTGAGGGTCTTCCCCTCACCCGTCTTCATCTCGGCGATTTTCCCCTGATGCAATACGACACCGCCCATCAACTGAACATCATAGTGCCGCTCGCCGATAATACGATTCGCTACTTCGCGGACGACAGCAAATGCCTCAGGAAGCAATTGGTCAAGCGAAGCGCCCTTTGCAATACGCGCGCGAAATTCTTCCGTCTTCGCCCGCAGGGCATCGTCGGATAGCGCTTTTATCTTTGCCTCATGCCCATTCACTCGCGCAACTATCGGGCGTAGTTTCGCGATTACGCGATCATTCGATCCAAAAATTTTTGCAAAGAGTCCCATAGAATTTGTTGAAAGCGCGGTTTACGAGTCTGAACACGGCAATCCCTGAAAGAAGAAAAGCCCCTGTATTCTAGGGCGAATCAGAGGCAAAGTCAAAGCAAATCACACACAAATCCAACACGCTATGGCTCAATCAGCTCGCCGGTTGCAAGTATCCGTACATTTCGATCCAAGACAAATTGCTTCTGAATTTTCGATCCATCCTTCTTGATAACCGTCACTGAAACAGGGACGCGATGCAATCCCGGCTGCTTCTCAATATCAAGTTCATAGAACGCCGACGATACCGTATCGGGAAGCGTATAGGTAAACGCAACTGTTTTCTCTGTTCCAAGGGGGACTTGTACGATACCGCCAAAAGTTTTCCTGCCAAGTTCATCACCAAATGTCGTGTCGCCCAAGAATCCCTCCGACGAAACAAGCCAGCTCCCCTTCGGCACATAGAGACGAAGGAATGACTGGTAATTGTTGACGCGCCAATCTTTCTCAGTCGCCGTATGATTATAAGTAAGAGCAAAACGCGCCTGAGGCTTTTCGCCAGAAAAATCTACCGTATACTCGTATGAACGTTTCACGAAGTAGTCACTCTTCCACGCGCCCAAATTTGCATCGACAGCAAGGAAAGAATCATTCTTCCATGTCTGATTAATCGATCCGTCCCAACCGGCATCCTGAATTTTCTGCGTCACGCCCTCATCATCGAAGAAGAGCTGGATATCCTTGGCATGAAGATCGGCAAGTGCCACCTCAAACAAGCGGTACCGATCCGTAAGGCTCAGAGATTTCAGACGATCAAGTACCTGGAGTCCCAAGAGATTCATCATCGACTTCCGATCCCCCCGCTCGATACCCTGATCAATGAAGCCCTTCTCCACCTGATATTCGAGATCCCACACGGCGCTCTCTCCACCATACGTGCCCGGATATCCCGGTACTTCGACCGGACCAGTGACACCAAGAAACGACACCAAGACATCTGTCGTAATACCGACAATGCCGTCGAATGATTCACTGCCTTCGCCCATCTGGTAAAAGGTTTCCGCCTGCCGAGCATTGGTCGGGAAGTCCGGAGAATAATTCGAATCGCGCAGTTTCCATGAATCGATACGAAGCAATTCCTTCATCGGATAGGGTGGCGAAACCGTCGAGGGTATACGCCCGTCAAAGTTCCCCGTGTCATGCACGGCGAAATCGAGCAGTTCGCCATTTCGTATTTTTACAATACCAAATGATCCGATAAATCCCCCGCCCGGACGAAGCTCATAATTGTTTTGAAAGAGGACGAGATAGGTTCGCGTCACATCATCTTTCTTGAGTA